>JAFGOZ010000692.1 GCA_016926235.1 Bacteroidales bacterium | reverse complement strand
CAATAAATCAAAAAGTCAATAAATAAATATTTCAAATGGGAGTAGCTCAGGGGTGGTCCGCCAGCTGGCGGATCCCAAGCTGAGGGTTGCGGGTTCGAACCGATCCGCCGTGGCGGAGAGCTCATGAGCCGAGTTAATACCGAGGCGAATAATCCCGTTTCCCGCTCAAAGAGTTTAAGTTATGTTAAATATCAGCACCATACCCGGTACCCAATATGTATTTTTCCAGATCGTTTATCGTAATTTTTTGATCGTTTATTACTTCGTTTACGACATCACCGATAGATATTAGTCCAGCTACTTTATTATCTTGCATGACAGGTAAGTGACGCACACGTCTTTTAGTCATAAGTGCCATGCAATCATAAATCCTGGTATCTGGATTTACAACTACCAGGTCTTTACTCATTATATCACGCACTTTAGATTCCTTTGAAGTAAGTTTATGCAATACAAGCTTTCTTGCATAATCCCTTTCAGAGAACATCCCAACCAACTTTCCATTATCAATAACCATAGCTGCACCAATATCTTTTTCAGCAAGAACCTGCAAAGCATCTAATACAGTATCATTTGGACTTACATACCAGAAGTCGTGTCCTTTCCTGTTTAGTAGTTCGTTGACTGTAATCATAATAAATAGTATTAGGTTATTTACATTATTTAAATTGAAGAGTTCAGCTAATACAATATTCAAAAAAAACTTCCATCTAGTTTTAACTTCTATTTCAGTGTACCTAATTTCAAACAGTTTTTTGTTCTATATCGCATCCCCAACTGTGGAAGGCACTGTAAAATAGAAGTCGGAACCTTTGCCTACGCGGCTTTCCACATATAATTCTCCTCCGTTTTTGCGAATAAATTCTTTGCAGATGATTAAGCCCAAGCCGGTCCCTGATTCATTTTTGGTTCCAGGAGTTGATTTTACTGCTCCAATATTAAAAAGATTTGCAAGCTTTTCTTGTTCAATACCACTTCCTGTATCAATGATATGTGTTACTGCAAACTTTGATTCTTCCCTGACAATAATGCTTATTGTTCCCTTTTCTGTAAATTTTATAGCATTTGTTAACAGGTTCCTGATAATTGTATTTATCATGTTCTTATCAGCATATATATATGTGTCGGGTGGAATATCTGTTTTTATTTCATTTCCTTTTATATGTAGCATATTATCAACCAGGTCAATATTCAATTTTATTATTTCATTCAATGAGAATATTTCAGGTTCGTATTTAACTGATCCCATTTGAGTTCTTGACCAGTCTAAAAGGTTTTCAAGCAGGGCATATAAGTTACTGGCAGAGGAGAGAATGGAGTCAATGAATCTTATTTTCTTTTCTTCTTCAAGAACATTATATCTTATCTTTAAAAGGCGGGCAAAACCTAATATTGAGCTAAAAGGATTTTTAAGGTCATGAGCAATTATAGAAAAAAATTTATCCTTTGTTGCAACCAGTTGATTGAGTTTTTTGTTGGTTTTGCTCAATTCTTCTGTTTTTGCTTTTAGCTCTTCAGATTGTTCTTCAATCAATTGTTGTCTTTCTTCCAGCAAGCTGTTTGTTTCATTTAGCATAACGGTTTGATTGGTAAGTTCCTTATTCTTTTTTGCCAATTCCTGATATACGTTTGCATTGTCCAATGCAATGGAAAGATACGATGCGAGGTTCTGAATAATGGCTTTTTCATACTCGGAATAAGCATTTTCCTTATTGGATTGTATGGTAACTATTCCTATTTTACTCTTTTTAGTTGTTAACGGGAAATAAATAACAGATTTTGGTACTTCTGATGTTCTGATATTAAGATTATCAATAAACTTGGGGTATTCATCCAGGAAATGATTGCTAAAAATCATTTTTTGGTTATTGAAACACCATGCACCGCAACTTGTTTTATCCGATAGTGAACTGTTAAATGGAGGAAGAGGATTTCCATTTTCAATAAAGTAGCTGAATTCAAGCAATTCTTCTTTCTTTTTGTACACTCCAACGGCGAAATTGGTTACCTCCATCATATTGCTAACATAATCAAATACCATTTTATTAATACTGGCTAATTCAAGTGTTGATGTAAGCTGCTGTCCGAATTTACTTAAGGTTTGAATGGAAACCAGAGACTTTTCAATGGATTGTTTTTGTTTTTCAAGAAGTGTATTGGCTTGTTTAATTTGTTCTGTTCTTTGTTCAACCTTATTTTCAAGTACGTGTTTTTGTTTTTTCAGTTGATACATTCTTAATTGATAGAATAAGATCGAAGAACCAATTAACAAAATAATGACAACTATTCGAAACCCCCATGTTTTCCACCAGGGTGGCCTTACAATTATTGTAAGAGTTGCAGGTTGTTTACACCATACACCATCCGGGTTGGAAGCCATGACTTTAAAAATATATTTTTTAGGTTTTAAGTTTGAATAAACAGCCCTTCTGTTTTCTGCTGAAGCATTTATCCATTTATCGTCATCCTTATCTTCAAATCCTTCCAGCATATACTTGAACTGATTTTTTTGAGGATTTGAAAAATGTAATGCTGTAAACTCAATTGCTATGCGCTTATGACGATGATTTAACCTTATTTCAGGTGTTAAAATAATATTTTTTGTAAGAATAACACTACCTTCAACTTCCTTGTTTATTTTAACTTCTTTATCGTTGATTTCCAATTTAGTAATAAATACTGAAGGGGTAATATTATTTTCTTTTATACTGTCCGGATAAAAATAATTTATACCATTTGGTCCTCCGAAAAACATTTCACGTGTTTTCAGATTAAAAAAATATGCATCTTCATTAAACTCATTTGCCTGTAATCCGTCATGGGTGTCGAAGTTCATTATTTGATAAGTTTTATTATCAATTCGGGAAATCCCTCTTTTATGACTTGCCCAAATGTACCCATTTAAATCGCTCAGTAGTCCGACAATCATATCATTGGATAATCCGTCTGCCGAGGTTATTCTAAGGAATGTAGCTGTTTCCCTGTTGAAAACATTTATTCCATTGCCTGTTCCAAACCATAATTTCCCGTTTTCATCTTCACACATCACGTATACCCTGTTACTGCTTAAGCTATTTGTATCCAGCGGATCATGAATAAAATGACGTGATTCAAATTTGTCTTCAAATTCATCAATCGAATTTATTTTGTTTAAACGGGTTATCCCGCCATTTTCGGACCCAACCCAAAAATAGCCAAGTTTATCTTCATGGAAAAAACGCAGATAGTTATTGATTATAGTACCGTCACTTTCATTATATACTTTCAGGGATTTGTTGTTCCGGTTAAATTTACATAATCCGCCAAATGTGCATATCCAAAGATTTTTATGACTATCTTCATTTACACCAAATACCCAGTTAATATCTACATTTCCCATTATAACATTATAAAAAGTCTCTGTTTGCGGGTCAAAATAATCCAGGCCTTGTTTTGTTCCAAACCACATATAACCATAATTGTCTTTGTAAATGCAGCGAATATCATTTCCTACGATAGAGTTTTTCTGTGGATCATGTTGATAGTTCTTGTAGGTATTATTTTTCCTATCGAAGCGTGTGATACCTTTGTCGCGTGTACCAATCCACATTATCCCCTTTTCATCAATATAAATAGGTCTGATATTGTTATCAATGATTCCAATTGTTTCGTTTGGATTACGTTTATAATGGTTAAATGGCTTACGATTTAAATCTGCAACACTAACACCATTACTAAAGCTTCCAACCCATAGGTTATAATCCTTATCTAGGAAAATATCTAAAAGATAATTATCATGTAGACTTGTAGGATCAAATGGATTAGCTTCGCTTATGGTTGATTTTCCTGTATTTAAATCAACGTATTCAAACATTCTGCTGGTTTCGCTACCATATGTGAATATAAAGCGGTGATTTTTATAGGTTAATACTTTAACAGAATTTTCTTGTATCTGTAAGGCTGAATCAATATCAGGAGGACATTTTCCGGGGGGGAAGCGTGTAAAATTATCTAATTCATAGTTGTAAAGATGAACATAACCATCAGGTGTTCTTACCCAAAGATTTCCTATACTATCTATATAAGTGGTTTGAATACGATTTGATGTTAAACTGCATGTATCATCAGGGTTCATCGAGTATATTTTGAAATCATAACCATCATAACGATTTAAGCCTTGAAAGGTGCCTAACCAGATAAAACCATATTTATCCTGTTCAATGAATCTTACTGTATTTTGTGAAAGTCCATCGTTTACGGTAAGATGCTGAAATTTTATCTCGTTGTATTGAGAGTATACCGGATGGAAAACAACAATAATCCAGATACAATAAACCAACTTGTTAAAATAAGTACCTTTCATCAATTTGCCCACATCAAATAATTTATAATTAAAAGATACTAAAAATTCTTAGAAAATATTAGGTTTTAGGTATAAATAATTTATAAAAACTTATTAATTGGCTTATTATAAATAACGAAATTACTGTATGCTTATCTATTCAAAAAATTTAATGCTTATAGAAGTATAATATTTTTGAAAGTATTCGAAATGATTGATTTTATTATGGAATAGACGGCAAGAATAAATAAGTGTAAATATTACACTTATTATTGTTCGTTCAAAATGGAAATTATTTTGATATTTTTGTAAATTACAGCATCAAATCAAAACTAAACCAACCTACTATGAAAAAAGAAAAAGGATCCATGTCACGTCGTAGTTTTATTACTACTACCGGAGCAGCTATTGCGGGTACAATGCTTTCTGTCCCGGCAAATGGAATGCTATTAAAAAATCCATTTGAGGGCAAAAGACGTATTGCTCTTGTTGGAACAGGTGTGCGGGGAATTTCTTTTTGGGGTAAATCCATTTTGGAAAATTATGGAGACATTGTTGAGTTTGTTGCATTATGTGATATAAATCCCGGAAGGCTGGCGTATGCAAAGAAATACATCGGTGTAGATTGTCCTACCTTTACCGATTTTGACGAGATGCTTAAGAAAGTCCCTGTGGACTTACTCATGGTAACTACTGTAGATTCTACACATGACGAATTTATTATTAAAGCATTAAAAAAAGGTATTCATGTGGCGACCGAAAAACCCATGACAACCGATGAGGTTAAATGCCAGAAAATATTGGATGCAGACAGGGCTTCAGATAAAAATATTTTTATGGGCTTTAACTATCGCTATGGTATATATCCAACAAGGATTAAGGAATTTTTAGTACAGAAAAAAGTTGGAGAGATTACATCAGTAGATTTTCATTGGTACCTTAATGTATATCATGGAGCCTCATATTTTAGACGTTGGCATGGCTTGAGGAGTGAAGGAGGAACATTACTTTTACATAAGGCTTCACATCATTTTGACCTGCTGAACTGGTGGTTAAATTCAGAGCCTGTTGAAGTGCATGCTTATGGGGATCTTGAGCATTACGGCAAGAACAATTCTTTTAGAGGACCCAACTGTAGGATTTGTGAACATAAAGAGAAGTGTAAGTTCTATTGGGATATGACCAAAGATGAACATCTCATGAGCCTGTATGCTAAAAATGAAGAGTATGACGGGTATATCAGGGATAATTGCTTGTGGCGGGAAGAGATAGATATCTTTGATAAAATGGCCGTACAAATAAAATATGCCAATAATGTTCAGGTAAGTTATTCTCTTACTACTTATTCTCCGTTTGAAGGATTCCGGATTGCGTTTAACGGTATGGAAGGAAGGCTGGAAAGCTGGGAAGGATTGCCCTGGAGGGAAAAAGAACAGCAAGATCAGGCTGCTATATATGAAAAAGAAATGGATCAAAGCCATGTTGAGAAAGAAAATGAATTTCATGAGATAATTATCCAAAAGAATTTTGAAGAGTATGAACTTGTTAAACTTCCTTATATACGCAAAGGCCATTGGGGTGGTGACAGGCGGATGCATGATCTGCTATTTAAAGGTACAAAACTAGAGGAGGGTTTGAATCATGAGGCCAACTCAAGAGATGGTGCAATGGCTGTACTTATTGGAATTGCTGCACGAAAGAGTATTGATGAAAAACGAATTGTGAAGATAGAAGAGCTTACCGATCTAAAACCACGTGCAAAAAGGTGGGAGTGATTTGGTATTGGAGAATGGAGAATGAAGAATGGAGAATGGAGATTGAAGCCTGGCCATAGGGATCCACTAATAACAATGTTGATAAATGATTAAATGGGTTTTTCACCTGTTTTACCTTTGAGCCGTTGAAAGAAATTAATTGTTTTCTTCAGGAAGTCCGTAATTAATGACAAATACATGAATAGACTCATAAGCCATATCATGCCTACGTTATAGGTCATTGTATCATAATATCGCCTGCCTAACTTTTTAACTGGTGAAAAAAGCTGAGCCCTGCCAATAGATGATTCAGGATACAGGTATACGGGCTCTGCTTTTTGAACAAGCCTGCCCTTATATTCTACTATTTTATTCTTTTCCTGCTTGTTAAGCACCCACGATTCCATACGCTCATTATGATATTTTGTTTTATACTCGTAAAAACTTACCCCTTCAGGCAGTGAGGCTTCAAAATCATGGATAGCCTGGTCTTTTGCCATCATGGCTTCATCGAGGCGTGAGCGATAGAAGATTCTTAAAAATTCGAGGTGACCAACTGATTGATCAAAGATATCTTCATTAAATCTTTCCGGGGTTAATTGATCAGCCAAAGGAAAAGAAAACTGAGGCATCTCTTCTGCTATTCTTTGCATTTCATTTCTCACTATCATCAGACCTTTATCAATTTCTTCTGTTTTAGCAGAATCGTTTAAATAATGGAAGGAGCTTTCCAATTTGCTCTCGAGAGCGGGAATGTAAAAATTTAAAGCATATGCTGCATTGCTGGCTTTTTTCTCAACCAGGTAGAAGTTCTTAAAAAATGCATTGTCTTTATATTGCTTAACCATCAGTGCCTCATAAGCCCAGCGTGAAGCCATAATATTTCCAATTAACGGGACATGTGATTCTGAAGTTACAATCCTGTGAAGCTTGTCGAATTTAATTATTGAGCCACTAAAAAGAAGTTGAGGAACCAATAACAAAGGAATAGTTATATATATGGCAACAACTGACCGTAACCCTGCTGATATGTTCAATCCAAGCATATTTGCGAAGCATGCAGTTGAAAACAAAATTAACCAGAAGGGTAGTCCCATTCCTTTTATTTCCAGTACACTGTTGCCAATCAAAACAAACATAAAACATTGAATAGCTGAAAGGGCAAATAAATATAATATCTTGGCATGCAGATAGCTTGCCCGGCTTAATTTCAGGAACGATTCACGTTTAAGTATTTTACTGTCCTTTATTATTTCCTCGGAACTCACCATCATTCCTATGAAGAGTGCCACAACAATACTCATAAAAAGGAAAGCAGGAAGGTTTTCATTTTCACTAAAGAGATATGCATTTCCGGCTACCCTGTGTTTTGTAAAATATCCTAAAATTAGCGCTAATAAAGGAGCTTCTAACAAACTGATCAGGAGGTATTGTTTGTCGCTAAGTTTTGTCATTAAGTTGCGACGAAAATAAATTGAGAATTGTTTTATTTTTCCTGGTAAGTTCAGAAGTCCCTCCGGGAGTGGTTGTTTTTCTTTATTAAGATTTAGTTTGTCCTTTATGTATTTGGTAAATAGTTTATACCAGTCCTCCGGTGATACTCTCCGTATTTTTGAATTTTCTCCTCGCTCATTTATCTGTCTTGATTCAATGGTTTCAAGAATCTCATCAGGTTCAACATGGCCGCATGTATTACATTCGCTTTCTGAGGCATTGATCTGACCGGTTATTGTTTTAAAGTAGATTATACCTTCTACCGGATTTCCAAAGTATACCGGATATCCGCCCTTATCCATTACAATAAGCTTGTCGAGTGATTTAAATATATTGGAAGAGGGCTGGTGTATATTCACAATAATGAGCTTCCCTTTAAGAGTAAGTTCCCTGAGCAGATCCATAACATTTTCAGAGTCTGTTGATGAAAGCCCTGTGGTTGGTTCATCAACAAACAGTATTTCCGGTTCGCGGATTAATTCAAGTGCTATATTAAGCCGCTTTCGTTCCCCACCACTTATAAATTTGTTTAATACACTACCTACCTTAAGATCTTTAATGTCATAGAGTTCAAAATCATGTAATATTTTGTTTACCAAATCAATAACCTCACGTTTTGTTGAATTCCCAAAGCAAAGTCTCGAACTGTAATAGAGGTTCTCCAATACTGTAAGCTCTTCAATTAACAAGTCATCCTGGGGAACAAATCCAATAATACCTCCCATGTGATGCTTTTCTTCATGGAGGTTATATCCATTTATAACTACCTGGCCTGATGTTGGTTTAATATTCCCGTTCAACAGATTTATCAGTGTGGATTTACCTACACCACTACCTCCCATAATGCCAATGAGATTGCCTGATTCGGCAGCAAAGCTAAAATTATGTAATCCATTACCGCTATTACTATACTGAAATGAAATGTTATCAGCAATAAAAGATATTTTATACTTTATTTGGCCTTCAAGGTATTTAGCTACAATATCGCTGTAGTATACAGGCTCAAATTTTACACTACGGATGGCTGCACCACGGTCCATTATGTATGACTTTCCAGGTGAAATGAGTCTGTTGTTAATATAGATCTGGTCCCTCTCTCCAATATATTTAAAAATATAGGTGTTGGTTACCGAAACATGCAGAAACCTCATTTCTCCGGGGAAATTTGGAATACTTATATGTTTTAAATCCTTTTGAGGAGGAAGCTTTTTTTGGTTTATAATAAGCAGTTTTTCTTTTTGCTGAAAATTGTCAATCTGATCAAATACAAAAGATTTACAGTTAAGATATTCCGTAATATCTATTTTGAATGTAATAGCAACCGTTTTAATAAAGTCCAGTTCTTTATCATTCTGAACCTTAACTTCGTTAATGACTTCGAGCAATTGAAGAAGAATTAGTACTTTTTGGGTTTGAAGCAACTCTTCATTTATTTGTTCGCAAATCATTAAAGCTTTTACAGAGAAAAGGGATATTTTTTTATTAGTATAACTGTGTTTGCGCTTGTTGAAATTACGAAAATGATAGTCAAACATTGTCAGGTACTGGGAGTTCTCTTCATTCTTGAGAAGTTGCTTAAGATAAGATGCAACAATACTACGGGCATGTGACGGATCATCCGATCTTGTGCTTATATTTGCGGCTATCGCAAACAACCTCATTAATGACTTAAGTACCGATTGTTTCATGAGGGCTTAATATAGCATTTTTTATCGATAATTTATTTTATCTTCCTTAATTTCTTTCCTGAATGTAAAAATGGGTTAAATAAATGTAAAAACATGAAGGCGGAATATAATGCAAAATGGACAATGTAAAATGAGAATTGGAAGGTGAAAGTGAAAAGGCAAAAGGCAAAAGGCAAAAGGCTGATACGAAGGTTGAAGAGGAGTGGCGGTAGCAGTAGCGGGAAGAGAGCGAGACTTTATTCCTGTATTCTGACTCCTGACTCCTGAATACTATTCAATTCAAATATGGAGATGGGAAAGGGGGAAAAAGGAAAAGGGAAAAGGGAAAAGGCAGAATGTAAAGGCTAAGAAAATGGCAAGGGCGAAAGCTGAATACATATAACTGATAGCCAACAACAATATCAGTTTTAAATAATTAATAATATTTTTTAGTTTGAAGGGATAAATGTTATCTTTACCCTTTCATTAAGCGGAAACAGCATGGCATCACGTCCAAAAATATTAATTGTTGATGATGAACGTGTAGGAAGACTTCTTCTGGAGGCTACTTTGGATAGCGATGAATATGACATGCTGTTAGCTGAAAATGGTAACCAGGCTTTGGCATTGGCCAAAGAACATAATCCTGACCTTATACTTTTGGATGTTATGATGCCTGGTCAGGATGGTTTTGAAATCTGTGAAAAAATTAAAAGTGAAGAAAGACTGAAAGATATTCCAGTACTTCTTGTTACGGCCCTTGAGGATAAAGATTCAAGAGTCAGGGGATTTAAGGCAGGTGCTGATGACTATATTCCAAAACCTTTTAATCGCATTGAATTACTCTCGAGGGTAAAAACATTTACCGGGCTGTATAAGTATAAAAAAATGCAAAAGCTGAATGGAGAGGAATCAGAGGTGCTTTCCAGTGCAAGCATTGATATTAAAGATGAAGCTGAGTCACAAATTCACTCATTTTTCTTTCATTCAATAAAAGAGTCATTCGAAATTTCAGATGATAAGGCCCATCAGTTCTTTAGCGACTATTTTACATTGATACATTTACAGGAAGGTGCTCCGCATCCTTATACAGCCTATTTTAGAAAAGAGGATATATGGATGATGTTTATGCACAGTGATAGTACGGACCCAGGTGCTAGTATCCTCAATATTCTCGGAATGGTGTATTTTCAAAGGTTGCTTTGTGAGATGGAAAATGCGCGACCAGAGGATATTCTGTATAAGTTATATAATTACCTCTTCAATCTTGCAGAGACAAGTGATCTCGCTCATTTGCTGATCAATATGAACCTGGCTATTTTAAGAGTGGAAAGGGGAAACAGGATATTGAATTATTCATCTTTAAATATGCCTGTTTTTATAAATAATAATAATAACACGATCCTGTTCAGTGCTGAAAAGCTTACACATCCAAATTTAAACATTGACGGGCCGGTTGCAACAGTGAAAGATTTTAAAATGTCTGCCAATGATTCTCTGTTCCTGATTCCTAATAACATCATGATGGAGTTTGATGAACGGAGTTTTGAACAGCTGTTTATCTCGGGACAAAAGCTTTCTTTTGTAGAACAAAAAGAAATTCTGAAGAAAAGTATTGAACAGATTTTGAAGAATTTAGGTAATCTTTATTTTGTGGCAGGCTTTCAGTTAAAGTGAATACCATCTGAATCAAAAATCCCGTTTCCTTCCTCGTCAGTCCAGTCATCTTGTGGCATGTAATTTTCAATCACGGTTTCCGCCATTCTGATAGCTGTTACTGCCGCTTCATCGCCTTTGTTTCCGTATTTTCCTCCTGCACGGTCTTTTGCTTGTTGCAGGTCATTTGTGGTAAGTACACCAAATATTACAGGGGTAAGCCCACTTGCATTAAGGGCTGCCAATCCCTGGGTTACACCCTGGCATATATAGTCAAAATGTGGTGTTTCACCTTTTATAACGCAGCCAAGGCAAATTACTGCATCCAGGGAATAGTTGTCAAGCAATATTTTAGCACCATGAATTAGTTCAAAACTACCGGGTACGGTTATGGTTGTAATATTTTCTTCTTCAGCACCGTGTTTTATAAGGGTGTTATAGGCTCCCTGAAATAAAGCATTGGTAATTTCTTCATTCCATTCAGAGACAACAATGCCAAATGTCATATCTTCAGCCGAGGGGACATCACTACTCCTGTAATCGGAAAGATTCTTTAGATTTGTGGCCATTTATAATTTAAGGGTTAGCTGTTAAGTTTTACTTTTACCCTTGAAATATATTTGTTAATTTGTCTTCCTTGTGAAGTAAATGGGTATTCAAGTTCAAGCTTCTCATAGAGTTTTAGTGCTTCATCATACTCACCCAATTCTTCGTATACAAGACCTGCTTTCATCATATACAATGGCGCCGTAAAATCATTATCATTTTTATCGATAGCTTTCAGGTAGTATGATAAACCTTCTTCGAGTTCATCAAGTTCAACATATGCATCACCAATAGCTCCGGCTGCTATAGGCCCAATAATTTTACTTTTTGTCTTATACTTTTTAAGGTAATCGATCGCTTCTTCATAATCACCCATACGCAAATAGCATATTCCAATATAATAGTTGGAGAGTTTTCCTGATTTTGTAATCTTATATTCATCACGAATGTCAAGGAACCCAAGGTAGTTACCATCACCCTCCAGGGCAAGTCTTATTGAGTCCATGCCAAAGTACTTTTCTGCCATAAACATTTGTTCTTGTGCTTCTTTTTCTTTGGGACCTATGTAATATTTTTTAACTCCCAGAAATCCGGCTACAATTGCAAGAATTACAATAAAAACAATCGTAACAGTTTTCTGATTGTTCTCGATTAGTTGTTCGGTCCTGGAAAGCGCATGTTCAATGTTTTCAATACCGCCTTGTTCACCTTTTTTATTTGCTGCCATTTCTTATTATAGTTTTAATAAAATATCCGCAAAAGTAATCCTTTTAACAAAAAATTGAAATAAATGAATGAAAATTTATTAGAATATAATCTCAATCCCTATTTTTGCTGAAAAGGATGATGTATGTACTTGAAGTCAATAAATCTTTTAAACTTTAAAAATTATGAACAGGCAGAACTGGAATTTTCATCAAAAATCAACTGTTTCGTAGGAAATAATGGCGTGGGAAAGACGAACCTGCTAGATGCAATTCATTACCTTTCCATGTCAAAAAGTTATTTCAATACAGTTGATTCGCAGAATATTCAGCATGAAAAAGATTTTTTTGTTATCCAGGGATATTTTGAAAAGGATGGAGAGGAAGAAGAGATATATTGTGGGATAAAAAGAAATAAAAGAAAGCAATTCAAGCGAAACAAAAAAGAATATCAGAAACTTTCTGAACATATCGGTCTATTGCCTATAGTCATGATTTCGCCTGCTGATAGCAGTCTTATCCTGGAAGGAAGCGAAGAAAGACGCAAATTTCTAAATGCAGTAATCTCACAATACGATAAAAAATATTTAAATAATACCATAAATTATAACCATGCCCTGACACAGCGAAATGTTTTGTTAAAAAATTTCAACCGGTCGGGCAAGTTTGATGCTGCAAGCCTTGAAATTTGGGATGATCAGTTAATTCCATTGGGTGAGAGGATTTATAAATGCCGTAAGGATTTTTCAGAAAAACTGGTGCCCATTTTTCAAAAGTACTATGACTTTATATCCAAAGGAAATGAAAAAGTGGCTTTGGCTTATGAATCACAATTACAGCAGGATAGTTTTCGTAACTTATTGTCTGCATCAGTTCAGAAAGACAGAATATTGGAATATACTACAACAGGTATCCATAAGGATGATTTAATACTGAAATTGGGTGATAATCCAATAAAGAAGATTGGATCGCAAGGGCAGCAAAAAACATTTCTGGTAGCCCTGAAATTGGCCAAATTTGATTTCATTAAAAAAGTCAACGGATTCAATCCGATCTTGCTATTGGATGATATTTTTGATAAATTTGACAATGAGCGGGTAACGCAAATTGTTCAATTGGTTGCCGATGATAATTTTGGCCAAATTTTTATCACTGACACAGATCAGGAAAGGTGGGACAACATTTTAAGGCAATTGAAGATTGAACACAACATATTTAAGATTCCTTTGGAATAATGGATAATGGATAATGGATAATGAATAATGAATAGTAATAGCAAATAGCCTATAAACCAATTGCAATGCGTAAAAGCAATACCCAAAAAATAAGTGATTTATTAAAAGAGTTTGTTAAGGATAGCCACATCGAGGATAAGCTTTCGGAGGTAAGTCTGGTAAAGGAATGGGAAGAAATTGTAGGCAAAACGATGGCAAGATATACCAAAAGAATTTTTATTAAAGAGGGGACCTTGTTCGTTTATTTAAATTCATCCGTTGCTCGTCACGAACTTATGATGTTACGCGAAGGATTGATAAGTGAAATGAATAAGAGAGCAGGGAAGGAATTGGTGAAGGAAATGGTGGTGAAGTAGTTCTATGCTGATGAATGCGAATTCTATTTATCCCTGTAAATCAAGAATGCTGTAGGTTTTTTATTCAAGTCGGGATTACTTTTCTTCCATTCACTGATAGTTTTTGTTTTTATTAACGCATAGGGCAACGAAATATTACAAGCTAGGCATAACAGAGTTGCTGGATTGCAATTGTTAACAATATCCTCAAAAAGCTTTTGATTACGAAAGGGGGTTTCGATAAATATCTGTGTCTGGTTTTCCTTTAAGGACAATGCTTCCAAATGTTTTATCTTTCGTATCCTTTCAGCTTTATCAATGGGCAGGTATCCCAGAAATGAAAAATTCTGTCCGTTAAAACCGGAAGCCATAAGCGCTAAAATAATCGAAGATGGACCTGTAAGAGGTTCAACTAAAATATTCCTCAAATGTGCAAGACGCACAATGATATTGCCAGGATCGGCGACACAAGGAACTCCGGCTTCTGATAGTAATCCCAAATGCATACCCTCTAATGCAGGTTTTAAAAACTCAGCTATTTCTTCATCTTTCGTATGCTTATTCAATACATAAAAACAGGTACTATCTATAGGTGTTTTATATCCTATTTTGAGGAGGTATCTCCTTGCAGTTCGTTCATTTTCAACAATGTAGTGTGAAATTTGGTTTACAACATTTTTAACATTCAGAGGAATTACCCAGTCAATAACTGATTCATCTTCTCCAAGCAGAGTAGGTATTAGATAGAGTTTCCCATTCATATTTTTAGATCTGCAGGATTTTTTGTTTCAAAAATACAATTAAAAGTGATAAGGGTTGTGAAGGTTTTAAACTTTTGTTCCACATTGTGTTTAAAAGTTTATAATAGAACACTTCCTATTTATTTGCTACTTTTGTACCTATAGATGCTTGAAAAACAAGAGTTGATGAAAGTAAATTTTTTAGGAACAGGTACTTCACAGGGAATTCCAGTAATTGGCTGTAGTTGCGATGTTTGTACATCGCGAAATCCAAAAGATAACAGGTTGCGTTCATCCTTATTGGTGTCAGTTGATAACATGAACATAATCATTGATACAAGCATTGATTTTCGGATGCAAATGCTTCGGGCGGGGACCAAACATCTTGAGGCAGTTATTTTTACCCATGAGCATAAAGATCATACAGCAGGACTTGATGATATAAGGGCATTTAACTTTAAACAAGAAAAACCTATGGACATATATGCAGAAGAACGTGTCCGGAGAGCGCTTACCCGCGAGTTTGAGTATGTGTTTGCTGAGCGAAAATATCCTGGTGTTCCTCAAATAAATATGCATATTATAAATGAAAAGCCTTTTTCAATCAACGGTTTGGATGTCCTTCCTCTAAGAATAATGCACAATCGTCTACCAATACTGGGTTTTCGAATAGGCAATTTGGCGTATATTACAGATGTAAGCCTTATTCCTGATTCAACAAGGGAACAACTGAATGGATTAAAGCTTTTAATTCTCGGGGCAATACGTAAAGAGAAGCATTATTCTCATTTTAGCCTGGACGAAGCTTTGGATGAGATTTTAAGAATAAAGCCTGAACAAGCCGCAATAACTCACATTGGGCATCAAATGGGTTTACATGATAAAGTTCAGAAGGAATTGCCTGAAAATGTTTTTCTGGCTTATGACGGACTTGAGCTGGAACTGAAATAAGAGTCTCCACTGCGTTTTTTAAAAAGTAATAGCAAAGCAAAAATTCCTCCCGAAATTAAGAAAACAATTCCAGCGCTTGTGAGGGCATATGCCAGGGAAATTTTACTAGTCATCCAACCCAAAATTGGACCACAAATGGCAAAGAATATTCGGATTACAAAACTTCGAACCGATAATACAGTTGCACGTATCTTTGATTCCGTAAGACGATTAATATAATCTTTTAAGATAGGGGTGGCGATGCCACGTACAAGATAAAAGATTACCAGTAAAGAAATTCCCCAGAAAGAATGGATCCATCCAAGTGAGATATAAATAGCTATCAATGATAGTAAGATAAGTAATATAGTTCTTTTCTGTCCAAGTTGTAATTCCAATCTATATGCATATAATGAAGTGATACCCACCAGCATATTCAATCCTGGCCATAATATACCATAAAATGCCAGAGGGATATTCACCTGTTGAAAATAAAATTGTACAAACCATGCCATAGTGAGTGTAGATGTTCCTATAATGGAAGAATAAAGGATCGTATCCCTGACTTTCATGTTTTTGAATAAACACCAATGGATAATTGAAAAGAAATGCCGCAAACTTATACCCACCTGGAGTTTATGTTGATGAGGTTCAATTAGCATAATAGATGCAGGCACAGCCAAAAAAGCAACACCGGTTTGAAAATAAAAGGGAGTGCGAAGACTTATTGTTGCCAAAATTCCTCCAATTACTCCGGCAATAGCTTCAGCAAAATTTCCTATAGCTGTTATCCTGCCTTCCATTTTGGTATATTGGTTTTCTTTCTTAATTTCTAATAATGAATCATAAAGAATAGCAGAATCGGCTCCCGAAATCAGACTTTGTCCAAAACCAAGAATGATTTCTGCGAGAAGAAATCCATAAAAGCCTCCCGATAGCGAATAAACTAAAAAACCAAAAAAACCTAACGAACTACCTGCTACAATTGTTTTTTTTCTGCCCCACACATCAGCTATGTATCCGGATGGTATCTCCAGGATCACTACAGCTATAGAATATACAGCCTGTAAAGCAAAAACATTTTTAGCATCAAGGCCATTGTCTTTGTAAAAGGGCACAATAATGGGCATAAAAAGCATAAACCATTTTGCAATCTTAACGAAGTATAGTTTTGTAATATTTGCAGAAATATTCCTCATTTTCGCATGCAAATATAGAGGAATTGAGTTACATAATTTAGTGAAGAAGGCACGAATAATATGAATAGGGAGTAGTAAGGCAAAAGCTAAGGCTAAGGCTAAAGTTAAGGAGTAGCATTAGTTGTTACAAATAATTATATAATATTTATTTAGCTAATCAAAAGCCAATTACTAAAAGCGAAAACCTAACTTTGCTGAATAATATATTTTCATAATGCACAACCTTTTCTTAAATTTGTAATAAAATTAGGTAGGTCACACGTAATTCTTCATAAGTATATTCATTAATTAATTATTTTTTTATAAATTCACAACATTGCTTGTGCGAGGAAGAAACATAAGTTGTTGAATTCAAAACATTAAAGCTTTATCAAATGGATAAGAATGTTGAAACAAAAAACGGGAATTTTCTGAGAAAGTTAAATCCTTCGGAATACAATATCAGGCAACAGGTAAACCTTGTTTTTATTCTGATTTCCCTGATATCTATAGTAACTATAGGTGTTATAAGTATTTATAACAGTCGAAAAACAGTAAGGGAACTATCTGAAGATCGTCTCACTGCAATTAGGGAAGGGAAAAAAGCTTCGGTTGAAAATTATTTCAGTCAGGTAAAAAATCAAGCAAGGACTTACTCTGAAAACACCATGGTTGTTGGCGCTATGCAAGAATTTAAGGATGCTTTTCATAACATAGCCAGGGATACAAATACATCTTATACTCAAGATAAAATAATTGAAATTGAAACCAGTTTGAAGAATTACTATAGTTCAAATTTTCTTAGCCTTTTAAATTCAAAGCTTGATATTGTAAGGACTGTGGAAAATATTTGGCCAGGAGATATTGTGGCTTCTATACTTCAACATTATTATATATCTACAAACCCAAATCAGGCAGGATCAAAACAATTATTAACAAAAGCTGAGGATGGAAGTCAATATAGTGAGATACATAGTGTTTACCATCCGATTATGAGAAATTTCTTGGAGAAGTTTGGTTATGAAGATATTATGTTAGTTGATCCTGAAAGTGGGCATATTGTATATTCTGTAATGAAAAAAATAGACTTTGGTACAAATCTTTTTACTGGGCCTTATTCAGGGACCAATCTGGCAAAAGCATTTGAAATTGCAAAGAATACAACAATCAAGGATTATGTTAAGCTTATGGATTTTGAAGCCTATGATCCATCTTTCGGTGAGCCTGCTTCTTTTATTGCATCACCAATTTATGATGGAGAAGAGAAAATAGGGATCCTTGTATTTCAGATAGGTATTAATAATGTAAATAATTTAATTAGTAGTAATGGCAATTGGAGGGAAGAAGGACTTGGAGAGACAGGTGAAGTTTATCTGGTTGGGAACGACATGCTTATGAGGTCTAATGCCCGGTTGATGGAAGAGAACAAAGAAAGCTACCTTAAGGTAATGCAAAAAAATGGAATTTCAGACAGGACCATCAATCAAATAAATAAATTTGGTACCAGTGTATTATTACAGGAAATAAATAATGATGCAGTACGGGAAGCACTAAAGGGTATAAGTGGAAACGAAATAGTAAACGGGTATAAAGGAGAAAAGGTATTGTGCTCATATTCCCCAATTAATGTTGACGGGATGAATTGGGCTATAGTTGCCGAAATATCTGCCTCAGAAACATTTAAACAGCTGAATAAACTGAGGTGGATCTTAATTATTGCAATAGTCCTTATATTTTTTGCCGTTAATATTATTGGGAACAAATATTCAAAAGGTCTTTCTGTAAGAATAAATAAGATTCGAAATGCTATTTCAACTTTAGCTAAAGGTGAAGCATTTACTCTTCTTGAAACCAAATTCAGGGATGAGATAGGCCAAACAATATTGGCTGTAAATCAGTTAGTTCAAAGAATTAATTCGGCATCTGATTTTGCAACAAGTATAGGGAAAGGGGAGTTTAATTTTGAGTTTAAAGCATTAAGTGATAATGACAGGTTGGGTGTTTCGCTTACTCAAATGAAAGAAAGTTTGCAGGAAGCAAAAGAGGAAGAAAAAAAGCGAATAGTTGAAGATGAGAAGAGGAACTGGGCAACACAAGGCATTGCCAAGTTTTCTGAAATTTTGAGAAGTGATAATGATAATATTGAGAAATTGTCCTATAGCATAATTAGTAACCTGGTTGATTATTTAGGTGCAAACCAGGCGGGTATGTTTATTATGAATGATGATAATCCGGATGAAAAGTATCTGGAACTGGTTGCAGCGTATGCTTATAACCGTCAAAAATTTATTACCAAAAAAATTGAGACTGGTGAAGGTCTGGTAGGTACAGTTGCTATGGAGAAAAACACCGTATACCTCACAGAGATTCCTGAAGATTATATTTCCATTACATCAGGTTTAGGCAAGGCTAATCCAAGAAGCTTGCTGATTGTGCCTTTAAAAGTTGAAGAAGAAGTTTTAGGAATACTAGAGATAGCTTCGTTTAATGAATTTCAATCATTTGAAATTGAGTTTGTGGAACGCGTTGCTGAAAGTATTGCATCAACTATTACAACCGTAAAAATAAATGAACGGACAGCTGCATTGTTAGTGGAATCAAGGGAAAAAGCAAATGAGATAGCACAACAGGAAGAAGAAATGCGTCAGAACCTTGAAGAGATGCAGGCCACTCAGGAAGAACTTGAAAGGGTAAAAAGAGAAGAGATTGAGCGTTCTAAAGAAATGATGGAACAACAAGAGATGTACATGAAGACATTGATTAACATCCTGGAAGAAATTCCTGGCAGGGTTTACCTTAAAGATGAGGATGGCAGGATTGTTATAGCAAACTCTGCGGCTGCAAAATTATACAATAAGTCGGTAGAAGAAGTTATCGGGACTTCTGATTTTGACCTTTATGATCTCAAACAGGCCCGCATTTTCAGGGATGAAGAACTGGAAGTAATGAAGATGGGAGCAAAGACATATATTCAGGAAGAGGAAGATGATAATGAAGAAAAGAGGGTAATGAAGGTTACAAAAATGCCATTCTATATCCCATATTTAAAACAGACCGGTTTGTTGAGCATACAGCTGAATATAACGGATATTAAACAAATGGAAATGGAAGTCCAGCTACAAAATGAACAATTAAGGAAAGTTCATGAAGAGCTGAAAGCACAGACCGTATTAATGGATTCACTTATGGCAGCTATACCTGATCATATTTATTTTAAAGATAATGATAGTCGTTTCCTACGAGTAAGTCAGGCCATGGCAAATGCATATGGCGTTAACAATGTTGGGGATATGCTAGGGAAATCAGATTTTGATTACCTGGATGATGAAAAAGCACAGGCTATATATAATCATGAACAAGATATTATTAAGACAGGTAAATCTATTATTGATCATCTAGAAAAAGAGATATCTGATGATGGCACCATATCCTGGGTGTCAACAACAAAGATGCCATTGAAAAACGAAGATGGAGTTGTTATGGGAACTTTTGGTATAACCAGGGATATTACATATATTAAACAAATGGAGATTGAGGCCACAGAAAAGGCAGCTTTATTAGCATCACAGGAAGAAGAGTTAAGACAAAATCTCGAAGAAATGCAAGCTGTACAGGAAGAACTTCAAAAACAAAAAGATGAATTGTCAAAAGAAAAAGCCTTAATGGATGCATTATTGACAAATGCCAATGAGTACTTCTATTGGAAAGACCGTGAAAGTAAGTTTATAAAAGCAAGTAATTCTATGGCAAAGAGTTTTAAAGTTAGTAATGTACAACAATTATACGGGAAGAGCGATTTTGATTTCTTTACAGACGAACACGCAAGACCGGCTTTTGAAGATGAACAGGAGATAATTCGCACGGGTGTTCCAATCATTGATAAAATTGAAAAGGAGACATTTGAGGATGGTTCTTCCAAATATGTAACTACTTCAAAAATGCCACTTAAAGATGAAGCAGGCAATATCATTGGAACATTTGGTGTATCAAAAGACATTACGGATATACGTATGCTGGAAGAAAAAGCAAAAAAACAGGCTGAAGATTTGAAAAAGGTTAATGAAGAACAACTTAAGTTGCAGGAAAAACTGATGGTTGAGAAGAAAATGTTTGAAACACTCATGAACCACTTACCTGACAGGATCACTTATAAGGATACGAAAGGGGCTTATACACGGGTTAATAAAGCAAAAGCAGACCGTTTAAATCTTACGAATGCTAATGAGGTAATTGGGAAATCAGATATTGATATTTTCGGAAAAGAGCATGCACAAAAGGCCATGGAAGAAGAATTAAAAGTAATTGCTTCAGGAAAACCAATTTTAAATATTGAAGAAAAGTTGACCTTTAAGGATGGATCAATCGGATGGGTATCAACTTCAAGGATACCATTTAAAAGTGATGAAGGGAAGGTAATAGGTAGTTTAATTTTCTCAAGAGATATTACGGATAGAAAAAATATGGGATTTGAATTGGCTCATAAGGAGAAGATTACGGATGGATTTGCACAAAAACTTCCTGTATTCATTTATGATGTAGATAACAAGGGATTAATAAATTCAATAAAAGGACAGGGATTGCGAATTTTAAAGAAAGTGGAAAAAGACTTTATTGGCAAACCTATCGATTCGATCTTTCCAAAACTGGATAAGAAGCTCATAGGGACGATAACGGAGGATAAGGAGGTTAAAATTGTTGATGGAGGCAAGTTTGCAGCAAAAGACACACAATTTGAACATGTAGTCTTCCGAAATAACATGAAAGAAGGCGCCTTAGTTGGTTTTGCCTATGATTTGAAAGCTGTCGTATAACATTACAAATCCCGGGGAACCGGGATTTTTTTATCAGAGAATTCATGCAATTCCTAATCTTTTAAACAACTTTTATCAATAAATGGGTAAATTACTTTCTTAAAGAAGTTTTTTTTTTAAATTTGCAGCCGAAACACTGGTTCAGTAGCTCAGTTGGACAGAGCAACAGCCTTCTAAGCTGTGGGTCGCAGGTTCGAATCCTGCCTGAATCACAAAATGTTGGAGACAGTTTTTTATTGAATAACTGTTTACTGAATTAAATAATTTATAGGTTTCTTGATTTGTTAATATATAACAGATGGCAATAGTAGGTTCAATTCTAAAGGAATTAGTTCATCGCAAAGCGAACAATTCTAACAAACCAGCAAATGTTCATCCTCATAAAGTACAAACGGAAACATTAAAATACCTTCTTGAAAAAGCCCAAAATACGGAATTTGGCAATAGATATAATTTTCAACTTATTGCTCATTCAAGCGATCCTGTTGGAACTTTTCAAAAGAATGTAAAGCTTTATAATTATATCAGCATGCAGGATGAGTTCTGGCATAAAGCATTGAATGGAGTCGAAGATGTATGCTGGCCGGGTAAAATTAAGTATTTTGGTTTAACTTCGGGAACCTCAGATTCAGCGAGCAAAAGAGTTCCTGTTACCACAGAAATGATCAAGGCAATTAGAAGAGTTGCCATTAAGCAAATATTATCTCTTCATCAATATGATTTGCCTTCAAGTTTCTTCAATAAAAAAATACTAATGCTTGGAGGTTCCATAAGTTTAAATTATTCAGATGGCCATTTTGAAGGTGATCTTAGTGGAATATTAGCAGGGAACTTTCCTAGTTGGTTTAATTCATTCTATAAGCCAGGTGCTAAAATTGCCAAAATTAAAGACTGGGAAGAAAAATTGAATAAAATTGTAACCCTGGCACCAAAATGGGATGTGGGTTGTGTGGCCGGAGTACCAGCCTGGGTCCAAATACTGATGGAGAAAATAATAGAAAAATATAATGTTAAGAGCATTCATGACATATGGCCTAATTTATATTTTTATTCACACGGAGGTGTTTCGTTCAAGCCCTATGAACGTACCTTTAAAAACTTATTAGGTCATCCAATTGAATACCTTGAAACCTATCTTGCTTCGGAAGGTTTTATTGCGTATCAAAACGGAAAAGCTGATGGAATGGATCTGGTACTTGATAATGGCATGTTTTATGAATTTGTGCCATTTAATTCAAATAATTTTGAATCCGATGGTGAACTGAAGCCGAATGCACAAGCATTAACACTTAATGAAGTAAATAAAGAAACAGAGTATGCTATACTGTTATCAACTTGTGCAGGTGCATGGAGATATTTAATAGGAGATACTGTAAAATTCATCTCTTTAAATCCTCCTCGAATAGTTATAACAGGACGTACAAAGCACTTTTTAAGCCTTTGCGGGGAGCATATGTCTGTTGATAATATGGACAGTGCCATAAAGGAAGTTTCTGATAAGTACAATTTAAATATAAATGAATATACAGTTGCCGGGAAAAAAATAGACACGCTTTTCGCCCATAAGTGGTATATTGGTACAGATAAAACAGATATTTCTGCTGATATTGTAAGAACTGAATTAGATAAATGCATAAAAAGATTGAATGACGATTACTCAACAGAGAGAAAAGCAGCACTGAAAGATGTAATTGTTGTACTTATACCAAATCAATACTTCTATGAATGGATGGCTTTGAAAGGGAAAGCTGGCGGACAAAATAAATTTCCGCGTGTATTAAAGAAGGATATGCTGGAAGATTGGGAAAAGTTTATTGAAGGAAAGGGTATTGAAGGATGATGCATATTGTCATTAAAGGTGTGTTGATGGGATTATTGTTGAGTGTCCTGATAGGCGCAACCTTCTTTTTATTAGTTGAGACGAGTATTAGTAAAGGAGGGAGAATAGCCCTGGCAATGGCAATAGGAATTTTTACATCAGATCTCTTTTGTATAAGCCTGGCATATTATATGACTTCAGAGTTGATAGAATCCATCCTTGATTTTAAATACTCAAAACTTATTGCAGGAGCTGTTTTTGTTGCTTTTGGCATAAGAAATATTTTTTTAAAAAAGGTATCATACCATGTTAAAGAAATGCCCAATAAAACTGGTTACCTTCGAAGTTTTATAAAAGGCTTTATATTCAACTTAATTAATCCTGCTGTTATTGCATTCTGGTTGGGCGCTGTTATCATTGTTTCTTCAACATATCAATTCAGCCGTTTTGAGACATTCTTATACTTTGGGTCTACGCTTGGAACTATTTTTAGCTTTGATGTACTTAAAATATATTTTTCGCGTAAGCTTCGTAGATTATTTACCAATCCAAGATCATTAAAACGAATGCATCAAATTATAGGAATAATTTTATTATTATTCGGAATCGCATTAATATTCAAGTTATTTTAGTGATATACTAACTCCCTTTATCATAATTCCTCAACAATATTTTTTAGTTTTGATTGTACCTGCGCTGCTATTTCAGTTAGGTTTTCGTTTTCAATTGCTTGCATAGATGCAACAGGATCAACGGCTACTATCTCTGTGTGCGCAGTATCAATTTCCTGGATAATAAAGTTGCATGGAAGCATTGTCCCTATTTTATCTTCGAGCTGAAGTGCTTCAAATGCAATATGGGGATTACATACACCCAGGATCTTATACATTCTAAAGTCCTTATTTAACTTCTCTTTGAATTTTGTTTGCAGATCGAGTTTGGTAACTACTCCGAAACCTTCTTTCTTCAAATGTTCAATTAAATGGATTTCTGCCTCTTCAAAAGTCATGTTCAGTGATTTATTAAAATAATATTTCATCTTTTAAATGGGTTAAAGATATTGATAAATTAATGTTATATAAAAAAATAGATATATATATAACTGAATATAAAACAAAATTGTTCAATTGTAATCTATGCTGGAATGAAAAGCACTGGTGATAAAGATCACCCGTGCAAAGTAAGGGATGTCATTATAAATTCCATGACTTTTTGTAACAATAAGCGTATATTTGAATAAAGGGTTTTCAGATAAAAAAAAATATCTAACATTATGAAAACAATAATTAGCATAATAATAGCATCAGCAACAACGATAAGTGCATTTTCACAGGCTATTGCTGAGAGAAGTCAAAAAGATTTGGGAGAGGTCATTTTGGCTGAGTATAATGGTGCAGTTGGAAGTGAGATGGTAGAATACAATATGCTGATTGATGAAGGAGTGAGCAAGGATGCAGATGAGGATTTTAAAGGGGCGATTGAGTGCTTCGATCAGGCAATAGCCTTGAATGCTAATAATCCCAAAGCATTTGATTTGAGGGGTGTTAGCAATCTGAAACTTTTACGTTATCAAAGGGCTTATAAAGATTTTGAAAGGGCTATTGAATTGGATCAAAACTATGCTGAAGCTTATAATCATAGAGGAATTACTAATTATTGTTTACAAAGATATTACTATGCGGTGGAAGACTATACCAGAGCAATTGAATTGGATGAGAAGTATGCAAAAGCTTATTTTAACAGAGGGTTGGTATATGTAGCTTTTGAAGAATACAGAATGGCTTATGCAGATTTAAAAATTGCTTTAGATTTGGGTTATTTTGAAGCAAAAGAAGTGATTGAAAAGTATTGTGGGGGTGCAGGTAACGATTTTGCAAAAAACTAGGCTATCTGGTATAGTCTTGTGGTTGGGAATACCCTGTCGTTTTTCGGCAGGGTTTTTTTGTATATCACTATCATTAGAACATTTCAATTTATATATTTGTTTTTTGTTAAAATGAAGGATTATGAATATTGTTTTTTTAGATACTTTAACCATTGGAGAAGTACCTGCAATATCAATTTTGGGAAACCTTGGAAATTTAAAGTGTTACCATACAACTTCTTCAGATGAAGTATATGAAAGGGTAAAAGAAGCTGAGGTTATAATTACAAATAAAGTAATTATTAATGCGCAGGTTATAGATAAAGCTCCTGCTTTAAAGTTAATCTGTATTGCCGCTACGGGTATGAATAATGTGGACCTGGAATATGCTCAAAAGAAGAGAATTTTAGTAAAAAATGTATCTGGTTACTCAACCGAGAGTGTTGCTCAGTCAACATTTACCATGCTTTTATACTTAATAGGAAGTACGGCTTATTATGATGATTATGTAAAATCCGGGGAATATAGCAAGGGTAAGATTTTTACACATCATGGAAGAAATTTCTGGCAATTGGCAGGGAAACGATATGGGATTATTGGTTTAGGAAACATAGGCAAGAGAGTGGCCGAAATAGCCAGGGTTTTTGGATGTGAAGTAGTATATTTTTCTACATCGGGAAAGAATAAAAACAGTGAATATTTACAGGTTGGCTTGCATGATTTATTATCTACATCTGATATTGTTTCCATTCATGCTCCTCTTAATGAGAAAACAAAAGGATTGATTGGTAAGGAACAATTGAAAAAAATGAAACCAGGTGCATATTTAATTAATGTAGGACGTGGTGGTATTGTAGATGAAGAAGCCCTTATGAATGCACTAAATGATAATCTGATTGCCGGGGCAGGTGTGGATGTATTTACAAAGGAACCTATACCTCACGATAATCCTTTGATGAGAGTTGAAAATCCTGAGAAAATTGTATTTACGCCTCATACAGCATGGGCTAGCGTTGAAGCAAGGAGTTTACTTATTGAGAAAATCTATTTAAATATTGAAGAATTCATAAAGCTGTCCAGATAGAAATTTTAAGACAGCCTGAATATAATCTGTTTGTTTACCTTGGGATTTAATCCTTTTTTGGTTTTCTTTCCCACAGCACATGAAGTATTTGCCATTCATCATCTATTTTAAGTACATGGGCATAATCATAATAGTCTTTTGACTGTACCAGAACAGATGCGATATCTCCATGAATGTCGAAAATAGTAGCTTGTATTTCTAATTCTTCCTTTGAAATACCTCTGTCCCCTTTATTGGCAGCATAAGCTTTCAGTTTAGCCTTTGATCCATCGCTTATATATTCTTTACCGGTTTCTTTATCAACTTTTTTTGTCTGTTTGGTTAACTGATCGTGCAAACCTTGATCCAGGCGGGTGCTGTCACCTTCGTACCAGCCTTCAAAATAATTAAGGGCAGCTTGTATAATACCCAAAGTGTCATCTTTACATTGAGAATAATTCTTATCACTTAATGCAAAAGTTAAAATAATTAATAGAACAACGTATTTTTTCATAATTCTAAATTTTTTGACAAAATAAGATATTCTATTAAATTATGGACCAGAAATATGTTCTTTAACAGGTTTTTAACGTTCTGTACGTTAACATAAGGGAGCCCAGCATCAATGACCTATATTTATTGCAAGGCCAATTCCATGGGATGTGGAATGAATATGTACTTTCTCGGAAGAACTATTATTTGTACTATTCAATATCTTACCGGCTTTACCTATGTGGGAATGGCTCTCCAATAAAAGTATACCTCCTGCCAGAGCTCCCACTCCTCCTATAAGCATTATCTCTTCAGAGTAGCTGGCTGCCCCTATAACAGCCACAAGATAACCCGCCATCACCATACCATACCCATAGTAAAAATGTTTTGTATACTTTATAAGTTCATCTCCGGCTGTAGGGTCGTCAAATACTCCGTTGGGACTAGCAAGATTAATTAATTCGACATCTTTGTAAACCTCATTGAAATCCTGAAATGACAGCTCTTCAATTTTTACTCCAAAGTTATCTTTACTCTGTGGTAATTGTCCGTTTAAGTAAGTTGTGCTTACAAACAGGCTAACAATGATAATTTTAAATGTTGTTCTCATAAATTCTCTGATTAAATTAAACTTAAAATTCAATATTTTATCTTTTTTCGATAATAACTTTTTCATTAAAAAGGCTTACAATTTTGTCGAAATAAAACTTTAACCTGGCATATTCTGAAGTATCGTACAAATTTTTCTCAAATTTATAGCTTGCATTGATTGTTAAAGTACGATCATCCATCTTGGTGAATTTGTAATTAATGGATACAATATTGTTCATTGTTTCATAGCTTGCCGGAATATGAGAAAAAGAATATCCATCCGGTAATTTTATAATGGAAGTAAATGATGAAAGTTTTGTATACGTTATATCAATGGGATATTTTCGATCTTTGAACTTAAAAGGATTCTCATCAGGAACTTCATTAAAAAAAGGCGATATATAAATTTTATCATCGATTATTTGGGTGGGGATACTTGACTTAAACACAATATAATAAGGTTTATCCTTATCAACGTAATTACTCGTTGTAATACTATCCAGAACATTAAATCCTTTCTTATTGATAGCATCTTTTATTTCTTCAATATTATTTCCAAATTTTTTTCTCATATACAGTGCCTCAAATAAAGTATATTGCAACTTTGCTTTACATATAGCACTGTCCATACTATTATTAAATTGTATTTCGAATGTTTCTATTACTTTCGAAGTTTCATTTTTTGTGAGGTTTACCCATTCTTCTGCATTTTTCTTAACAATGATTCCGTTCTCATTATGACAATTGGGCGGGATTGCATTGTTTGGACAAAAAGGTTCGGAACCATCAGTAAGTATAAAATTTCCATCTACTTTAGCTATAACAGCAACATAATTAATAAAGTGGAGAAAAGGATAATCGCTTTTAATCTTCCCATGGTCACGGGTACTCAATAATACTGGAGAAGCTTCAATTTCTGCAGCATTTAAAAAGCTGGTTAAAAACAGGTTTATATTTCCAATATTCCCGGTTTTTTCTTTCATGAACGAATTCCCGCTTTTGGATGCATATTCTCCATAAGTTCCATTCCACTTAAACTGACTTTTTGTATAGTTAACTATGAAGTCAAACCGCTCTTTTTCATTTAGAAGTAACAAATTTTCTTCCTTTACTATTTGTTTCGCATTTCTTTCACAAACATTCAAGTATTTTCCAAAGTCTTCGTGTTTTAGCAATTCATCATTAAGTTCTTCCCATGTTTTAATAATATCAACTATTATACCATCCAGTCTATGGATCCTTGTTAATTGAAAGTCCAGTTTCATAACATAATCATTCAGAGAAGTAATAAATGTTTCATCTTGAAAAGCCGGAACATCCTTCATACCGAATCTATAAACCATATCATGGTATTCGTTACTGCCATATGCCCCACCAGTTCCAAAGTGCCTCGGCATACCTTTATCTTCGTATGACTCCATAATATCCATTTTATTGGTTCCCTGAACGATATAGATATATTCATAGAATGGGATGAGTTTTGCCACATATTCACTATATAAAGTAGGTATTCGGTGTTGAAATTCCCAGTCCTGAAGATTAAATAAATATGGAGATTTAATAGTGTATTTGTATTCAATAATTGACCCGGGTTTTACGTTGGGCATTGCAAATTTTTTAACCTTCCAATATTCATTTCGTTGTTCATCGTATATAGTATTTACGTCTAGCTGGGTTTTATTGAGCTTTCCTTCTTCAAAAGTATACGTATATGCTTCTAATTCAATTACTTTTTCAAATATTTCACCTTCGTGATAGTACGGTATCTCAATTTCTGCATAATTTAATCCCGACTCTTTAAGAATTTTAATCCGGGTTTGCCTTTTAAACAATATATAAAATCTGTCTGCTTCTTCCAGAAATTTTGACTCTCCTATGTCATATATTATTACTGCTTCGGCATCGGGGTCTTTATCATAGGTTTGAAGGTCAATATCCGGGGTCGTAATTTGACCAAATTCATGAGAAAAGTTTTGACAATAGCTATCCATAGTAGAATAAAGCAGGGAAAGTGCCAGAATCAATAAGGTTTTTGTTGTTTTCATGTTATCATTTTTTAGTTAACATAACAATTGCATTTGCTTCAGTATCTTTTAAATTATTTATAAATATATAGAAATCGGAGTAATTATCTATTGGTATTTCCTGCCTATAAAGCAAAAAACTACGCTCTATTATTACGTAATCGTCTTTTATAGTGAAATTTACTGAATATCTTCCGTACTTTGAGTAGATATGTATATCCTGATCGGGCTTGAATTCATATCCCCGGGGTATGTGAATAATAATAGAATCAATTTTATGAATCGGATAATTGATTTGAACAGGCAGATGCCTGTTTTCAGGTTTTTCAAAGTCTGGTATATCTGAAAAAACAGGTTCAATGAGATATGAATCGCCATATTTTTTGGCAAATCCGTTTAAGGTGATATTTGCATATAATGTAATAATTGCGGAATCGCGGGAAGGTTTACTGATATTCCAGTCTGTAAATGTATAATTTTTAAAAGGGATGAACTTTTGTACTTCATTTTTTTGATCATTCTTACTTAATTTGGTATGTATGTAGTTTAACCAATCATAGGTATACCCTCTCGCGGTTAAATTTATTTCAACGTTGCATTCTCCGGTTATGTTTGATAAGACAATGTCCCTTTTAACTTTTTGATCGGCCGGGCTATGTACGGGAGTTTTTATAAGCCGGCTATGGTCCCTTTCAACAATAAAAGCATTTCTGGCCTGGATATCTGTACCAATATAACCCAAAGGATCATTCTTATTTGTACATTCTAACCATAAGGTGTCGGATTCAAGAGGTACATACAATAATACATGATTAAACTGCTGGCTAGGAAAATTATTTATTACAGGTATGTGATAAGTTCCTCTATAAACATTTGAGTAATAAGATTGTATATTTACAGCTTCTAACAAAGATTTCATATAATTTGTAAGGGCCTTACAATCTCCATATTTATTGTAGGCTACATAAGATGCAGGGTATGGCTTCATCCCACCAATTTCTATACTTACATTAATATACCGGGTGTTGTCTTGCAAATAGTAGTAAAGAATTTTTATCTTTTCCAGGTCATCAGAGGCGTTCTTAGTCATTTTTAGGACTTTCAACTTTTCATTTTCCGGCAAATCATTAAGGCCATCAATAAGATTGCATTTCCAGTTTCCAAAAGATATCCAGCTTTCGTTACTACCTTCCATACCATATACAAAATACTTTGGACAAATTCTTACGTTTGGTAATTGTGTTTGAATAAGAGGAGCAAATATTTCTTCTTTAATAACTTCCTCATAAGATCCTTTCCAATAGTATATTATCGTGTTTTCTGTTGTATCCGTTTTATATCCATCAATATTATATTCATAAATATTTATCTGATAATCCCTTGGCGTTTCAATAGTCAATTTTGCTGTTTTTATTGGTATATCAGATTCATAACATGGGCTCCAATGTGTGATATAGAAAAAGCCGCTTTTTTCCAGAGTATAATTGCAACAAACTTTATAAGGGAATTGGTTATGAATAAGTTCAAACTTTTTAACCATTTCATCCTCATAGAATGAATAATCTGATATTGCACTAATATCGGTGATTTCTTTCTTTTTTAGTTTTCTGATTACATTTCCATGCTTGTCTTCAATCCATGCTTCCAAATTAGATATCTTTTCAATTGACTTATTATAAGGAATATAGAACTTACCTGCACTAGCACCTCTTCTGTTGTTTATTTGTTTTACTAACTGGATGGTTTCAATTAACTTATCATGAGTTATAATGAAGTAAGATGAATAACTTATAATTTCACTATCATATTTATCCTGTGGGAAAGCATAATTTGAGAAAGAACAAATAATAACAAAGATTTTAAATAATTTCATAACTTCTTCATGGGTTTATTCATGTTTCGTTCTTTTTTCTTACTAAAAGTGTCAATGAGTATTTGTTTATAAGTTCTTTCACGGATCTTATAAATACTAAAGCTCAAACTGCCTTCAATAATGTAATAAGGTTTGAATGCTTTTTCTGCAGGGAATTGAAAGTACATTCCGGGTCTTAGATTTAGAGCTATAGGAATATTCCAGCACCGATAAAAGTCCCATCCTAAACCAGTTGCAACTGAAGGCATAAAATGACCTTTGCCGTTTTTATCAAAGTTTTTTACAAATTTTGTTTCACTGCTTAGATAATTCGGATTTGGATAGGTGCGTATATAACCTAGTCCTGCAAAAACTTCAAGCTTAAAACCTGTTCTCCAGGTTATTCGGCTTCCTGGTTGTGAGTGTACATATAAGCTGTTTGTACTATCAAGATTAAAATATCCTCCAACTGCATTATTTAGAAATACATGATGATCCGTACCTTTAAATTTAAGATTTGAGTTTTCCTTGTTCTTCTCCTTATATTTAATAATGAATTCAAAACCACATGTAAAACCATGACTGTGTTGAAATTCGGGTTTTGTGAGTATTGGCATCTGATATCCTATTGTGTAGGTGTGAATTCTTTTTAGATCTTCGGTGAATATTTTCTGACAATAAGCAGATAATGAATATAAATTGAAAAGTAGAAAAAAGAGAAACTTTAATAATAAGGTGATTTTTCTTATCATTTTTATATTAGAATTAACTGCATAAATAGTATTAATATCCACAAACAAATATAGTAAGATTTGCTAATGTTGAAAGTAGTCAGATGAAATTTGCTGCTATATAATGAATTGTTTTATCTTTTATTTGGTTGATATTGATTGTAATTCTCTATTGAATTCAAAGTTTTTTTACTAGTTTTAGTTCAGAAAACTCAATGAACAGAACAATGGAGGCAAATCAAAATAAACTCGATGAATTGCTTAGGAGAATTGAAGAATTATCAAACCGTAATGAGTACTTTTTAAGAGAGATAAAGCAATTAAAAGAGGAGGTTCAGATATTAAAAAATGCACCTAAAGAAGAGGTAAAGGACAACGTAAGCCCGGTTGAGGAATCAAAACCTATTATTGATCAAACTTTACAATCCCCGGTAAAAGAAACAATTGCAGAACCCATTCCTCAAACATTCAAAAAACAATCAATATCACAGCAGCAATCACACCGCGGAAAGGAGAAATCGAACCTGGAAGAATTTATTGGCGGACGCATCATTAATATTGTAGGCATTGCTATTACGGTTATTGGTATCGGCCTGGGAGCAAAGTATGCAATTGACAGAAATTGGTTAAGTCCTATGGTACGTGTCGTATTGGGTTATCTGGCAGGTATCATACTTATAAGTATTGCCCTGAAAGTACGAAAGAAATATGATGCATTTAGTGCAGCTTTATTAAGTGGAGGAATATCTGTGATGTATTTCATCTCCTATTTTGCATATAGCTTTTACAACATCATTCCACCTTTGGCTGCTTTCGTGCTCATGCTTATATTTACCCTGTTTGCTGTCGGTTCGGCTTTGCAATACAATCGGCAGATAATTGCACACCTGGGCCTAGTAGGAGCCTATGCAATACCTTTTATTACAGATACCGGTCTCGAAAATGGATTAGTACTGTTCATCTATATGATAATCATTAATATGGGTATCCTTTTCCTTGCTTTTAAAAAAGACTGGAAAGCACTTAACTATGTAGCGTTTGGATTCTCATGGCTAATATTTGTTTCATGGTATTTTGATACGGAGGCATATTATAATAGCCTTGGTATGAGCTTTACATTTGCAATACTTTTCTTTCTGCAGTTTTACCTTCTGGTACTTGCTTATAAGCTTATTCGCAATGAGAAATTTGGTGTCGGGGATGTCATCCTGCTCTTGTCCAATACATTTTTCTTTTATGGGATAGGTTATCATATAATGGATGAAGGATTATTCAGTAAAGATTATCTGGGTTTGTTTACAATTGGGAACGCTGTTTTACATTTCTTAATTGCAGGGTTACTCTGGCTTAAGGAAGTACAGGATAAAAACTTTCGTCTTTTTACCCTGGGCCTGGTAGTTACATTTATTACGATTGCCATACCTGTGCAACTTAATGGTTATTGGGTCACATTATTATGGATTGCCGAAGCTGTTGTATTGTTTTGGATTGGGAGAGGACGTAAAGCATCTGTTTATGAGTACTTGTCATATCCGCTTATTTTTCTTGCATTTTTTAGCCTCGTGCATGACTGGTATACTATTTATCCGGAATATTATCGTAATTCGGAAGCTGAAATCGTTTTTATCTTCAACCGGCATTTTCTTAATTCAATATTGGTAGCAGCGGGATTTGGAGCCATTGCAGTAATTAACAGAAATAAAAAGTACCTTGAAGGAAGGGAAAAACAGCTGTTTTATAAGCAATTTCTGGATTATACATTGCCAATCCTGGTATTTTTTGTAGTCTTTTATGCAGTAAGGATGGAGATTGTAACCTTCTGGAATAAACAGATGACAAATTTTTCATTCAGAGTAAACGATTATAACCGGCAAATACGAATGCTCAGACGGCTGACCTTGCACGATTATTATATGATATACCTTGTTATTTTATATATACTTAATATCAGGTTGTATAAAAGTAAAGTTTTTGCCCATATTTTGAACACGATAAGTGCAGTTCTTCTGCTCGCCTTTGTAGTATTAGGACTGCGACGAATAGGAATATTGAAAGAGGAATTTGCATCATCGTTATTTACGGAGGATGGAGCAATTAGTTCTATTGCTTTTTGGATTGGCTATATATCATATACTGTGACAGCTTCTTTACTTTTCTTTACAAATCTTACTATAAAGACGATCATAACAGAAAGATCGTATAAAAAGCTATTTTCGATACTATCTCATTTTATTATCATTTCCATATTGACAGGGGAACTATTTCATAGTCTTGACAAATTAACTTATGTTGAAAATCCAAATATTTTTATAAGTATCCTATGGGGCTTGTATGCAGTAATGATCATTTCATTGGGTATTGCCAAAAAGAGAAAACATTTGCGCATTTCCGCAATTGTACTTTTTGGAATAACTCTATTTAAGTTATTTATTTACGATATTTCCAATGTGACAGCACTGGGACGTTTCATTTTACTGGTCGCTCTGGGAATTCTGCTAATCATTATATCATTCCTGTATGCCAAGTATAAGCATATTATATTAATGAAGGATGAGGAATGAAATATATAACATTTACTTTTAAGTTTTTGTATTTTCTACATTAATTTTGATTTCAATGTCTTTAACACTTTTTAGCTAAAATAGTATGGATAAAGAATTATCAAAAACACTGGTAGCCGCTCAAACCAACGAAATTACAGAATACCATATTTACTCAAAGCTGGCAAATAAAATTAAAGACCAGGATAATTCTGAAATATTGCAACGAATTGCAAATGAAGAAAAGAGTCATGCAGATTTTTGGAAGACCTATACTCATATAGAGGCTAAACCGAAAATGGGGAAAGTGTTCTTTTACTATTGGATATCAAGGATATTAGGTATTACCTTTGGGATCAAGTTAATGGAAAGAGGGGAGGGGAAAGCCAATGTTAATTATAATGAAATAGCGAAACGATTGCCAGAGGCAAAGAAAATAGCAGATGATGAGGACAGGCATGAGAAGGAGCTGATAGGAATGATTCAGGAAGAAAAACTGGATTATGTAGGTTCAATTGTACTTGGCTTGAATGATGCCCTTGTAGAACTTACAGGTGCTCTTGCCGGCCTTACCTTTGCATTACAAAATACCCGAATTATTGCATTGGCCGGATTGATTACCGGTATTGCTGCATCCTTTTCTATGGCTGCATCAGAATATTTGTCGAATAAATCGGAAGGTGAAAGTGAGAGGGCTTTAAGAGCTTCAGTTTATACAGGTATTGCCTATATTTTTACAGTAATGGCACTTATATTGCCCTACTTGTTGATTGCAAATTACTTTATCTGTCTGGCACTTACTCTTACCATTGCCCTACTTATTATTCTATTTTTCAATTATTATATTTCAGTTGCAAAGGATTATTCGTTTAAAAAACGATTCTGGGAAATGGCTATTTTAAGCTTTGGAGTAGCAGCTATAACATTTGGGATAGGCTATGTTATCAGGCATTTTTTTAATATAGACGTATAAGTAACCTTTTTCTACCCAAAGAAGATTGAATTTAGTCTTTTAACTGCATATACTATATATTAAAAGACTGGAGTGATAGAAAATGAATAATTGCCTTTTTGAACATCAATCAGGTTTTGAGGCTTAAATCTATAAATTTTTGTCTTTTATTATTCCATCCATCCATTATTCCATTTTTAAATAATCTGATATTTTCGTTAATTCTTTATTTATCAGCAGTTTAAAACATGGATTCTTGCATAAAATCATTCCTGTCCATAATAAGCATCCTTGCCATGCTTGCGCTTATAGTGCTTATGAACAAGTTTTTTTGCCAGAGGATTAATAGCAGGATTGATTTGAAGTGTTAAATAGGCCAGCTTGGCTATTTTTTCAAGTAATACGCTATTTTGTAGTGCTGTTTCAACATTTTTGCCCCAGCAAAATGGTCCATGGCTTGCAACCAATATCATTTCAACTTCTTCACAATCCATGTTTTTCATTACTTCCAAAATTTGATGTCCGGATTCCCTTTCATAATCTCCTTTTATCATATCATCCGTCATGGTTTCAGTACAGGGGATCTCACGCAACATATGGTCTGCATGGAATGTGCCTAAAATGGGTATTGGCTTCATTGCCTGGGACCAGGCTATCGCAAAGGTGGAATAGGTATGTACTATACCTCCAATTTTCTGTAAATTTTTATAAAGTATAAGATGAGCTTTTGTATCAGAAGATGGCTTAAATTTGCCTTCCACTACATTTCCTTCCAGGTCTACAATTACTATATCATTAATAGTAATGGAATTATATGGAATACCGCTTGGTTTTATACCTATAACTCCTTTATCACGGTCTATCTGACTGGCATTACCAAATGTATACGATACCAGGTCTAACTTCGGAAGCAGGATGTTTGCTTCGTATACTGCTTCTTTTAAAGTATTATATTGGCTCATAATTGACAGGGTTTTACCCAAAGTTACTGAAATATATGGAAAATTCATATATGGAAAGGTGTAATGTTTGAGATCGGAATGGAAGCATTTTTTTTGGTTATTTATAGAATATTGTTGTAACTTAATAGTAAAACTAAAATTGACAATTATGAAAACAATGGTAAAAATTTTATGTATTTGCATAATCTATTCAATTTCTGCGGGATTAGTGATTGGCCAGTCAAAAGTAAACGACATACCTGTGGATGAACTACCTTCAAATGTTAAGGATGTGCTGGTAGAATATATCGCCATCCTGAAAAGTGAGAGCCTGGATATTTGCTATGATAAGTTTAAAAGTATTGCCGGAGGAACACTGGTAAATGAATCCGGAACAAATCTAAGAACCGGGATAAAAGATTATTCACTTAAAAAGGACTTCCAGGATATAAAATTTTACAAAGATCCTCCTGAAATTACCCGTGTGAATAAAACCATGTCGAATGGACAGGGTTATGGAGCCAGTGCTATAAAAGGATATGTTTATAAGGTATGGATTGCAAAAATTGATCCTTCCAATGGGATGCCAGCGCCGGTTTCTATTATGGTGCCTGAAGATCATCCGACAATAAAAACTCCAAAAGTTGTGAATATTGGAAGTTTTTAGATGTTGAAAGATTATTTTTTTGTTGTCCTGAGATATAACCTTTCAGTAGTGACCGGAAAAAAACCGATAAAGAGGCAAAAAACCTGAATATATGCGATAATTATAGCCCCCGGATTTATCCGGGGGTAATAATTACCCCTTATGATAAATGGACTTTAGTCCGAAATTCTGACAAATTAAAAGATCAATGATGAAAAAACTGCGCTTTAGCGCTTTTATCGATTGTTTCTATTTTTCCGGACAGTAATAATTAACTTTATTAAAGGTGCATTTAGTACATTTGTATTAAGCGATAACAAAATTAAATAGTATGGTTTATAAAACATTAGGAAATAGTGATGTAAAAGTTTCGACGATTACATTTGGTGCATGGGCTATAGGCGGATGGATGTGGGGTGGTGCCGATGTTGCTGCAGCATTAAAAGCTATCGAAAAAGGCATTGATCTGGGTGTTACGTCTATAGATACTGCCCCTGTCTATGGTTTTGGGCAAAGTGAGGAAATCGTTGGAAAAGCTATAAAAGGCAAACGTGAAAAAGTGCAGATACTTACTAAATATGGTTTGCGTTGGCTCGATAAGAAGGGCCAGTTTTATTTCGCATCACAGGATAATGATGGGAAACCAATAGATATATACAGGTACTCAGCTAAGGAAAGTGTAATTAAGGAATGCGAGGAGAGCTTAAAACGCCTGGGTACTGATTATATTGACCTGTATCAAATACATTGGGCTGACCCGACAACTCCAGTTAGCGAAACAATGGAAGCAATGGAGATGTTGTATAAGCAAGGAAAAATACGAGCAGCAGGAGTGAGCAATTACAGTGCCGGACAAATGAAAGAAGCGCTTGAATCATTTCCTATCGTTTCAAACCAGGTACCCTATAGTATGTTAAAACGAGACATTGAAGAAGAAGTGGTGCCATTTTGTATTAAAAAAAACCAGGCGATTCTTGCTTATAGTCCTTTGCAGAGAGGACTACTCACAGGTAAAATAAAACCTGATACAGTATATGGTGAAGGCGACACACGCACAAGTACACCTTATTATAAGCCTGAAAATATAATGAAAGTTAATGCTTTTCTGGGTGAGATAAAACCACTGGCTGATTCTAAAAATGCTACTTTGGCCCAGCTTGTACTGGCGTGGACATTAAAGCAACCGGGAATCACTGTAGTGCTTGCAGGAGCCCGTACTGATAAGCAAATTGAAGACAATGCCGGCGCAGGAAACTTGAATTTGACAAAGGAAGAGATTGGTATAATTGATAATGCATTATTAAATCTTAAATTGGAGATGTAAAAAAAGAGCGTGTCCAAAAAATCCTGATGTAATCATCCTGAACTTGCTTCAGAATCTGTGACTATTTTACCGTCAATCTTTTTGGATTCCGAAACAATTTTGGAATGAAGGTTTTGAGGATTTTTTGGACACGCTCTTTTGTTTATTCAGAAATTAGCAATTTTCGACGTGTGTATCCTTTTCTTTGCGACTTCATTTCATAAATATATGCCCCTGCCGGCATATCTTCAGCAGAGACTGCTATTTTACCTTCATTACTGGTTAGATCGAATTTCTTTATGAGTTTTCCATCTGAGGTATATATATACAGTTGTGCATCTTCTTCATCTTCTACCAGTTTGTAATCAATTGTAAATGTGGATTTTGCCGGGTTTGGATAAGCTTTAAGCAATGTTTGGCCCGTTGGGTTTGTAAGTCCTGATTTAGCATGTACAGGAAGGGTTCCAGGCAAATCATATATTTCGTATTTGTAAATTGTATCTACAAAATCGTATAAACCTATAATCATCTTAGTGCCATCAGAAGTATTATGGATAGATCCTGGCTGGCTGTTACCATTAACTTCGGTTCCATTCATACTCGGCCAGAGAATCCATGAATTATTACGCTCAATATCCGTTTCAAATAGTATAGAGCCAGTCTCATTAAACACCAAGACTTGAGAATATTCGTATTCTTCAGGAGTGTCTTCAACATAATATAATTCAGCCATAAATTCTATTTCTGCATCAGTGTCGAATAGATTCTCACTTATATAATAAACATAAATTGAAAATTCCTTATAATCGACAATGAAAATTGATCCCAGATCAATTGATATGTTTTTATATGGTGTATAATCAATATTGAAAAACTGAAGTTCATAGGTTTCCCCATCCTGATTGGTTGTGTACAATTTTTTACCTGAATTTTCCAGTTCAACATACGATACTTCATATATGGTTTGATCTGTAAACGTATGATCAAGAGTGTATTGTGCATTGGATAGCATACACGATACCGACAAACTGAGTATAAGTAGTATTTTCTTCATATTACATTTATTTTTATTTATGATTTTTATACAATTATCATTCCATTCTAAATTAGTAAAATTAATACTTCTTTTTAAGTACTTTTGCAAAAAGATGATTGACGATGCAAATTGATGTAAAAATTGTTGAAATAATCCAATCCATGCTTGCCCCTGGTATTATGATATCGGCCTGTGGATTGTTGGTTTTAGGAATAAATAATAAATATTCAGTAGTAATAAACAGGGTCAGGTTACTGGAAAGTGAGAGAAGAATACTCAGGGATACTGTTGGGTTGACAGATATTGATAAGAAAAGATTAGCAAGTATTACCAGTCAACTCGACAAGTTATCTCTTCGGCTTCAACACATAAGAAATACTGTTATTTCATATTCAATAGCAATTGCCTTATTTATTTTGTCTTGCTTATCTATAGGTATGCAATTTGTAGTAAACGCAACAGTGTTTTCATCCGTTTCCCTGATCCTTTTTCTTTCAGGGATGATATCGGTTTTTGTTGGTGTTGTTTATGCTGTGCAGGAAGCTGTTGAAGGATACAGGGTAGTGAAAATTGAGCTGGATAATTAAATGTAAAATTTACACTTAATTATCCTACTGCTCCAATAAGACCAAAGACATAATTTGTCCCGTTACGGTAATAGCGTATAAACCAGTTTCCAATGAGCACTGTGCCATCATTTAATACCACGTGATAATTTACTTGTATGATCTCCCTGTCTATTAGCACATCGTTTCTCGTTGCCTGATATATATTATCAGGTTCAGGACAAATGAAATTGTTTGAGCCCACAGTAAGTCCGCAAAAGAACTCTTTGATAAATTGAAGAGTGTCTCCGCCTAATGCATTATCCAATTGCTCTGTTTTGTAGTTTTTTTCCATCTGACCCACTATTTCCTGCCAATTGTGCGAAGCCACATTGGAGTCAAATTGATCCAGGAAAATCTGCAATTGACGGGACAACTCATCTTCAGAAGGTCTTATATAGTTGCTGCCTATAGCCGAAGCGCTAATGATAAGGCTTATTATAAGTAGTGTTTTTTTCATGATATGATATATTGTTTTGCAAATGTTTCAGAAATATAATTATCAAGGTTCAAACACGTGTTTTGAGCAAATGCAATAGCCAAATTAATGATATTTTCCCACGTTTCTGCTTTTGTGGCAGATAAGTTTTCAACTGTAATGTTGTGTTTTAGTAAACCATAAATAATGCCGGCATTAAATGTATCTCCGGCTCCAATTGTGCTTAATGGTTTTATTGCAGGGACTATGTAATTTTTGGTTAATTTATTTGTCAGGATAGATACTTCGCTATTACTGTTAGTATATATGTATGTTTTATCTGGCATGTTTATACTTTTTAAAGCAGAATGAAAATCATCAGTATTATATATATATTGAAAATCTTCATTTGATCCCCTTATTATATGTGCATAACGGAAGTTTTCTTCGATGGCTGGTTTTAGATCTTCCAATTCGTGTAAGTGAGATTTTCGAAAATTAGGGTCATATAGTATAAATACATCATTTTTCTTTGCAAAATTTAAAATATTTAAGAGCACCCCCCTAATTTCAGGGGTCATTGCATAAAAAGAACCAAAAATCAGAATATCATCTTTCCTAAACGGAGGAATTTCGATATTTAGTCTATTTCCAGGATAATCTTTGTAGAATTGATAGGATGCGTCATTTTTTTCATTTAGAAAAGCCATGGCTATGGCCGTTTTACCTTTATTATATAATGATGCAAATTTTGTGTCTACATAATTTTCTTTTAAAAAACGAGAAATAATTTGTCCTGGTTTGTCTGTTCCAAACTCAGAAATAAAGTGAATGGGTGCATGTGTTCTGCCTAGTGAAACACAGGTGTTTAACATAGAGCCGCCTGGTTTAGCTGCAATGGGTTGATCATTTTTAAATATTATGTCCAGCACAGTTTCTCCAATGGCATAGATGTTTCTTTTATTCATAGAAGTTGCTTTGATAGTTAGTTTGCCTCAGTTCTGGACTTTTCTCCAAGGTAGCCTCCATGGTGCCTTTTGGCATAGTCAGCTTTCGTGAAATTAATCTTTTTCATCAGGAGGACTACCAGAATATCTCCTATTACAGTCATAGTTGTTGTTGAAGTTGTAGGTGTAAGTCCTAGAGGGCATATTTCCTGCGGATGGCCTGTGGAGATAACTACATTTGCCATTTCGGCCAATTCTGCTTCGGGGTTTCCTGTAATAACAATAACAGGAATTTCACCTGCAAGGTTTTTTGCAAGTGCTAATATCTCAATAATTTCTCTTGTTTTACCGGAGTTTGAGATAAGTAATAATATATCCTTTTTTGTGATAACCCCTAAATCTCCATGCTGGGCATCACTAGGATGTATAAAAACAGAAGGGGTACCGGTAGAACTAAATGTTGTAGCAATGTTTAATGCGATCTGGCCTGCTTTTCCCATTCCGCTTGAAATTAGTTTGCCTCCATTCTGATGAACGCATTCATATATTAGTTCAACTGCCTGTGGAATGCTTTCCTGATCAGGGATATTCCTAATGGCTTGTGCTTCTTTATCCAGAAGTTCCTTAATAATTGTAAGCATACATTATATATTATTTATGCAAATATAGAATAAGGGACGCTAAATCCATTGGGTTTATTGAATATATGACAAATTAAATAAAGCATAAGATAAAAAAAATATGAAATGTGTTAAGTGATTGTAAATTAATACAATATAACTTGTCTTAAGAGGTGTTTGAAGTTTTACAGACACATACCCTGCAAAAAAAGGGGTAGATATTGAAAAAAATATTAAAAAATAAATAAACGGTATAAAAAAATGGGGTAATAAATATAAAAAAGTATGTTAGAAAACATTTACCCCTAAAAAAATTAGGGGGTAATAAAAAATATATATATTTTTGAATCGTAAAACAATTTTATTCATCTTTTAAATTATTTAACCATGAAAAGAAGTAGTTATTCATTTTTGGCATTCATGACAATAGTTTGTTTGATGTCAGTAAGCTTTAGTGCAGTTGCACAAGAGGAGGAGGAAGCGAGTTCTCCGGTAGATGCGGGTATGGATATATATAGTACCTATATCTGGCGTGGAGCCAAATTTGGAACTGGCCCTGCTTTTCAACCCTGGGTAGAGGGTTCAATTGAAAACCTGGCAATTGGAGCATGGGGTTCAGTGAATGCTGGCGTTGATGAAGCTTTTGAAATGGACCTGTATTTAAGTTATAGTTTTGATTTTGGCCTCACCGTTGGCGTAACCGACTATTATTTTGGTGCTGTAGATGGTGATTCAATTGGAGTTGATGACGATGGAGAAACCATGCTTGAGAGCTTTGGTTACTTTGCCTTTGATAAAGGTCATTACATAGAACCAATGGTTAGTTATGCAATAGGAGATTTATCTGTAACCGCAGCCTACATGTTTACTCCTGGATTTGAAGAAGGTGATATGTATTTTGAAGCTGGTTATTCAATATCTGGTATTGATCTGGCATTGGGAGCCGGAGATGGAGCATATACTAAAGATGGTGAATTTATGCTATGTAATATATCGATAGGAACATCAAAAGAGATAAAAATTACTGATAATTTTTCTTTGCCACTTTCCGGAGCAGTTATATTAAACCCATCAACTGAAGGATTCTTTATAACCGCAGGTATTTCATTTTAAACTAATGGATTAAAGAAATTTAGTATTAATAATAAAATTATACTGTCATGAAAAAAATAGAAGCAATCATCAGAAAAACAAAATATGATGATGTAAAAGAAGCTTTAGCTGCTGCAGGTATTGATTTCTTTTCATTTTGGGAAGTAAGGGGTGTAGGTAAAGCAAGACAAAGCAGGGTATATCGTGGTATTTCTTATGATACCAGTACCATTGAACGTGTTATGATGTCTATTATAGTAAGGGATCATTTACTGGATTCAACGATTAAGGCAATCATATCTTCGGCAAAAACAGGAGAAGTAGGGGATGGAAAGATATTTGTTTCAAATATCGAAAATTCCTACAGGATCAGAACAGAAGAAGAAGGGGATGTTACCCTTTATATTGCTGAAGAAGAGTTATTAAAATAGTTTATTAACGATTAAATATTAGAGTCATGGAAGAAGTTTCAACTATAGTACAAGAGGCAGCAGGACCATCTTTAGGGGTCTCATTAGACAATTTATGGTTACTGGTGGCGGCATTTTTAGTAATGTTTATGCAGCCTGGATTTGCCATGGTAGAAGCAGGTTTTACCAGATCAAAAAATACAGGTAACATTCTAATGAAAAACTTAATGGACTTTGCTTTTGGTTCAATCATTTTTTGGGCAATAGGTTATTCTATCATGTACGGTTCAGATATGTTAGGAGGATTAATTGGCAATCCACTGGAAAAAGCATTTTTTAGAAGTGATGGATTTGGAGGGTATGCTGACATGTCTGATATTATGTTCCAAACAGTATTTGCAGCTACAGCAGCAACAATTGTTTCGGGAGCAATGGCTGAGAGAACAAAATTCGGAGCATACCTGGTATTTACAGTGGTTGTATCATTAATTATATATCCGGTTTCAGGTCACTGGAAATGGGGATTGGGATGGCTGGACAAACTTGGATTCCAGGATTTTGCAGGTTCAACATTGGTTCACTCTGTTGGTGGATGGGTTGGATTAACCGGTGCGGCCTTATTAGGACCACGTATTGGAAAATATGGTAAAGACGGGAAACCGAAAGCTATTCCTGGTCATAACCTGACTTTAGGAGCATTAGGTGTATTTATACTTTGGTTTGGATGGTTTGGATTTAACCCCGGATCTCAATTATCTGCTACAGGTGATAGTACTGTTGCAATCGGGCACATTGCAATGACTACTAACCTTGCAGCAGCTGCAGGAGCTGTTACTGCAATGTTTGTTGCATGGGTAAGATATAAAAGGCCAACTTTGTCATTATCTTTAAACGGTGCTTTGGCCGGATTGGTGGCGATAACTGCCGGTTGTAACGTGGTAAGCCCTGCAAGTGCAATTGCAATTGGGACCATAGCTGGTATCGTACTGGTTTTCAGTGTTGAGTTTTTTGATAAAAAGTTGAAAATAGATGACCCGGTTGGTGCAATTTCAGTACATGGTGTTTGTGGTGCCCTGGGTACATTGTTGGTAGGAGTATTCTCTGTTGATGGTGGTCTGGTTTCAGGTGGTGGTTTCCATCTTTTAGGAGTACAGGCAATCGGCGTTCTTGCTGTAGCAGCCTGGGCTTTAGGTATGGGCTATCTGTTATTTAAGATATTAAAATCAATGAATGCATTAAGGGTAGAAAAAATAATTGAAGAGGAAGGGCTTGATGTATACGAACATGGTGAGAGTGTGTATAACATGTAATTTTTAGTTATTGAAGGGTAGAGAATTACCTTCGTTACTATATAGTTCTTCCACACAAGAAAGGGTGCCTGACAACAGGCACCCTTTTTATATTGATATCAAAATTAAGCTTTAGGTATTTATTTGCGATTATTCCAAAGATTATAATTCAGTTATCATTATTCTTAATTGATCTGTGATACGAATACATGCAATTTCTTAAATAACCGGTTTAGGAAGACCTTCCAGTTCTTTCAGGTTTTCTTGTATTACTTCATCAGGCAATTCATAATTGGTTAGCTGACCGGTTAAATATTTGTCATAACCAACTAGGTCCATAAGACCGTGCCCGCTGAAGTTAAATACAATGACTTTTTCTTTACCTTCTTCTTTAGCTATTTTAGCCTGATTAATGGTTTCAGCAATAGCATGTGTTGTTTCCGGGGCAGGGATTATACCCTCTGTTTTTGCAAACAATATACCAGCTTCATAGCACTCTAATTGATGCAGTGCCTTAGGGTTAAGCAGTCCATCTATAATAGACTTGCTTACCAATGGAGACATACCATGATAGCGTAAACCACCTGCATGGATAGGTGGAGGAACAAAAGAATGTCCTAAAGAATGCATGGCTACTAAAGGCACCATTTTAGCAGTGTCCCCATGATCGTATATATATGGCCCTCTTGTCATTGTAGGACAGGAGTATGGCTCCACCGGGATGATCTCTATATCAGCACCGTGAATTTTATCATATACAAATGGAAATGCCAGACCGGCAAAATTACTTCCGCCACCTGCACAGCCAATGATAACATCTGGTTTTTTTATTCCAACCTTTTCCAATTGTTTTTTCGTTTCAAGACCAATTATGGTTTGATGCAGGCAAACAAAGTTGGTTACACTTCCTAAGGAATATCTGGTTTGTCCTGTTTGATCTGTTACTGCAGCTTCTATAGCTTCACTAATCGCAATACCTAAGCTTCCGGGGGTGTTGGGGTCTTTTGCCAGTATAGCCCGCCCGGCATTGGTCTCTTCACTTGGACTGGCTATGCAGGTCCCTCCCCAGGTTTGCATCATTAACTTACGCATCGGTTTCTGGTCGAAGCTTATACGAACCATAAAGACTTTACATTCCAGACCTACCAATGAAGTGGCAAATGACAGTGCACTACCCCATTGTCCGGCACCTGTTTCTGTAGTTAATTTTTTAATTCCAAATTGTTTGTTATACCAGGCCTGGGCTACAGCTGTATTGGGTTTATGACTTCCTGCCGGTGAAACGCTTTCATTTTTATAGTATATTTTTGCCGGGGTACCAAGAGCTTTTTCGAGGTTATATGCCCTGTGAAGGGGCGATGGCCTCCATCTGGATAATAAACTGAGAACTTCATCAGGAATGTCAATCCATCTTTCTTTACTATATTCTTGCTCAACAAGGTTCATTGGAAATACAGGGGCCCACGCTTCGGGAGGAACAGCCCCGTCAGGACTCATATACGGAGGAACATTTATATCTGCAGCAAGGTTGTACCACTGGCGTGGCATTTCATCTTCGCTAAGTAAAATTTTTCTGATTTCTGCCATGGTAAAATAATTTTAGGAATTAATATTTTAGAATTAAGGTTTTAAATATAGTTATTTTATTGAAATACACAAAAGTTATGCCTAAGTACTTGTATACGTGAATATTGTATAGGCTTTCCTATGCTTTATCCTTAAGCTTTTAGCAGGGTAAAATGAAATTTTGATCCTTCACCTGGTTGACTCTCTACCCAAATTTTGCCATCGTTTTTCTCAATAAATTCTTTGCAAATAATTAATCCAAGGCCTGATCCCATTTCCTGGTTTGTTCCTTTTGAGGATAATTCCTTATCTATCCTAAAAAGATGTTTTTGTTTTTTTTCATCAATTCCAACACCATTATCCTTTACAGTAATATGAATCTGATCTCTGTTTTCAGAAAAAGTTCTTGCCTGTATTTCTATTATACCATTTGTTTTTGTAAATTTTATTGCATTTGATAATAAGTTACGAAAGATGGTTTTTATAGAATTTTTATTGCCAATAATCGAAATATTTTCGTTAATAGTGTTTATAATTGTTATCTCTTTTTCTCTGGCTTGTTCAATGAGTAAATCAATCGACTCATTTACCAGTATCGCCAGGTTTAATTCGTCTTTAGAAAAATCAATTTTTCCAAGCTGCACTTTCCCCCATTCAAGCAAGTTTTCAAGAAGCGAAAAAGTTTTTTGTGACTGAACATATAGATGATCGAAATATTTTGAATAACTCTCATTGTTATCAGGATTCTTTAATAGTTCGGTTAACCTGAATATATTGCCGATAGGGGACCTTAAATCATGCGCAATGATAGAGAAGAAACGGTCCTTTGTGGCATTAAGTTCCTGTAACTCCTTATTATGCTTTTCAATAGCCTCCCTGTATTTTTGTTTCTCAGAAATATCGGTCATTAAAGCCATTACATGCGTTTGATCTTGTTCAGTCTTAATAATGGAAGTAGATATGGATATGGCTTTGTCTTGGTTATGTTTTGTTTTTATATTCCATTCCTCTGCTATAATATCATCCCCTTCTCGCATGGAACTCATCCTGTCAATTGCTTTCTGTCGTATCTCCGGATCGGGGTACAGGCTTTGGTACCATCCTTTCTGGTTAATTTCATCCTGTGTATATCCTGTTATATCTATCATCCTGTCATTCCATACGGTAAATTTTACGTAAGGGAATTCATTGATATTATGACATACACAAAGACCTTCAGCCGCATGTTTTATTATAGTATTACGAAATTTTAGGTTTTCGGTCTGAATTTTTTCTAATAATACTTTATCAGTAATATCCTCAATTGTGGCCACCATTCCTCTAAATTCATTCGCTTCAGATAATTGAGGGCTGGCATTTATATTCAGGTAAACTCTTTTCCCATTAGGCCAGGCTATGGCATGCTGTATATTGTATACGGTTTTTTTTTCATGCATTGTACGCATAAAGGGTAATTGTTCCTCAGGAAAAGGATTCCCATCGAAATCTGTGATTTCCCAAGTGGGGGAGTTGTAAGTTCTGCTGGTTATATCGCTTTTTTTCAGTCCTAATGTTTTTTCTGCCTGTGTATTGGCAAATTCTATTTCTCCTTTTACATTAACCAATACAATTCCCACGGGACTTGTTTGATTTATTTCTTCATTAAACTTTAAAGCATCTTTTAATTTTGTTTCAGCAATCTTTTCCCGGCTTATATCCTTGAGCAATGCAACGACATAATCAATATTGTTTTCCTCATCCAATACAGGAAAAATATATTCCTCAAAATATTTTTTACCAGATGTAGTATCCCAGTTGTTTTCAGAAATCCCGAAGTTGTATTCATATTGATGATGAACGCTGCATTTCGCATCATAAACATTTTGATATATTTTAGCTGCTCCATTGGCTATACTGAAAGGGTCATTCAGTACGTTAAACTTACCTATTCCGGCATCGCTATTTGGTAATCCAAGAAGTTCTTTTTGTTTGTTGTTCATTTTAAAAGAAACCCCGTTTTTGTCAAATACCTGTATACCTAAATTAATATCATTAATAATATCAAAAAATAGTATCTGCTTAATTTTCTGATTTTCTTTCTCAGCCATTTTATACCATCAAATTTGGAAGGGAAATGAATAATAAAAGATAATAAAAATATAGGAAAATTCAAAGCGAATGCCTTTGATTTAGAAGTGAATAGTCAGAAATTGCAAAAAAAAACCACCCGAAGGTGGTTATTAATATTATGTTTTTATTTTTTTAAGAATTCATCAATGTTTCCAGCTGCCTGACGCCCGGCCCAGATGGCATGGACTACAAGGCTTGCGCCTCTCTCAGAATCACCGGCAGCAAAAACCTTTGGAACGCTGGTTTGATATGTATCATCGCGCTGAACATTGCCGCGAGCATCCAATTTAAGTTTAAGGTCTTTTACTAGTCCTTCGTGCATTGGATGAACAAAACCCATTGCCAGGAATACAAGGTCAGCCTTTATTACTTCATTGGTTTTTGGGACCTCCTTCATCACAAACTGTCCGTTTGCATCTTTTTCCCATTTTACTTCAACCACTTCAACACCCTCGAGTTTACCATCTTTACCAATGAATTTTTTGGTAGCCAGGGACCATCTACGTGTGCATCCTTCTTCATGAGATGAAGAAGTCTTAAGTGTTAAGGGCCAGTAGGGCCATGGATTATCAGGAGTTCTGTCTTCAGGAGGCATTGGAAGAATTTCAATCTGGGTAATGCTCTTAGCACCTTGCCTGACGGATGTTCCAACACAGTCGCTGCCTGTATCACCACCGCCGATTACAAGGACATGCTTATCTTTAGCAAGAATTCTGTCTTTTTTAGGGATATCAATACCTTTATTTACCTGGTTTTGTTGTTTCAGAAAATCCATGGCAAAATGAACACCTGTAAGTTCTCTTCCGTCAGCTTTTAAGTCTCTGGGGACCATTGAACCAATGCAAATACAAATCGCATCAAATTCCTTCAGAAGCTCATCGGTTTTAACATCGATACCTGCATTGGTGTTGGTTTTAATTTTAAGGCCTTCGGCAACCATTACATCAACACGGCGATCAATGACCTGTTTGGCTAGTTTAAAATCGGGTATACCATAGCGAAGCAAACCTCCAACTGCATCATCTTTTTCAAATAATGTAACAGTGTGTCCGGCTTTGTTAAGCTGGTCAGCACAAGCCATGCCTGCAGGACCTGAACCAATCACAGCCACTTTTTTACCTGTTTTCTTCTTAGCAGGATTAGGTTTAATAAAACCCAGCTCAAATGCTTTTTCAACGATAGCGCATTCGTTTTCCCGAATAGTTACCGGTTCTTTATGGATATTTAAAACGCATGATTTTTCACATGGTGCAGGACAAATCCTTCCTGTGAATTCAGGAAAGTTATTAGTTGCATGAAGTGATTTGCTGGCCTTTTCCCACTCACCTTTATAAACATAGTCCTGCCATTCAGGAATGTTATTATGAACAGGGCATCCCCAGTTACAAAAAGGAATTCCGCAATCCATACACCTGGATGCCTGCAGTTTACGATCCTCTTCATTCAGGGTTTGTTCAACCTCTCCGTAATCGTATATTCGCTCCTTAATAGGGCGGTTGCCCGCATCTTTACGTTTTACTTTTAAAAATCCTTTTGGATCTCCCATTTTATAGTATTTTAATTTTATTATTCATGAAATTGTGGTGTGTCTTCAGTTTGAGCAAGCTTATGTTTTAGAGCCTCAATCTTTTGCTCCTGAAGGATCTTTTTGTATTCCATAGGAATGACTTTTACAAACTTGGGCAGGTATTCTTCCCAGTTAACAAGTATTTTCTCAGCGATTTCACTGCCAGTATATTGCAGATGTTTACTTATTATAGTCTGCAATTCATGGATGTCTTCCAGGTCTTCTACTTTATCTAAATCTACCATTCCTTTATTGCAGAAGTAATCAAAGTTTTTGTTTTCATCAAGAACATATGCAATACCACCACTCATACCAGCAGCAAAGTTACGGCCAGTAGTTCCTAGCACAACGGCACGTCCTCCGGTCATATACTCACAGCAATGGTCCCCAACACCTTCTATAACTGCAGTTGCTCCGCTGTTTCTTACGCAAAAACGCTCACCTGCTACCCCACGCACATAAGCCTCACCTGAAGTAGCTCCATATAGAACGGTGTTGCCAATAATTATGTTTTCTTCAGGTTTGAAGGTCGATCCAATAGGAGGGATAACAATTATTTTGCCTCCAGACAAACCTTTACCCAGGTAGTCGTTTGAATCGCCTTCCAGCTTAAAGGTTACCCCTTTTACAAGAAATGCTCCAAAACTCTGTCCGGCGGAACCATTAAATTTGCAATTAATTGTATCTTCAGGAAGAGCATCTTCACCATAGAGCTTGGATATTTGTCCTGAAAGCATTGTGCCAATGGTTCTGTCAGTATTTGAGATGGGTTTGGTAATCCAAACCTTTTCTTTATGTTTAATTGCTTTATTGGCCAGTTTAATAAGTTCGAGGTCCATAATATCCTGAATCTTATGCTTCTGTTCCATTTTTTTACGTAATGGATAAAGTTTTGCTTCTTCTGGCAGTGTAAGTATTTTTGAAAGGTCAATTTTATTGGCTTTCCAATGATCTACATCTCTTTTTTGTTGTAAAAGGTCTACGCGGCCAATAATGTCATCCATCTTGCGAACACCCATTTCAGCAAGTATTTCCCTTACTTCTTCTGCGATGAATCGCATATAGTTTACAAGATATTGCGATTTGCCAATAAAGCGCTTTCTAAGTTCCTTATCTTGAGTTGCAACACCTACGGGACATGTATTTAGATGACATTTACGCATCATGATACATCCAAGTGTAATAAGTGCTGCCGTAGCAAAACCGTATTCCTCAGCTCCCAACATGGCAGATATAACCACATCTCTTCCTGTTTTTAATTGTCCGTCTGTTTGCAATACTACACGGCTTCTCAGGTTATTTTTAACAAGTGTTTGTTGGGTTTCAGCAATACCTAATTCCAAAGGTAAGCCGGCATGCTTTATCGAACTTGCAGGGCTTGCACCTGTTCCACCTTCGGAACCACTGATTGTTATTAGGTCAGCATGTGCTTTTGCAACACCAGCAGCAATCGTACCAACACCGTCTTCGGAAACTAGTTTAACACTGATCTTTGCTTCCGGGTTAGCATTTTTCAGGTCAAAGATGAGTTGCGCCAGGTCTTCAATTGAATAGATGTCGTGGTGTGGAGGAGGTGAGATAAGGGTAATACCAGGAGTAGAGTGCCTGAGTTTGGCAATTATTTTATCAATTTTATGTCCGGGAAGTTGCCCGCCTTCACCAGGTTTGGCTCCCTGCGCTATTTTTATCTGTATTTCATCTGCATTTACGAGGTAGTTGTTGGTCACACCAAAGCGACCCGATGCCACCTGTTTTATTGAACTTCTTGCATTCGATCCATCAGATTTGGGTTTGAACCTTTCAGCATCTTCACCACCTTCACCGGTATTGCTTCGCCCGCCAAGTTCATTCATTGCTACTGCCATGGCTTCATGAGCTTCCTTGCTTATTGAGCCATAAGACATAGCTCCAGTTACAAATCTCTTATAAATTTCTGTTACAGGTTCAACTTCATTTATATCAATAGGATTCTTTTTATAATCCATTAATCCACGAAGGAAAGTTGGATATTGGTTTTCTTTGTCAACAATAGCTGAAAATTCTTTATACTTTTTATAATCATTGGTACGGGTTGCCCATTGAAGTAATGCTATAGTTTGTGGGTTCCATGCATGATGTTCACCATCAAAACGGTAGGCATATGTGCCTTGAGATTTTAATATTTTCAATGTGTCATCAGAATAGGCTTTTGTATGTGGGATAATAGCTTCTTTTGCAATTTCCTGTAAACCTATACCGTCGATACGTGAATGAGTTCCCTTAAAATATTTTTCAATTAACTCCTGACTTATGCCAATTGCCTCGTAAATTTGCGAGCCAAGGTAACTACGGATTGTTGAAATACCCATTTTTGAAAGGATTTTCATTAATCCCATGTCAATGGCATGGATAAAATTAGTCCTTGCTGTTACAAAATCTTGTTTAAGAACATCTTGTTTTATCTGATCTTCAATAATAGCATAGCTAAAGTAAGGATTAATAATACTTGCACCATAAGAAATCAGAAGTGCAAAATGGTGTACCTCCCGGGCATCAGCTGTTTCAACAACCAAGCCAACCTGCATCCGCTTTTTAGCTGTTATTAGATGATGATGAACTGCTGCAACAGCCAGTAATGAAGGAATCGGAGCTAAATCTTTTGAAATGCCCCGGTCTGAAAGCACAATATAATTATGTTGATCATCAACAGCTTTTTCAGCTTTTTTGCATAATTCCTCCAGTGATTTTTCAAGGCCTTTTTCCTTATCTTTCACAGGGAAAAGCATTGGTAATGTAACACTTGTGAATTGTTGATGTTTCAGGTCCTGTATTTTGGCCAGCTCTGTATTTGTAATAATCGGGCTGGTGAATTTGATAAGCTTGCAATGAGCAGCACTTTCATCCAGCAGGTTCTTTTCAACGGAACCGATATAATTTGTCAGGGACATAACCAGTCCTTCACGAATTGGATCGATAGGAGGATTGGTAACCTGTGCAAAATGCTGTTTAAAATAATTAAAGAAGCGTTGTGGATGTTTTGAGAAAACAGCTAATGGCACATCATTACCCATGGAAGCAACTGGTTCTTTACCTTCCTCACACATCGGATTGATGAGTATGTCAATATCTTCTTTACTGTAATTAAAAACTTTGAGATATTCCTCATGGCGGTCACCAAGACTTGATGTTACACTTTCCTTTACATCAATCTTGTCCAGTTCCAGCCTGTTTTCGTTGAGCCAGTTTCTGTAAGGATATCTTTGTGTAAGTTGTCTTTTCACTTCATTGTCAGGAACAATGACACCAAGTTGCGTATCTACCAAAAGAATTTTACCAGGACGCAATCTTCCTTTTTCACGAATTTCTGCAGCAGGGAAGGTTTGTACGCCAACTTCCGAACCCATAACGATAAGATCATTATGCGTAATTACATAGCGTGAAGGACGTAATCCGTTTCTGTCCAGCGTTCCTCCAATAAAACGGCCATCAGAGAATACTATAGAAGCCGGGCCATCCCATGGCTCCATGAAGGTTGCGTGATACTCATAATATGCTTTTAAACTGTCAGGTATAGGATTCTTGTCATTCCATGATTCTGGAATAAGCATGCTTAATGCGTGGGGAAGTGAACGTCCTGACATAAACAGAAATTCCAATGCATTGTCAAGTGAAGCAGAATCGCTCATATCAGGTTCGATAATTGGGAATAGCTTTTGAAGATCGTCTCCAAATCTTTCTGACTTCAGAAGTGCTTCACGGGCAGTCATCCATAAGCGGTTACCTCTGATCGTATTGATTTCACCATTGTGCGAAAGAATTCTGAAGGGCTGTGCCAATGCCCAGGTAGGAAATGTGTTTGTACTAAAGCGGGAATGAACCATGGCTATCGCACTTACCATATTTGGATTTTGCAAGTCTATAAAATATTTTTCAACCTGTTCAGGCGTTAACATTCCTTTGTAAATCATCACTTTTGACGATAAACTGGGAAAGTAGAAGTCGGATTTACCTTTGATATTTGATTCACGGACTTTCAACTCAATCTGCTTGCGAAGAATGTAAAGTTTTTTCTCAAGCTCTTCCTGTTCGTATGAACCTGTAATAAAAATTTGTTTAATTAAGGGCTCGGTACTTTTTGAAATGTCTCCTAGCACAGAACTATCAACAGGTACTTCACGTGTACAGATAAGTTGTAAGCCTTCTGCTTTTATGGTTTCAGCAATAATTTCTTCAGCAGCAACAGTAGCTTTCTTACCGGTTGGGAGGAAAACCAGTCCGCTACCGTACTTGCCAGGAGCAGGTACATTGATTTTTTGACTCACAAAGAATTCATGAGGAAGCTGCATTAAAATACCAGCTCCGTCGCCGGTTGCGTTGTCTGCACTCTCAGCTCCACGATGGGTCATGTTTACCAGTACGGTTAAGCCACGCTTTACTATGTCATGTGATTTTTGACCTTTGATATGTGCGACAAAACCAATACCGCAATTATCCCTTTCGTTAGACGGATGATATAATCCTTCTGCTTTTGGAAATCCTTTTACCATAATTGTTTAATACTAATATTATATGTTGTATTATAAAAAAAAGCCATTCGTAATGAGAATGGCTAATGGAGATATATTATCTCATAGCATTCCCATATAATGCTCTATCTTTTTATAAAGCATTGATTTGTAGGTTTTTGAATAAAAATACATTATAGCTTTTTTGAGCCCACAAATATAGATATTTATCACAGATTAAAAAAATATCACATTATTTTATGCGCATGATTTTCAACATATGTTCATAAGATGATAACAATCCGGAAAAGTAATTGTTTATAATTATGAGAGTTAAATTAATAAATATTACAAAATGTGTTGTAAAACATTATTTATGAGATTTATAAGAACTAAACAATATTACACTATTTATTTATTTGCAGCAATTTCTTATATCTCATCAATGATTCCACAAAATAATAATCTCCATAAGTCAATGGCACATCTACCTCTGATTTATTAGGCATATGACCAACTCCATGTTTAAGGATAAAATATCCGTTTTCACCTGGTTTGGCAAGGTACTCGTTTGAACATAAAGTCTCCAATTGTTTTTTTGCCACATTTAAGTACATCCTGCCTTGTTGTTTAGGTGCTAACTGACTTAGTTCCATAAGTGCAGAACACATAATGGCACCAGCAGAAGCATCTCTTTTCGTGTCAGGTATATCAGGAGCATTAAAGTCCCAATAGGGAATCTTATCCTCTGGTAAATTAGGATGATGAATAATGAAATCTGCAATTTGCATTGCCTGCTCAAGGTAGGTTGAATCCCCACTTTCCCTAAACATCATCGTAAATCCATACAGCCCCCATGCCTGGCCGCGTGCCCATGCTGATTCATCACTGTAACCCTGAGATGTTTGTTTTAATTCCGGTAAACCCGTTATTGTATCATATGAAACCACATGATAACTGCTGTTATCTGCTCTGAAATGGTTCTCAATTGTAGTATTGGCATGTGTCCTGGCAATCTCTGAATAACACTGGTTATTAAATGCTTTTGCAGCCCACATCAGCATCTCCAGGTTCATCATATTGTCTATGATAACAGGATATTGCCATTGTTTGTTCCAGGAAGCGTAATCCCATGAACGAAGGCAGCCGATTTTGGGATTAAATCGTGTGCTTAAGGATCGTGCTGCTGTATCAATAACATACTTATAACTTGAGTCATCTGTAATTCTATATCCATTACCAAAACTGCAAAATATCATAAATCCAACATCATGATTTGTAGTAGTATATTTTTGGTCTTCAACACGGAGTGTATAGTTTTTAGCCATTTCTTTTAAGTAAGGATCATTATTATATTCATATAAATACCAGAGTACTCCCGGGAAAAATCCACTGCACCACCAGTCTGAATTACTTGTTACTAGTTCTCCTTCTTTATTTAGCGTTCGTGGCAGTTGGTCTGGTTTATCCAATAGTTGGTTTGCCATAAGTCTGGCTTGTTCTGTTGCATATAGCAGGGCAGTATCAACCATTTGCAAAAGCGGATCATAGGTTGATTTTTGGTTTGTATTACAGGAATATAGAATTGCCGGAATACCTTCAAATACCAATGCCAGAAGGACCAGACGAATGAAAATCTTCTTCATGGTTTATGATTGATCTAAATTTTACTTAATGCCCAAATATAATGAACATCTATTCAATATAACAGTTTTTTTTTGTACTTTTGAAATAGTCCAGATATATCATAACAATTAATAGAGTTCTCCGTACTATACAAAAAGGATTGATATGATTACCCGTATACAAAGAATTAAAAGAAAGGTACTTGGGTACCTGAGTTTTTCTACTGCTTTGTTTGTATTCCAGGCTTGTTATGGGCCTCCGCAGGATATGAATGATGATACATATATTCAGGGGTACGTAAAATCACAAAAATCAAATTTGCCCATACCAGGAATTAAAGTTTCGGTTGATGCTTCAACGTATAGTGTTTTAACCGATGAAAATGGCTTTTTTGAACTATATTCTCCTGTTACAGATAATTATAAAATACTTTTTGAAGATATTGATGACCAGGAAAATGGAAAATTTCTGGGGAAAGATACACTATTGGAAGGAAGCGATTCGGAGTACTATCTCAATGAAGTTCTTTTAGAGGAGATATAAGTAGGTATAAGAACGAAATGAATAATGCATTTTTAAGGAATATCCATAACCATTTCAGGCGCAATGAGACAGCGATACATGAACTAACCTATCTTTTTTGGGAGTGCACTTTACGATGCAATTTGAATTGTATTCATTGTGGTTCGGATTGCAAAAAGGAATCCAGGGTAGAAGACATGCCTCTTGAAGATTTCCTGGCTGCAATTGAACCTTTTCGGCCCAATGGAAAGTCAAAGGTCCCAATAAATATTGTACTTACAGGGGGTGAGCCTTTGTTGCGGAAAGACCTTGCCCGTTGTGGTAAGGAATTCAGAAAAAGGGGCTTCCGGTGGGGGATTGTTACAAATGGAATGGGTTATACGCCTGAGAGGCATAATGAGTTGTTAAATGCAGGTATGGGTGCGCTTACATTAAGCGTGGATGGGCTTAAAGATTCCCATAACTGGATGAGAAATTCTTCTAAAAGTTTTGACCGGGTGCAGGAAGCATTGCAATTGATAACTTCCAGCTCGCGTCTCAATTCTGATGTGGTAACTTGTGTAAACCAGCGGAATATAAAAGAACTGGAGGCGATTAAAACCTTTTTAATAAAGAATAAGGTGAAAGCATGGCGGCTATTCACCATTGCTCCTATTGGCAGGGCAAAGAACTATGATGAACTATTTTTGAACCCGGGGCAGTTAACATACCTGATGGATTTTATTGTAAACACCCGCAAAGAAAAAATGATTGATGCAAAGTATAGTTGCGAAGCCTACGTGGGGCCTTATGAGAAGAAAGTCCGCGACACGTATTTCTTTTGCCGGGCAGGGATAAATATAGCTTCAATTTTGGCCGATGGATCTATAGCTGCCTGTCCCAATATTGACAAGTCATTTATTCAGGGCAACATTTATAAGGATAGCTTTGTGGATATATGGAATAACAGGTATACCGAAATGCGCAACAGGGAATGGTCAAAAACAGGAAAATGTGCTGATTGCAAGGAATTTAAACACTGTCTTGGGAACGGGCTTCACTGGTGGGATGCTGACAGGGAAGAGGTTTTGGTTTGTCATAATAGTATAATATCTAAAAAGTAGTTCAAGCAAAGTTTTAATGACAAAGGTCGCTAAGGACCAGTTTTGCGGACTTTGCGTGAAATCGTATTAAAACTATAGCTCCAGCAATATCTTTAAATGCTTCTCCGGTTCTGATTCCAGCATTTCAAATGCCTTTTGAGCTTCGCTGGCAGGAAGTACATCTGATACCAGTGCATCCGGTTTTAATGTGCCTTTTTTCATATTCTCAATAGTTTCGGCAAATTCACCATGAGAAACTCTGGAAGCTACTATTTTAGCCTCTTTCCAGATTAATTCCTTGAACAGGACAGGAGTGACATGGTCTGAAAGACCCAATACAGTTACAGTACCTGCACCGCGGATGCTTTGCACACAACCGCGGATAGGGTTTACTATATCATCAAGTTCTTTAAAATGCCCAACAGCCTCGAAAGCAATGTCAACACCTTTATTGTTAGTCAGGTCTTTAATTTTCACAACCGGGTTTTCTTTCAATACATTGATGGTATGGATATCAGGATAGGCTTTTTTTGCGCGTTGTAGTCTTTCTTCCAGCATATCCACCATGATAAGTGTATTTTTAGTTTTCGTACGTGCAGCCTGTAAAATGCATTGTCCCACCTTACCTGCACCCCAAATTACGATAGTATCATTTTCTTTTACCCCGGCTCTTTTGCATGAGTGAAAACCTATAGATAAAACTTCAACAAGCGCAGCGTGTTTGGGCGATATGCTTTTGTCAACCAGGTATAAGGTATGTTCAGGAGCATTGATGTATTGTCCAAAGCCTCCATTCATGTCTACACCAATTAACTTAAGCGAGGTACAGGCAGGATAATGACCAATCTCACATGCAGGGCATTTACCACACCAGAGAATTGGATCCACAGCTACCTGGTCACCAACTTTAAAGTTTTTTACTTGCGATCCTGCCTCTACAATAATACCTGCAAATTCATGACCGGGTATCATAGGTACTGATGTACGGGGATGAAATTCTCCCAGGAAAATATGCTGGTCGCTTCCGCATACACCTGCAAAACTAACCTTTATTAATACTTCATTAGGTGCAAAGGAAGGCTTTTCTGCGTCTTTCCATACAAATTTCTTATATTGTTCTAATACGGCTGCTTTCATTGAATTTATGTTGAATTGTTTTTTGCAAATGTAGGATTTTCGTTTTTATTTTTAGTAAGATATTTAATAACTCACAACAATTATTTTATTTGAAACCTGCTCCTAAACTTATTATTCATAATTTTTACATGTAACATATGGCTACTACAAAAATTGGACATCCTTTTCATATGTAACAAGAACTTTCATTAGTTGTCTGGCATGCTTTTCATTCATAAAAAGTACTTTCTTCATTTTTTGTTATGCTTATCAACCTTGCAGAGTAGGCCACACTATTACGGAATGTACTATTCACACGTAAAAAGTAGTTGATAAAAATGATGAGACTGTTTTTTTTTTGTAAAATATGTCCCGGACATTTTATAAAGTACTTTTTATGAATGAAAAGTAATTTATATGAATTTTTGACCGATTTCCGGAATATAAAATAAGGCCAAATCAATTACCATCACAAATCCAGACAGCAGAATGCTGAAACTTACATTAGTTCCACGTGGGCAAAAAAGAATATTCCTTAGAATAGTAGATCATTTGTTCTGGGTAATTATCAGGGTAAGATATTTTTACATCAATGATTTCTCCGTCCTTTTCAACCAGTTCGTATTTAGGATTTAGGAAACCTCCGTAAGGTGCCAGATCTAATTTTTTATAGCGGGCAAGTACTTCTTTATGCAAGTCACGGTCAAATGTAATGCCATAGGTTTCAATCAGGTTTTTTCCTGCTTCATAGTCACCTTCTGATTTAATACGTTGTACTTCCTGTAATAATTCACTAAATAAACTACGTAGCTTTTCGAAGTCATTTATTTTATAGTAGGTTTTACCATCTTTTTTGAATTCTTCAATTACATTATCCGCTTTGCCTTTTTCATAGCACCAGCGTGAGATGGTTTGCCGGCAGCGCATATGAGCCTGTTCCACATCTTTTCCTTCTTCAATTCTTACCAGTTGGGTCATTAACCCGTTACGTATGTATGATAGGTACTCTGCTTTAGGGGCTTCTTTATCAGGTACAAGCCCCAGTTCAATTAATTTATCATCCATAAGATAGTAAAGGCCAAAAAGGTCAGCGCGCATCTCTTCAAGCGGAGAGGCATAATTCTTAAGTGCATCTCCACTCACTCCGGGAAGCAGTTGACCGGATCCGTGTCCGAGGCATTCATGGAGGTCTGTATGTAAATTGTCTGTTAAAGAACCATATTTTCTTATTAGTTCTATTTCTTCCGGCCCTGAAGCAAACTCTTCCAGAAATCCGCTTTTAAGACTTACCTGGTCGTAAGCAAAAGTGATGTTTTCAATGGTTACAGATTTTGATCCATAGTCTTTTCTTATCCAGTCAGCATTTGGCAGATTAATACCTATTGGGGTTGAAGGATAACAATCCCCTGCTAAGATTGCTGCAGTAATTACTTTTGCAGATACACCTTTGACTTCTTTCTTTTTAAAGCGGTCTTCGATAGGAGAGTGGTCTTCAAACCACTGGGCATTTGAGCTGATAATTTCAGTCCGTTTTGTTGCCTCTATATCTTTAAAGTTTACAAGGCCTTCCCATGTGGCTTTTAGAGATAATGGATCTTCATAATTTTCAATAAATCCGTTTACAAAATCAATCCTTGAATCCAGGTCTTCAACCCATAAAACGCTATAATCATCAAACGTTTTAAGATCTCCTGTTTTATAATATTCAATAAGTTTTTGAATTACAGCTTTCTGCTGGTCGTTTTCGGCAACCCCGGCAGCTTTTTCCAGCCAATAATTTATTTTTTCTATAGCTTGCCCATACATACCATTGAGGGCATAAATTTTCTCCACCAGTTTGCCATTTTCTTTTACTAACTTGGAATTAAGTCCATATGAAATGGGAGTACTGTCATTTGGGTCTTTCATTTTTTCGTAAAAATCAACGGCTTCTTTTTCAGTTACATTCTCGTAAAAGTTGACTGCCGAATTTTTTACGATATCAACTTTCGTATCGGAGCAGACTCGTTTTGGTAAAACTTCCGGATCGAATATTACCGGTAAAATAATGTCCATTAATGCTTTAACGGATTGACTGTTAGTTACAGGGAGTTTCGTGCTGTCTGTTTTTTCGATAAGTTGAGAAAAATATTCTTTTGAAAAGCCAGGGGTAAATTTATCTGATGAATAGTGATGGTATATACCATTTGAGAACCATACCCGTTTCAGATAGATCTCAAAGTTTTTAAAATCATCGGTATTTCTGTCGCCAGAGTATGTTTCATAAATTGCTTCGAGCGTTCTGCGTATGGCCAGATTATATTTTCCGCATTGGTCAAATATAATATCCCTTCCTGCTAATGCAGCTTCACTTAAATAGTATATCAGTTTTTTCTGCTGAAGCGTTAATTCTTCAAAGCCCGGAACCTGGTATCTCATAATTTTTATGTCAGCAAACTTTTCGACAAAAAATTGAAAATCATCATTTTGTTCATTTGCTGTTGGTTCGCTCTTGTTTGATTTACATCCCGTCAATAATCCTATTCCTAGCATACTAATAATGATTGTTTTATAGAAATTCATAATTATTTAGTTTAGTTTATATGTTACTCAAATTTATAAAATATGTTTTCAAATAACAGTTTTAAAGATATGTTGTTTATCTTAAATTTCAAAAAGATAATGTAAAAGCATGAAATTCGGATAAATAAATTATTTACTTGACTTAAGCCCGCATTAGATATAAAAAGAATCATTATATTTATATAATATATCGTTTTCTTTTTAAAAATATCTTTTCTACTTTTATTTTTGAATTAAACCGTAAAGAGATGAAACTATACAGGAGCTTAAAGTCAAAGATGCTATTTTATATACTTTCCTCAACTTTAATTATTTATGTTATTGGCATCCTGTATATCAGTTTTCAGTCCAAAAAGAATGCATTTGATGATGCAAAGAAATTAACTGATTCCTATGCAAGGGAAAATGCCCTGATTATACAAAGTTATTTGGATAGTTATATGCAATCTGCAAGGATACTAAAGCACATACTAGAAGGTAAAAATGATATACCTGTTAGCGAAAGGCGATCATTTTTTATGTCAGCAATGAGGAACGTACTTGAAAGAAATGATGACTTTTTGGCGGTATGGACAATTTGGGAGCCCAATGCTCTTGATAATCTTGATGATATGTATATAAATGCCCCGGGTGCCACATGGATAGGAAATTTTGCAACTACTTATTACAAAGATCATGGAAGAATTATGCTGGAGCAATCAGGTACTGAGGGAGAGTTGTTTGTGGGGGATTACTATACAATACCTAAATCCACATTGAAAGAAACTATTTTAGATGCATATTACTATTCCTATACAGGAAACGAAGAGGATGCTGTTTTACAGACCAGCGTTATCATTCCATTAATGCAGAATAATCTGTTTGTAGGAGTTGTTGGTATTGATGCAGAGATAGAGATATTTCAGAAAATAGTTGAGGAAATAAAACCATACAATAATAGTTTTGCTTTTATTGTAGGTTATAATGGTATTATTGTATCCCATCCAAATAAGAATTATATTGGAAAATCAATAACGGATATTTATAAAAACTATGAAGACCAGTTTAGAATTATCAGGGATATTCGAAATGGGAACAATAAATCATTTGTTACGGAAAATAAAGGAGCTAAAGGGAATTATTACTTTTCATTTGCAAAAATAGAGATAGGTCAAACAGAGACACCGCAATCATTAGCGATTGTTGTACCGATTAATGAGATTCGTAAACAGGCCAACCGCAGTTTTTTTGTCACTCTTGGTATTGGTTTAATATGTTTGATCCTGATTTCTGGTTTGATATATCTAATAATCGGGAATATTTCAAAGCCAATGGTAAAAATAGCAAATGTGATGAAGAAGATGAACCAGGCCAATCTGGAAGAACTAAAAAGTATCGCGAAAAAGAACAGGGATGAAATTGGAGATATTGCCCATTCAGGTTATACATTAATAAAATGGCTAAACAGGACAGGAGATTTTGCAAAACAGATTGGTGAAGGAAATCTGGAGTCAGAGTATGAGTTGCTGAATAATGATGATATTTTAGGGAAATCGTTGATTGAGATGCGTGATAAATTGATTGCCACAGAAAAGGATGAGGAGCAAAGACAAAATGAAAATAAAAAACAGAGATGGGTAAGCGAGGGGCTTACAAAATTTGGAGAAATACTTAGGATGCACTCAGATGATATAAAAGAGTTTTCATATAAAATTGTAAGTAATTTAGTTCCTTATATAGAAGCCAATCAAGGGGGGATGTATGTATTGAATAAGGAAAATCCTTCTGAAGTGCATTTGGAACTTACTGCATCATATGCCTATAATCGAAGAAAATACCAGACAAAAAAGATAATAATAGGGGAAGGTTTGATAGGGACTTGTGCGGTTGAAAAGAAACGCATTTATATGAAGCAGATTCCACCTGAATATATTGAGATAACTTCAGGATTGGGAGAATCAACGCCAAGTAATTTGTTGATTGTCCCTCTAATTGCTAATGAAGAATTATTTGGGGTTATTGAAGTAGCCTCGTTCTATGTCTTTGAAGATCATGTTATAGAATTTGTTGAAAAAGTAGGGGAGATAATAGCTTCTACCATTGCTTCAGTAAACATCAATTTACAGACGGCTAAACTTTTGCGAGAATCAAAAGCTAAGAGTGAGCAACTTTCGCAGCAGGAAGAAGAAATGCGTCAGAACCTTGAAGAATTGCAGGCTACACAGGAAGAATTGTATAAAAACCAGGAAGAAACTGAGCGCAGGGAAAAGAATGTAGTGTCGATACTTGAAGGGATTCCTGAACCTATTCTTACTGTTGATATTGCCGGGAATATAGAATACGTTAACCCGGCATTCCTGAAGTTTACAGGATATAGTAAAGAATATATTAAGGATAAAAACATTAAATTCCTTTTCAGAACTATTGAAGCCGAGGATCTTGAGATAGGAACAAAAATTCTTGAAGCCACACGAAGCGATGGCTCAAAAGTACTTACAGAAATAAAGGTTAATAAAATACAAAAGGTTGACGGGAAGCTCTATCATTTATTTATGATACGACAATTACAAAAAACGGCTGAAGAAAAATAAAAATAACTTGATTCATCATTTATAATAATATTTCCCATTTCATGTCTTCACGTAGGGTTTTCTAATTTTATATTCATTTTTTTATTTTAACATAGGGGATAATTAAATCCTGAATGTCCTTATATAAGAACAACTTTTTATAGAGAAAGAAGTTGCATTCTGATGTTTTAGAAAAAGGGTAATAGGGTATTTAGGGTTAATTTAATGAACGGTAACTTCTTATTTTAAGTTACCGTTTTTTGTTTTCACATGTGGTATTAACGCGTATTTTATGTTTAAAAAGATTATTCATTTTTTATTATTAATAATTTTATTTATATTCAGGGTTAGGTTTTAACTTAATATTGATTTCATGCGCCTGCAAATTTTATATTTGCTGATCACCCTGACTTCTTTTTTATTTCATGTCTATGCGCAAGTAGATTATCAGGAAAGATCAAAGTATCATACTAATGTACTTTCAACAGATGATGGCCTTTCACATGGTAAAGTAAATGCAATTTGCAGAGATAAAGATGGTTTTATCTGGTTTGGCACGAATGAGGGTTTAAACCGTTATGACGGTTATAATATGAAAGTATACAAGAATGACCCGAATGATTCAATGAGCCTGACCAATAACTTTATTCGTGCACTGCTTAAAGATTCTAATGGAGACCTGTGGGTTGGAACATATGAAGGATTATGTATATACAATTATGATCTGGATAATTTTACAGAGATTAAATTTGAGAATGATAATAACCAGAGGGAATACGTATGGAAGATTATCCAGGATAAGGAAGGCATAATTTGGGTAGCAACCACTGAGGGATTATATTATGTAGATGCAGACCATAAAGTAGCAAAACTCTTTGATAAAATTCCTCATTTAGCTGAAAGGCCCATTATTTCAGCCATATATATTGATTCTCTTGATAATTTATTGATTTTATCCCGGACGAAGGGCCTATATTTTTATAACCTGAAAACGGGGAGTTATTTCATAAGATTTGCAGATCCAAAGAATCCTGGTAGTTTAACTGAGAACTTTGTGGAATCGATTTTTGAGGTTAAGAAGGGACTTTTATGGCTGGGGATGAATAATAGCGGGATTAATATTTTTGATTATTCTGACTCTTCTTTCACACAGATATTAATAGATGAAGGGAACCCTTATGCTCTAAGGGTAAGGTCAATAGTAAAAGATAGGCAGGGACGTATTTGGTTTGGTACACGTAATGGATTGTATTTGAAGGAAAATATGGATGCAGATTTTTATCAATATGCCAAGATTGGAGAACCTGTATCCTTTCTCACGAATAATTCTATTTACGAAATTTTTATTGATGAGTATGACATAATGTGGATGGGAACATATGCCGGTGGTGTGAATTATTTTGACTTTAATCAGAAAAAATTCATGCTGTTTACAGCGAAGGAAAATGATAACAGGTTCTTAAACGATAATATAATCTATAATATTACGGAGGACAAAAACGGCAATTTGTGGATTGGTACTGAGCGAGGTGGTTTAAATTATTATGACTATAAAACTGGCAGATTTACTTATTTTACTCATGATCCAAAGAATCCAAATTCCATTATTTCAGATAATATTAAAGCTGTTTTAATAGATTCGATAGGTAATCTCTGGATTGGATGTTATCAGGGTGGTTTAGATTACTACAATACGAAAACTAAAAATTTCACACATTATACTCCAACAGAAATTCCAAATGATGATTATGCGATCCAGGAAGACAGAGTATATAGCATGATGTATGATTCTGATGGTAATTTATGGCTGGGAATGGGAAGCGGAATTGATATAATAAAAAGGGGAAGCAGACAATTTACTCATCTGACTGTATCAAGGAAAAATTATGAGATATTAGAAGACAATCTGGTGCTTTGTATCTTTGAAGATACCAATAAAGAGATACTTATAGGAACTTATAGGGGATTCTATAAATATAATGAAAAAGATACATCCTTCACCCTTTATAGGGAGAACTTTAAATCGGAAATTATTAATACTATTCATGAAGATAAAAAAGGGCAGTTATGGATTGGGGGAGCTAATGGATTATTTTTTTTAAACAGAGGAAGAGACACTGTTATTCACTATACCGAACAGGAAGGTTTGCCAATAAATACAATTTACAGAATTATTGATGATAAAGAAGGAAATCTATGGATATCTACTTCATCAGGATTGTCAAAATATATAGATGGAGTAAATAATCCATATATTCCAAATTTTCGAAATTATGATGCAGAGGATGGTTTGCAAGGGAAGCTATTCATTAATAATTTTAACACGATTTCTCCATCGGGAAGAATATATCTGGGGGGAACGCAAGGATTTAATTCCTTTTACCCGGAAGAGATAAAAGATAATCCGCATAAACCCAGGGCTGTTATTACAAACATTAAAATTTTCAATAAAGATGTGAAAGTGGGTGAAGAGATTGAAGGGAAAGTTGTTTTATATAAATCTATAACAAATACGGAAAAGCTCAATTTATCATATAAACATCGTGTTTTTACTTTAGAGTTTACATCACTTCATTTTGCAAAACCTGAAAAAAACCAATACAAGTATATGCTCGATGGATTTGATCAAGAGTGGATAACAACGAGTTCAGATCAAAGGTATGCCAATTATACAAATTTGCACAGAGGTGAATATACATTTATGGTTTATGCATCTAATAACGATGGAGAATGGAGTGATGAGCCTGCAATGCTTCAAATAAAAATTATTCCACCTTTCTATAGTACGTGGCTTTTTCGAATTCTTGGAGTAGTTTTGGTTGTATTATCTGCTATTCTTTATTATAGACATCGGGTTAACAGGTATAAAAAAGAACAACTCGTTTTAGAAAAAAAGATTTCTGAAAGAACAAAGGATCTTAAATTGGCTAATCAAATTCTTGAAGAACAAAAAATTACCATTGCAAAAGCATATGATAATATTAAGTTACTAAGCGAAATTGGGCAGAAGATAACCTCTTCTCTTAATATGAATGAACTGAACAGGATGATTTTTGAGCATGTTGGTGCATTAATGGATGTTTCGATCTTTGGTGTTGGGATATATAACAAAGATAATCGGTCAATTGATTTTCCCCAACTTATTGAAAACGGGCAAAATGTTTCTAATTTTAGCAGCTTCTTATCTGATAAAACAAGTGCTGCAGCCTGGTGTTTTATTAATAGTAAGCCCATCCTCTGTAACAATTTCATGGAAGAATACACAAGTTACATATCGGAGCTTAATATCAGAACTACCAGGAATCCTGAGTCCATAATATACATTCCACTTATTTTTGAGGAAAATAAAATTGGGGTATTGACTATACAATCATATCAAAGAGATGCTTATTCCCAGAATGATTTTGCTATATTAAAAACACTTGCTTTATATATTGCTATTGCTCTAAATAATGCCAATATATATAAACAATTGGAAAATCAAAATTATCAGCTTGAAAATCAGACACAAATATTAAATGAGACGAATACATTACTTGAGGAACGGCAACAGCAGATTGAAGAGCAGGCAGAAGAGCTTCGTGCACAAAAAGAGGAATTGGAACATCATCAGGAAAAAATTATTAAACAGGCAAAGAAACTTGAGGAGGCAAATAATAATCTTCAGGAACTTAATTCGACAAAGGATAAATTTTTCTCAATAATAGCACATGATTTAAAGAATCCTTTCCAGACAATTTTAGGTTTTGCAGAGCTTTTAGAGAAGAAATACAATTCTTTAACTGAAGAGAAGGTTCTTAAATATGTTCAATCCATAAATCTTTCTTCAAAAAATGTTTACAGGCTGCTTGAAAACTTACTGGATTGGGCCAGAATTCAAACGGGTACTATTAAGTTTAACAGAAAGGCATTTAACTTATCGCATATGATAGATGAAACAGTGTCTCTTTTTAAAGATGTTGCCAGAACTAAAAATATAAGTTTGAAATTGATTTGTGACGAAGAAATGAAAGTGTTCGCAGATTATGAGATGGTCATGACAGTAGTACGTAATCTTATCTCAAATGCTCTGAAATTCACTAAAGCTGGCGGTGAGGTATTAATTGAAGTACTACTAAAAGGGCATTTAGCAAATATTTCTGTGAAAGATAATGGTGTAGGAATTTCATCTGATAATTTGGAAAAAATATTCAGAATAGATGCAAGTTTCAGCAAACCAGGAACGGAAGGAGAAGCAGGAACAGGTCTTGGATTGATGCTTTGTAAAGAGTTTGTTGAGAAGAACGGTGGTAAAATAAAAGTGAAAAGTGAAATAGGTAAAGGAAGTGATTTCAGTTTTACAATTCCGGTGATACAAGATTAGCAAAAAATCCCTTGGACATTTAATCATAAATCATTTCAATACCTTTGCATTAAGGTACTCATTCGCTCTTTCTAAAATACCATAACCATCCTCAGTATATATTTCTGTATTTGGCAAATCGTCAATAGCATCAGGGTTCTGATATTCGATTGTTTCAAGGTTTTTTTCCAGCGACCTGATTACCTCATCATTTTTATAGTAATATCTTCTCTCGTTTATTGCAGACGGACAACAATTGTCCGGTTCAACCCAATAGTTAGTCTCCTGGTATCTAGCATAAAAGAAGAATAATCGATTGTTATTAAAATAAAAACTTTCATAGTTATTGCTCATGGCTTCAGGATAGTCAGAATAGTATTCTTCAATTAATTGAATTTTCCCATTATACATATAGAATGTTGTATTGTATTCACCATCAGATATTAGAGTATCAGTTCCATAAATATACAAACTCATTATCTCGTCTATTTCTTCAAGATACTCTGCTGAATTATGAGGTACCAGAACATAAATACCATCATTCTGCAAAGAATATAGATCATATAATTCATACTCACTTTTATCATCATTAATTTCTTTAAACTTATTTCTTATTTCCTGAATATCATTGTTTACATTTTGTGCTTGCATATGAAAATTGAAAACTAACAGACCGGTAATAATAAAAATAAGTCTCATATTGTAATTATTAAGGTATTCTTATATTCAAATGTAAAATATATTTTTAAATAAGGTAAGAATATATTATGCTAATTGTAACGATTTTTATCTTTATTCGTCTGACTATAAGTAGAACGAATAATTTCCTCTTTAGAAATTGTAAAAAATAAAATGACTACGGCTTAATAGCTTAATAATAATTGATTTGCAATGAACGATTACGAGATGATTATAATAGGAGCGGGCATTACAGGATTATGTACTGGCCTGGCCTGGACAAAACTATATTCACCGGAGGAACATCCTGTTCTAATTATTGAAAAGCATTCCATTGTTGGTGGTTGTGTATCTACATTCGCCAGGGATGGATACAGGTTTGATACGGTTCAGTTAATTCCAGATGTGAACAATATACTTCAATATTATGAAATAGATGTGGATTTGAAGAAATATGAGAATTTCTATGCCAGATTATTTCTGGCTGATCCGTTGCATAAAACAGCTAAAATATTTCCGATTGCCTCTGATAAACAGTCTTTTGAACGATATCTTAAGCAAAATTACCCGGAAGATGCTAAGCAAATAGAAAACTTCTTTGATTATTGCGAGCATATGCACCATGAGTTACGATATTTGAAAACTGAACCAAAATTCTGGGAATTATTTAGTATTCTTTTCCATTGCAAAAGAATAATTACTAATTCGGGAAAGACCTATAAGGAATTTCTAAACAGGTATAATTTTAAAAATCCGGAAGTATACGAAATTCTGGATACATTCTCTTCATTTAGTGGCTTGTCTGGTGACAGATGTGCATCGCTGCTTACTGCATGTGCCATGATGACTACTTTGAAAGGCAGTTACCGGCCCTACAAAGGATTTATCCAGTTTCCGCAGTTACTTAAAAAAAGATTTGAAGAAAAAGGAGGCAGAGTTTTGGTGAAAACTCAAGTGGAAAAAATACTGACAGAGGGAGGGGAAGTAATTGGTGTTCAGTTAGCAGATGGTACGGTTTTTCATTCAAAGTATGTTGTGTCAACAGCGGATACTCAATTAACATTGGGTAAAATGATTGGCTACGACAAACTAAAAAGAGCTGGTAAAAAGTATACCCGCAAAGCTCAAAATGCTTCTATGTCAGCTTCTGGTTTTGCAATACATTTAGGATTGGATGATAGCCTGGACCTTAAAGCTATGGGATATGACTGTGGTTATAATGTATTAACGACCGGACACAAGGCTCATGAAAAAATGTTCAATGCATGGGAGAATGGAGAGTTGCATCTATCCAATGATTGTTTTCATTTAGCAATAATATCTCCATCGGTTCAAACAGGAGGAAAGCCGAACCTGATTGTTCATGTAGTGCCTGTGTTTGCTCAAAAATGGATTGAGCTTCGTAATTCAAATTATGAAAAATACGTAATTGAAAAGAATCGGGTTGCTGAATTTTTTATAAACAAAGTGCAGGAATATATGATCCCCGATTTGAAGAAACATATAAAGTTTATCGATATTTCAACTCCTGCAACGTATGCACGTTACATTGGTTCTCCATCAGGCTCTAATTATGATATGATGCCTGTTCCCGGTAATTTCGGCAAAAACCGGTTAAAGACAAGAACCCCTATCAAGAATCTTTTTCTTCCAAAATTTAGTCATGGCATTTGGCCATCCATGCAGGCTGGTATGCAGGTAATGGATATGATAAGTGGGCGTAAGGTTATGAATGGAAATGCATCAATTTAGTATATTTTAATATCATAATGAAATTATAGGGTTTGTGAGTTGTAAGACATCATAGGAATAAGTTGCTTTATTTTGAATTTAATGTTAATATGAATTATGAATGAAGAAAATGATTTAATGGTTACTACTAATTCTTCATCTCGCACTTGAATATTCGTTTTATGCTTGATATGCCAAGGGAAGTATGCCTTTTAATATATAATTCGAATGGATATAAGGTCGAAACCTTGATAGATGACTATATTGATGCCGGGCAACATAATATATTATGGATGAATAAAAAGGAACTTCAAGAAATGTTTTATCTTAATATGAAATTGGGCTCTTCCGTAAAAATGCAGACTATTTCGTTGCTTCGACAAGATTGACTTCATGAGCCTTTTATAATTTTTTCAATTATTGACATTGGGCTGTCATTGTGCTATTTTAGTTTTGATAAAACCTAAAAAATAGCAATCGCAATATAAAATGCTTTTTATCAGGTTATTGAATAATTATATATCCTTTATAGTTTTGTTCCGCCTGTTTCAGATTGATTATATAAATACCATTTTGCATATTTATTGCAGGTACTTCAATAGTATTATCGATTGCCTCGTAGCTCTGGCTAAATATTCTTCTTCCCTCCATATCATAAAGTTCAAGTATGCCCGGTACTTCAATAAACGGTAACTCAACATAGAACGCTTTGCCCTTATCAACAGGATTAGGGAATACTTTTAGGCGCTTACTATCAAATTGTTCAACAATCGAGATTGGCTCCCTGTTATCAAGGAAGGTATATATTCCATTAAGAATGGCTTTGGCGGTTTTTTCATATTGGCCTGCATTAGCACAGTTCATATCCTCGTAAGTTAGTGCCATTACTGATTCTGAATAATTTATCCAGAACCAGCTTTCCGGGTAGTAGAGTGGGGTACTTGCTGTCCATGTTACATTGTGGTTCCAATTTTGAATACCCTCAGGCCAATTATTACGAACTCCGGTTATAAACTCTCTTTCTTGTTGGGCATATTCCTGTGATGTGCCAACACTGTCATGAAACACGAAGAAACGATTGCACTGAAGGGCTGAGTGCATATTCAAAGCTATACGAATGGGCAGTGTAGAATTCATGAATGATTGATACGTTGCTTTAAGGGATTGAACTTCAGCTTGATGCGGTGTGGTATTCCAATTACTTTCCAGGTCTACACTATTAGCATTTAACCGACTATACTCCAATTCAACACCATCAGGATTTATCATAGGTATGATGTTAAATATGCAAATATCTAGTATTGAATCGGCAAATGTTGAGCCAGATAAAAGTTCGTTAATTATTTCATTGGTGACACGGGTTGATTGTACCTCTGCCGGATGAGTCCTTGCATGGATAGCGATACGGAACATCGAAGGACTTTCATCCTGCTTCTTTATTGTAACCATAGGTATTTCACGACCCTGGACACTTTGTCCTATATCCGATATCGTAACAAGAATATTTGAATTCCATACATCCAGATCATCCAATAAGTCTGTATACCCATATCCCCAATGATCCCCCAATTCTGATTTGAGTTGCATTAATATTGCAGTATCATATCCACAGGGGTCTTCATTATCTATGATAACGTTTTTATTTTGAGCCCGGCTTGTATAAAAACCAAATACAATGAAAAATACAATTCCAAATACCTTAAAACTGCTCATTCTCTTAAATCAAGTAATATTCAACAATTTGAATTATGCAAAAACAAAAACCAGTTTCAAATATAACAGAAATTATTATTTAAAGTTTTTTCCCATGATCTTTTATTATACGATCTATTTCCTGGCGGGCATAAATTGCAATTTGTCCCTGTGCTTTTTTTTCACTATCGGAAGTTGTGTCAAGGTCACCAAGAATAATAATATTTTCATCATTTAATTTATTAGCAGGACCAGTGTAATTGAATGATCCGGCAATTACTACCTGGTCATCCAATACCATCAGTTTGTGATGTAGTTTACCTACACCATTACCTTCTGGTATTGAATATAATTCACCTCCTGCTTTTTTAATATTGCTAAGAGCTGCCCAGTCATGAGCACCCTGTTTCCCATCAAAGGCTCCCCTGATAGGCATTCCAAACTCCAAAAGTTTGATCATAGTATCATCAATACCAGAGGACTTAGCGAATGTAAAAATGGCAAAATCTATTCGTTTTTTGGCTTTAAGCATTTGTTTCATAATCTCCATTTCAGGATTATGGTCCGGGGCAAATAAAACCTTCACCAGGATATTGCCAACCTTTATTTCTTTGGGTGCCGGATCATGACCCTCATTCAGTTTACCAAAGTGACCTTGCTGTATTTCTCCATATTCCCTGGAAAATATCTTTGCGATAGATTCATCATGTATAATAACCACGTGGTTAAGATTATTATGAGTACCGGTGGGAGTAAAATTGGTTGATCCGGTAAGTACAGCTTCTCCATCCCTGACAATAAATTTTTGATGAAAAATACTGGTGTTGTAGTCGCATTTTACATCAATGCTTGCCCGCAGAATAGCATCATGTATTATCCGGTTCTCTTTATTTTTCCCCCCTTCTTTCCAGGGATCTGAAAGTCGGGTAGGTTCACGAAGGTAATCCTGTTCAATAACCAGTTTTACCAGCACTTTTCGTTTTCGAGCCTCGATTATTGCTTTTCCTATTTCTTCGCTTTCCAGTTCCTGAACTGCAATTAGAAGTCTTTTTTTAGCCTGGTTTATAAAGTCAATTATAACTTTTTCCAGTTTATCAGGAGCTCCTACTTCTGAGGGACCTGAATAAAATTGAATGTTTCCTACTGTTTTTCCCATGATATAGTGTTTTGAGTTAAGTGTGAAATAAAAAAGTATCTTCTCTAATCTCTATTAAAATAAATTTGAAAGCCCAGATTAAGGCTTATTGTAGAGTTATTACTTCTTTCATCCATTGAATATTGACCCTGATTAAAGTATTGGTATCTGAGAGCAAGTTCTAAAGCAATACTTTCATTCAGGAAATGGGCTGTTCCGGCCTCTATTCCTGAATAAATATCCAGCTTTGTTGCATTTTCTCCTCCCATATATGTTGCTGCAGCTATTCCGCTTAAAACTCCCAGGAACATACCCATATTTTCTCGGGGCATTAAATAGTACCTGACAAATGGTCCTAATCCGTATTTTAAATTACTATACTCTTCACTTTTTGCAAACATCAAAGGCAATCTTCCTCCAAGTACTAAATTATCCTTTACAAACAGTCCAATATTAGGGTTCATACTAATGGCAAAATTCTGATATCCATCGTCAAGGTTAATAAGAGTGCTGGCATCACCTCCTAACATAAAATTACCTTTTTCTGTTTGGGAAATTAAGGATGAAACGCTTATTATCCCAAGATAGATAATGAAGAATAGCCGTTTTTTCATAAAAAGTATTACCAAATGTTTAATACAATATTATGAAAAAGAAATGGGAAAAACAGGAAATGATGATTACTTATTTAATCTTTGCAAGAAAACAATCTTTTTTTAGTGGCTGATAAGAAAACTTCGAGAACAAGGCTTGCCTTTCATAAAAAATCAAGGATTTTACTTTCATAAATGACTGTTTTCAGGTAAGGCATAACGCAGTTATCGGAGTATAATTGCAGCCACTAATGATTATTCGGTTTTTTCACCCTTTAAAAAGCTAAATGAAGCACCATAAACAGACATGATCTGACGTATTTCATTGGCATCTTTCCTGCGAAGATTAAACCGTAATTCGTGTATTATATCCATAATAAGTTCATTGGCTTCATGACGCAAATTTTCAATGTGATCCGGGGTGTTTTGGGAAGAGAAATTATTTTCTGGTATGTCCATCTTTTTTTCAGCATACATAAGTATTTTATGTAATTCTTTTACCGATGGATTTATCATGGCAGGATATCCCTTGTTTTGAGCAGCAGTGTCGCCTAATATTATTTTATATGCTATCTCAATCCATTCTTCAGGATATTCTATTTTTGGAATAGTACCGTTCAGAGGAAGTTGATAATAGGTGAGTACTTCTGCTGGTTCATTGTTACGAATCACTCTTCTTTTTAGTACTTCCCAAAGATCCAGGATGTACGCTTCAAGTTTAGGAATACCATTGTTACCCAATTGTTTTTTGTTTTCATAACTCATCCGGTGTAAATTTAATCCCGTTAACATAGCTTCGTAAGAAGGTAAAAATTGGAATATTCGTTCGATGGTTTCATTAGAGAGGTATTGGTATCCGCTCTCCTTGTGTTTTTCTGCAGCAATAAGTACACGTTGTAAAAATGTTATTCTGGCATCATCAGTTCTGGGAATTTCAAGTAAAGGCATATTACGATTTTTTGGGTTTGGTTCTCAATAAATATTGTTTTATTAAATAAGATGAATTAATACCCCTTTCTACGCAAAAAATAAAAAAAGATACGTTTTTCTGCATTTTTTTATTAACGATTGGTATAAACAGCAGAAAATCAGCAAAATGAGACACATTAATAATTCTCAGATCATTGAATTATATCCTTAAATCACACGCTATATAATTACTTTGTCCCATTCATATTTTTGAGTTACTTTTATCACATGATTACAAACCATATTTGAAAAACACAAGGCGATGGAACAGAGTGAATTACAAAAAACTGTAAAAGAGAAAGCCCACAAATGGCTAAACAGTAATATCGATGAAGAAACCAGAAAACAGATCACGTATATGCTGGAAAAGGATGAAAAAGAATTGATTGAAGCATTTTACCAGGATCTGGAATTTGGAACCGGTGGTCTTCGAGGCATTATGGGTGCAGGAACAAATCGTGTAAATATTTATACAATAGGTATGGCTACACAGGGATTGTGCAACTATTTATTAAAGCAGTTTGCAGGTAAATCCATCAGTGTTGCTATTGCTCATGATAGCAGGAATAATAGCCGGTTATATGCGGAGACTACTGCTCAGATTTGTGCTGCCAACAATATTAAAGCATATCTTTTCGATGCACTCAGACCTACACCGGAGCTTTCGTTTGCGATACGTCACCTGTGTTGTCAAAGTGGAGTGGTGGTAACAGCATCCCATAATCCCAAGGAGTACAATGGATATAAGGTATATTGGGAAGATGGTGGCCAGATAATTACCCCTCATGATAAAAATATAATTGCTGAAGTACAAAAGATAAAAAGTATTGATGAGATAAAATTTAATGGGGACAAATCAAAGATAGAAATTATTGGTCCGGAAATTGACAAAGCTTATCTCAAAGAATTGAAGGCACTTACATTATCACCTGAGATAATTCATAAGTTTGGTGATATGAAAATTGTGTATACTCCTATCCATGGCACAGGTGTTAAATTAGTACCAATGGCCTTAAAGGAATATGGCTTTAGAAACATTATTAATGTTCCTGAGCAAGATATACCTGATGGTAATTTCCCTACGGTATATTCTCCAAATCCTGAGGAATCAGCAGCATTAAACATGGCCATTGAAAAAGCCAAAAAAGAAGATGCTGATTTAGTGATGGCTACCGATCCGGACAGTGACAGGGTGGGGATTGCTGTTAAAAATAACAAAGGCGATTTTGTACTGGTTAATGGCAATCAGACTGCTTCCCTGCTTATAAACTATTTATTGAAGAAGTGGAAGGAAAATGGCAAACTTACAGGCAAGGAATATATTGTAAAAACGATTGTAACAACTGACCTGCTGGCAAAAATGGCAGACGAATATGGAGTCGAAAGCTTTGATGTGCTTACGGGTTTTAAATACATTGCCGATATTATTAAACAGAACTATGGCAAAATGAAATTCATCGGTGGGGGTGAAGAAAGTTATGGATACCTGGCCGGAGAATTTGTAAGGGATAAGGATGCCGTTATGTCTTGTGCTTTTATTGCTGAAACTGCTGCCTGGGCAAAATCTCAAAATAAATCACTGCTTGATATATTGGAAGAAATATATATTGAATACGGTATGTACAAAGAAAAGCTGATATCCATTGTGAAAAAAGGGAAATCAGGGCAGGAAGAGATCAAGACCATGATGGATACTTATCGTAATTCGCCTCCTGAATCAATAAATAAATCTGATGTAGTTTTGATTCATGACTATTTGAAACAAAAAACCATGGATCAAATCAGTCATCTTCGCTATGACATAAATCTTCCCAAATCAGATGTATTACAATTCATACTAAAAGACGGGTCAAAAATTTCTGTTCGACCCTCAGGTACAGAGCCCAAAATTAAATTTTATTTTAGTGTGAATGAGAAAGTGGAGTCGAAGGATCAACTGGCAAAAGTCAGTGCATTGTTGGATGAGAGGATTGAGAATATTATTAAAGATTTGAAATTAAGTTAAGAATACAGGATTCAGAAGTCAGAATTCAGGATATCAATAATGAATTTTCTGACTCCTGATTCCTATCTTCTGTATTAATAATTGCATGTATTTTTAATGATGTTTTAATTCTACTTTGACACATTTAAGTTACTGAATAATATCTATTTATATCATTTTGTCGAATAAAGTGTCTATAGGCAATCTGTTT
>JAFGOZ010000691.1 GCA_016926235.1 Bacteroidales bacterium | reverse complement strand
TTATAAATAATTCTTTATATTTGTTATAGTATTGCATGAATCCGCTTATTGAATGATTAGTTAAATTAAAAAATCCATTAAAATATCATTAGATGTTAAAGAAAATTGATAAACAATTCGTATATATCCATTCTATGGAATTCAATTTATTTAAAAATAATTATTAACTTAAAACTAAAGCTTATGAGAAAAATTTACGTATTTTTTGTTTCGTTTTTATTTGCATTAACAATTTTTTCACAAGATGCAATTGAAGTAGTCATTTTTGAGGATGATTTTGAAAGTGGTAGTATTGGCTGGACTACAGAGGTCTACGAAGTTGACGACCTCTGGCATTTATCTAATCTCGATTATTATAGCCCTGTTACTGCCCTGTGGTGCGGAATAGAAGGCCAGGGTAATTATAGTAACGGCAATACTATAAATACTGCTGTAATATCTCCTGATATTGATTTAACTGATGTAATTGATAATTGTACATTAGATTTTTATGAAAATTATAATACCGAATCCGGGTATGATTTATGTGCAATTGATATTAGTATAGATAATGGTTTAAACTGGCAATCAATCAGGAGTGGCTTGACAGGAAGTTCCGGTGGTTGGGTAAATAGAACTTTGAATATTACAGATTATTGTGGAAACATAATAAAATTAAGATTTCATTTTAATACCCAAGATCCAGTTGGTAATAATTATTCGGGCTGGTTTATTGATGATGTTTTAATTACAGGCGAAATTTATGTAATGGACACGTTACCAAGTCTTATTGTAATAGATGAAGAAGATTGGTCTGACACAAATTTCGTTCATGAAGAATATTATTCAACTATAGATCCGAATCCGCTTGAGTTTGAATTAATGAATTTAGGGCTTGAAACACTTGAAATTGCCACAGTTACAGCTAGCGGAACAGGTATAACCTTAACGCAGCCAGCCGAGACTTCACTTGAATATGGTGAAAGTACTATTTTGTTAGTAAGTGTTGCATCTGCCACAACTGGAGCGGTAAGCGGTACAATCACTATCAACTCGAATGATGCAGGTTCACCGCTAATTATTTCTATACAGGGCGAAGCAATAGCAGCCCCAAGACAACCTATACCAGAACTTTCATTCGAAGGCCAGGTAATTCAGGAAGGTAATTTTAACAATCCTTTATTAGTTGTAGATACAGTATTTCAACGTGGTACGGCTTTTACAAATATTATCAATTTTAATTTAATTAATAAAGGTCTCAAATCTTTAAATATATCAAATCTTTATATGATTGGAAGCGGTTCTACTTTTCAAAATTTCAATCCTATTATTAGTGATAATAATATTGAATATGGAGATACGGCGATTATAACGGTGTATTATTATGTTAGCCAAAACAGGCGGCAGATTGCTGCCATTGCATTGGATTATGATGCAGGAGGCACCATGGATGTGACAGAAAAATACTGGATCACAGGTTCAAATGAATATAAAGGAACATATTTATCAATTAACGGGCCATGGTCATGGTATACTGATTCAAAAGGAAATGACAGCCTGGTAATTGATTTTGGATATATAATGGTAGGCGAAACAGAACAGATGTGGGAATGGTTTCAATATATGAACTGGGGGGAAATTACTATTGAAATTGATGTAACTACCACGAATGCCGCATTTGGTTATGAAAGTGAATTTACACCCAACACGTTAACCTTACAATCAGGCAAATTGTACCAGGAATATGATTTATTAACCTGTACAGCCAGTGACACGGGAATAATATCGGGTTTACTGATCATTAACCATAACGATACTACACAAGGAGCTATTGATACGGTATATTTAACCGCCTATGCATACGAGCCCGAACCGGTGAGCGATCCGGCAGAATTTGTTCTTTATAAGGAAGGGGAGATGATTGATACCAACTGGCTGGATATGATAGATTTTGGAGGCGCTATGATTGATAATGACCGAAAATATGTATGGTTCAAGTTAGTAAATATTGGAGGTTCAGGCGCTTATGTTGGTTTCAATTATACCAGTTCACGGTTTTTATGGGTTGATGAATATGATAATGACTTTTATGGTAACCAATATATTGGCGCAGGAGACTCACTGGTATTTGCAATCCGGTTTGATCCGACTTCTGCTTCAATATACCGTAATTACATGGGAGTAATTGAATTATCTGATGAGTACGTATATATACCTTTAATGGGAACAGGTTTGCAGGAGAAAGCTTTAGCGCTTTTAGCCGGCCCGAATATTTATTACGATGACCAAATCAGTTACCAGGTAAATATATACAGCGGGTATGCAGACACAACCCAGTTCAGTTTAATGAACTTAAGCCCGTTTGCATTTACCGTTGATTCCATAGTAATTGAAGGGGATACTTTAATTTATTCAACTAATGATGCATTGCCAAAAACAATTGGTACTCTTGAATCATTCGACTTTACTACCATGTTCGATCCTTTTACACCGGATGGTTACCATTTGGTTACAATAAAGATCTATTCATGCAACAAGAAAGAGCCTATTTATGTGCTAAATTTAATTTACAATGCAAGCGGATCTTCTTATGCTGAAATAATGCTAGTAAGCGAAGATATTGTGTTGATGGATGAATATTACCAATATGATGATATAACTTATGTTTACCCGGCCGGTGAAGGCATTTTTAAAGTGGATGAACTTGAAGGATATTATTATTCCTATGTATCGGCCGAAGATGGCAGCAGGGATGGTATATTCAGGTTATTTGCGGCTAACGGATATAATGTAGTAATAGACACAAGCTGGATGGGAGATACATTAATTGATTTCTTCACGCTATCGGGCATTGGAAAAGATACGGTTGTTAAAGCAGGCGATTCAATTGATTTCACCATTACATTCGAACCGCGCGATACAGCCGGAAACATTGTTCAATATGTAGCATTGAGTGACAGCAACAGCAGTAATTTCGGTTTAACAGTCGTTGGTTATGCAGTGGTAGGCTATCAACAAGCCGCCAGTTTAGAAATTATTGCAAACAGTAATATTCTTGCTAATAATTCTACCATTGATTTTGGTATGGTTCCAAGGGGAGGAATAGCTGATGTAGTATTGATGATGCGTAACCTGGGTGTTGATATCATTACCGTGGAAGATATAGAAATAAGTGATGATGCATTCACTTACTATACTGATGACTTAACTGATACCATAAAAATTGATTACCTGTTCGATGAAGAATTGATTGTATACTTCATGCCCGAAGATTTTCAGTTACACGAAGGCACGCTGACTATTAATTCGAATGCCCCGGGAAGTTCGGCATTTGTTATTAACCTAAAAGGTATGGGTATATATGGAACAGGTATGGTTGGAGAAGGAATTTCACAATTTGGATTATACCCGAACCCGGCAGTGAGTTTTGTAAGAGTTGAAACCGGTTTTGAAGTAGAATCAATAGTTGAAATATACAATTTGGCTGGTATAAAATTATTATCTGAATTAATAACAGGTTCACAGGTAATTAATGTCAGTGAACTGGAAAGCGGAATGTACATGCTTAAAATAGTTCATAATGGAGAATATGATATACAAAAATTAATAATACAGTAAATTATAATGATATGAAAAAACTAAAAAAAACAATTAATAACTTAAAACTAAAACAAATGAGAAAAATTATTCTTTTATTTTCAATTTTTGCATTTGCCATATCAGTTATGGCTCAGGATGCATATTTTTATAAACTGCCCTATGGCATAGCGCCTGTTATTGACGGCCAGGTTGATGAGTTGTGGAATAGTATTGAAACACATAATATTGATAGACCTTTTGTATCAGATTATGATGTTCCAACTCTTGATGTAGCAACCTGGCAGGCAGTATGGAATGATACAGCTATTTTTATTTTAATTAATGTTGTTGAGGATGACCATTGCGACCAATGGTGTTCTGGTGAAGCTGACTGGCAGTCTGACGGAGTTGAGATATATCTTGATATGAATGTTGATAATTTAGACGATGGATATGGTCCTGCCCAAGAACCCAACGGTCACTATCAATTTGCCTGGGGTGATTTAGGATTTCAACAAGACGTTAATGATTATTTCTTTTATGGTCCAAACTGGGCGGGAGCGAATTCAAGTTGTGCCTATTCGCTTAATGATCCGGATTATGTATATGAGTATGCTATTCCTTTTAGCAGTTTATTAGATGAATACGGATCAGAAATAAATCCGAATTTATCACCCACAATTGGCTTCGATGTCACTATAGTTGATCGTGATGTAGAAGACAGTGATAGAAAAAGAATGGTTTGGATGTCGGATGGAAACACTGCTCCTTCATATGACGAAGCATGGAATAATATGGATGCATGTGGCGAAGTTCAATTTGCAGGTGGAACACCTCCTCCAACATTTATTATATATTCAGAAAACTTTGAAGACGGAGCATCAGACTGGTCAATGGATGGTGAATGGGAGGTTGGCAATCCAACTTCTGGTCCAGGTTCTGCTTATGAAGGAGTTAATTGCGCTGCAACAGATTTAGATGATTATTATAACAATGGAGCATATTATCAATTAATAAGCCCTGAAATTTTATTAATTGCTGCGATTGATCCACAACTTTCATTTCGTGAATGGTATCACCTAGAATCCTGTTGTGATTTTATGAGTATTTATATTTCGAATAACGGTGGAACCAATTGGCAATCCTTGGCAAGTAATTATACAGGAAATAATGGTAATTGGGCATTACATAATATTTCCTTATCAGCCTATGAAGGAGATACTATTCAATTAAGGTTTTTATTCACGTCAGATGGTTCAATAACATACGCCGGTTGGTACATAGATGATATAAAAATAACAGCCGCTTTCCTGGCAGACACATTGCCCAATCTAGCTGTACATGATGAAGATGAATGGTATGACACGAATTTCGTACACGAAGAATATTATTCATCATT
>JAFGOZ010000690.1 GCA_016926235.1 Bacteroidales bacterium | reverse complement strand
GGCAGAGTGGTCGAATGCGGCGGTCTTGAAAACCGTTGTCCTGCTACCGTGGGACCGGGGGTTCGAATCCCTCCTTCTCCGCCAAAGCCATCAGATCAGCCCCGAACGCCACAAGGCGTTCGGGATTTTTGTTTTATGAAAAGGTCGAATCATGCTTGCATGAATGAGGACTTTGAATAAAACAAAAAGACGACCGAAGGGAGAGCTGATCTGATGGCTTTGAAGCTACCCCAACGGGATCACCGACGATCCCGACAGAAGGTCGGGAGAGGAGGTAATCCCTCAGGACCGGGGGTTTCTCGTCTTTAAATTGTTTGACACCTAAAAGGATAATACACTCATACATTTTCTTGAAATCTGTTACAAGTCCCACAAAAAAGCAGTAAATACTTCTTAACCCCAATTAAAAGCAGCATGAAAAACTTTATTACGTCTTTTAATTAATAATGGGGACACTTACTGAAATAGAAGTAATTGCTATACCTATTTGGATAAAAATATTTCATTAAGATTGATTGATGATGTATAACACATTTGAAACAATTCTCACAATAGCTTTTAGCATAATCAGTTTATTGCTGCTGTTTATCATCCTTTTCAGGTTGCGTAAATATATTCTAAGAAAAAAAGGAAGGATTCCATTATGGCACAATGAAGTACCTGTTTATTTTAAGGTTACTAAGATTTTGTTTGCAATTTCATTGGTTTTTCTACTTCCTGGAGTAATTTATTATTTATTTGTCGTTTTTCTGGGTTCCTCAACAGTCAGGGATTTTGCTCGTTACTTTTTTATTCTATCATTCGTTTTATGGATTTTTATGGAGATCTATTTCTGCTTTTCTATCTCTGAAAAATCCAAAAAAGGGGGTTTCAGGCGGAAAATAATTTATGGACTTCCTTTAATTTTATCTTCTTCAATTTCAATTTACTTGTTTTCAGTACTTGTTAAATCTTACCCTTTTCCACCCGAAGAAGAATGTGTGGTTTTGGAATTACCATTCAATGGGATATGGATAGCTGGTCATGCTGGGGCAAGCTTACAGACAAATTCTCATTTTATGAACAAGTATGCTATAGACTTTCTTAAGTTAGGTTCAGATAATCGTTTTTATAAAGAAAAGGAAAACTCTGTTACAGACTTCTATTCCTATAATGAACCAGTTTTTTCTCCGGCCAGTGCAATAATTACCCAGGTAGTTGATAGTGTTGAAAGTGATTTAATGTTCCAACTTGATACGGTAAATGCCGGAGGTAACTTCGTTATTCTAGATATCGGGTATGAAAAGTATGTTTTCTTCGGGCATTTAAAAAAAGCAAGTATTGCTGTTAAGACAGGTGATACTATTTCAATGGGAACCTATATTGGTCGCGTAGGAAATTCAGGAAAAAGTACCGTACCCCATTTACATATGCATGTACAAAACAAATCCTTTATGGATCAAGAGGATAAAATCAATTACCCGTTTCGTTTCAGGAATATACAAAGGATGCGAATAGCTTTCTGGAGAACCCCGGAAAATGCATATTTGTTAAGGAATGATAGGATAAAGAAGATAAATTGAGAATGATTATTAGATATTTATATACCTTTTGCCTGGATATTTTTCAGGTGTAATTCCAACTCAGGATGGTCTCCGCTATCCGGATAAAATCAGATTAACACTGGTACACCAGGGAGACCGGTTAAGCGGCCAGGCGACTTCTGATCAATTGATTGAAGGACGTCAGTTCAGATATGAGTTATCATTCTAAATCTAATTGGTATTAAATTGATAATCTATACATTATAACCTATAAACTACGTATTAAAAAACGTATTAAAAGCCGGCTTTTAATACGTTGATATGTTTTTTCATCTCTCAGTCCCTTCGTCACTTCTTCTCCTCGTCTCCTTTCTAATCCTGACCGGCAACAGCCTTTTTTGCTTCTTCCAGATGAAGAAATGCTTCATGATTATAAATAGCTTTTTCTATTCTTATCTCCCAGCTTTTCTGAAGAATATCCAATGCCTCTTTAAATTTTCCCTGTTTATATATTCCCCAACCCTTTGTATGTAAATAATTATAGTTCTCCGGACTTAATATTAATGCTTTATCAACAAGTTCCAATCCTTCATTTATATTACGATCCGTATCAATCAAGAAATAAGCAAGAGTATTCATCCTGCCTCCTGATTGAGGCTCTGATAAGAATGCTTGCCGATAATATTCCTCTGCTTTATCCAACAAATTAGCCTCTCTGTAAATATCTGCCAGATTACTGGTTATTGCTGCATCAGATGCTGAATTTTCTTTAAGAATTGACTTGTATTTCTCAATATAAACATTAGCCTTCACCATATCTTCCAAAGTTAAGGACAAGACTGCTTGATTGTATAAAAGCGATGGATCATCAGGAAAATCTTTTTCTGCTTTCTTATAAACAGTTTTTTCCTTCTTATACTGACCCGTCATGTGATAGCAGTAGCCCAATGAGGTATAATTAAAAATCCACCAAGGTCGGGAGCCCCAATGGTAATTTATCTCTAAAGCCTCTTCAAATTCAGGGATCGCATTATAGTATTGATTAATACTTAGATACCGATTCCCTAAAAGATAATGATAATCGGGTGATTGCTTGTCAATCTCTAAAAGTTGTTTCAAAAATCCAATTTGATCAAATGGTGTTCCAAAGTATCCAGCATATTGATAATCTGTATAAGTCTTCATTTGATATGACATTAGATCTCTTTTTCCATACTGTTTTAGCATTATTTTCTTGCCATCTTCAAATCTTCCCACATTCCCATATGCCTGAGCAAGCAAAATAGGAGCATAAGTAAAGTTTGTATCAATTTCTATTGCTTTGGTGAGATTTTCAAATACAGCAGGATAATCTCTTTTTTCAAATGCTTTTTTACCAGCCATAAAATAACGATAGGCTTCAGGAGAGTTAATCGTGGATAACATACCCTGCAAATTAGAAGGACTTTCCTTTTTCAGTTTAGATACTTCAAGATAATCCCTCACCATCAAAGAAAGAGAATCAATGATTTTATTAGTTATATCTTTCTTGACAGGTATATCTATCTGAAAATTCTTAAATATTTCTTCTGTTTTTGTATCGATTAATTGTGCAGTTATACGAATTATAGAAGCATCTATTTTGATACTCCCATAGATAAAAACATCTGTTTCCAATTTCCTTGAGATTAAACCGGCAAGGGAGGGTGTGATTGAAGCATTTGTAGTAGGAATAATTCTACTTTCAATAACTGAATTAATTGACTCAGTTGGTTTTACCTTAAGTTCTTCCGAGTTAGTAAGTAAGTTTATTAGGTTGTCCTGAATCCATCCTTCCATAATATTTTTGGTAGAATCACCTGTTATATTCTGGAATGGCATAACAGCAATTGAAATCTTCTCACCAGATGATCTTAGTCTGTCAAGTGTATTAGATTCAAATATCTTTGGATATAATAGTATTGCAGTTATTACCAGAATCGCCATAATTAATATTCCAGACAATAACTTGTTTTTGGTCAGTTTTGCATGTTTCTCCTGTGGCTCGATTTCCACCTCTTTATTGACATCTTCCGGTCTTCCTCCCTCAACCGGAATCTTCTTTTCTTCTTTTGGCTTACTATTGATTGATTTATATTTCACATACCACTTGATAATTATATCAAGATTAACCAGGACGGGTTTAACCTGCTCAGGATCAAAATCTTTAGGATGAGTACCAAAGGTTGACAATTCATTCAGACCATGCATTGAGGAAGCTATGTGAGCCGGGATCTTCTTTTCCTTATTCAGCTTATCAATTATGCCTTTCAGAGGTTCAGTTCCCCTTTCTCTTCTTAGTTCGCATTCACATAAGTCAGTAATTATCACCTCCAGACATCTTCTTGAATATAGCAGGATAACATTCGGATCATCAGACCTGATGAGTTGCAACAGCTCTTTTCCCAGCTCAGGAAACTGACCTTTGAAGGAATCATAAAGCCTTTCAAGTTCTTTTATTTCTGATGACCAGATTGACATAGGTCATATTTTGGTTTATTCAGTATATTGGGATGCTTCTGTTTCCTTTTTATTCGTTTCTCAGTCTTTGAAAGCGGTATGCGGCGCGAGGCTTGCAGTTTGCGGATTTCCTAGGTCATCCGTCTTCGGTCTTCTGCCTTCCGTCTTTGTTCTATTCCCCCATTCCTTTGTCCTCCTTAGCACATCCAATGCTTGTCGAAGGATAGCGAAGGAGGATCCTCTTCTCCTCTTCATTCTCAAAGACTCCCCTGCATTTCAAGCCAGTTAATAATCCAGCCCTCTTTCTTTCAATAACTGCATATACTTCGATCCTTTAGGAAGAAACGCAGGTTCAACTCTTAAGTAGGGAAGAAATGTATCATGCTCATCACAGGCTCGCTTCAACCACTCATACGCCAGGACTTCTTCACCTCTAAATCTATGTATCAGATAAAAAGATGTTGCAGGGATATATTCTGTCTCTAATCTTTTCTTCAGACTCTCAAAAAGCTCATCTGCCTCATCTTTTTTCCCAATCCTATAATAATTACAAATCAAAGCTGCTGTTATAAATGAATTTCCTCCTGATAGATTAACTGCTTTCTCATATTCATATTTTGTCTTTTCTGACATTCCTTTCAAACTATATGTAATACCAAGATGGAAATGCGGAACAAAATAATTTGGATCTATTGTAAGTGCCATTTGATTTTGCTCAATCGACCTTTCAAGCTGGCCAGCAAACCTATAGATATTACCACAATGACCTATTATAAAGGGGGAAAGCGGATCTAATTCCTTTGCTCTTTCTGCTTCCTGAATTGCTTCCTCATTCCGTCCCGTAAACGTTAGTAAATAAGAATAATCCATATGAAAAAAAGATGAGCCTGGATTTAACTCAATAGCATGCTTATAATTCCTTTCCGCTTCCCTCCAGTTCCAATAATAAATTGTGTTTATAAATCCGAGTGAATGATAGGCGTCAGGAAGTGTAATGTCTAATTTGAGAGCTTTGTTTACATATTCTATTGCCTTAGGGAATCCTATATTTGGGGATAAATTCACCCAAAATGGTCTGACTGCATTAACATAAGCTAATCCTATGTATGCTAATGCATAGTCCGGATCATTTTCCAGTGCCAAATCACAATATTCCTTAGCTCTTCTGAATCCTTCTTCTGTCTGCATTTGAAACCAGTGCATGAATTTCAGATAAAAGTCAAAAGCTACAAGGTTCCTGGAATGCCGTTTCGAAATCAATGCTTTCTTTTCATCTAAAAGTTTCACTTTCAGATTATTTGTTATTGCCAGGGCTATCTCATCCTGTATGGCGAAAACATCCTTTAATTCACGGTCGTAACGTTCCGACCAGATGTGAGAACTATCTGCAACTCTGATCAGCTGTGCCGTTATACGAATACGATCGCCTGATTTTCTAACGCTCCCTTCAAGCAATGTCTCAACATCAAGTATCCTTCCGATTTCACGGATATCAACCTGTTTTTCCTTGAATGCAAATGCCGATGTACGGGCAATAACCTTAAAGTCTTCAATATGAGCAAGTACATTAATTATTTCTTCTGCCATACCCTCACAGAAATAATCCTGGTCCTTCTCAGGACTCATATCTTTAAAGGGCAGTACAGCAATGGATTTAACTGATTCCGTTACTTCTGATTTGTCATTCTTAACTTTTTCCTGTTCTGAATTTTGTTTTCCGACATTAAGGAGATCTTTATATTTTAAATACCATTTTATGATAATATCAAGATTAATAAGAGCTGGCTTTATCTGCTCAGGATCAAAATCTTTCGGATGAGTGCCAAAGGTTGATAACTCATTTAGGCTGTGTATTGAGGCAATTATATGATGAGGTATTTTCTTCTCTTTATTCAGCTTATCAATTATGCCTTTTAGAGGCTCAGTTCCCCTCTCTCTTCTTAGTTCGCATTCACATAAGTCAGTAATAATCACCTCCAGACACCGTCTTGAATACAGAAGAATAACATTGCGATCTTCAGAGTGGATCAGGTGCCCCAATTCTTTTTCAAGTTCAGGGAGTTGACCTTTGAAGGAATCATAAAGCCTTTCAAGCTCTTTTATTTCAGCGGACCAGATTGACATGGTTCATGTTTTGGTTGATTCAGGATATTGGGATGTTACTGGGTACTGGGTACTGGGTACTGGGTACTGGATATTGGTTATTCGTTTCTCGTTTTTTATAATCGGCTTGCGGTTCGAGGTTTTCCCATTCACCCTATCTCTTCTTCTCCTCTTCTTTCTTTAAAGCATCCCCTGCTCCCCAAGCCATTTCTTTTCCCTATCAACTAATGATTGATATATGCTTTCTGAATCTTGAAGAATCTTCTTAAATTCTGGTTCATTTCTTATACTGTTGAACTCCGGATCAAAGCGTAAAAATGAAATATAATATACAGGATTATCATTCTTTATCATCCATTGATAAAATATATTTAGGTTATCCAATGCTTTTTGCTTTTCACCTTTTACTGCGTATACTCCGGCAAGATCATAGTTTATACGTCCTGCTCTTCCCAATTTAATCATCCGGTTACCGTACTTTATTTGCTCATTGTAATAATGTGTTGCTGCACTGTTGTTCCCATTTAACTCGTATGCATATCCTATACGATGTAAAGCAAATAATGTAGCTTGATTCATAGTATCTGATTTTTCCAACCATTTTTCAAAATGCTCCAATGATTCCTTATATTCTCCCAGAAATAGACATATTTGCCCCAAAGAAAATTGATAATTTATGTTGTCTGTATCTATTGCAAATGCTCGTTTAATATAATTACACGCAGCATTGAGATTCCCGGAATATAATTCATTGACGTATAATCTGTAATAATATGCTGAAGAATCCCCATCTATTCCAACAGCCCAATCTGCAAATTCTCTTGATTCTTTCTTTAGGTCAATAAGAGTATATAAAAAGCTGATTCCCCGATACATTTCCGGCAATAATTGACCACGGTAAATTGAGGCAGCTTTTTTTGTGTAATATAATGCCTTACCAGGATTAGTAGTACCAAATTGGTATGCCATTCCAATAAATGCAAATGGATCATTTGGATTGATATCTATTGCTTTTTCATAAGCATCCTGGGCTTTATCTTTATTATTGGTTCTCCTGTAATAATCACCCAATATTGAGTAAGCGTCTGACAATTGATTGTCAATGCTGATCGCATGGTCACATAAAGAAAGTACAGAGTCCAATACTCCTTCTGATACATATGATATCCATTGATTTTTGTCCCAGATCGCTCTTGCCAATCCGCAAAAAGCCAAAGCATAATTTTTATCTTCTTTGATAGCTTCCCGATAATATTTTTCAGCTCTTTTGAGGGCATCCATATTAGAGTTATCAATCCAGAATTTTGTATGTTCATCCCACCCTTTCTGATATAAAATAAGCGCTGCATAATTGTCGGTCGGATTCTTTTCTATCAATTGCTTTTCCTTAGGAGTCAAAGCTGTTTTAAGTTCTATAGCTATTTTCTCCGCAATCTCACTCATTATTTTGAAATAATCATAAACCTCTCCAATTTCTTCAACGTATGTTTTTGCCCATAGGTGAGTCTCCTTACCTTTTGCCTTTATTAATTGTACAACTAAGCTGTACGAATTTCCATACTTTTCACCGCTTCCCTCAATGATATAATTCACGCCCAGTTCTTTAGCAATATCAGAACTTAATTGGGTATTGTTATTCCGATATTGTTCAACTGAAGTACGACCAATTACTCTGAATTCCTTTATCATCTGAAGATTAGTTGTAATCCTCTCTGTAATGCCATTGATGAAATAGGTCGTAGAATCACTTCCACTATCATTTCTAAAAGGTAAAACAGCTATAGATTTTTCAAGTCTTGAAATTTCCTCACTGAGGTTTCTTCTACTTAAAAAGTTAAATGCCAACAATGTTATTATAATAATCGCACTGACATAAGTTGCTATCTTCCATCCTCCTGAAACCGCATGAGTTGACGGTTCACTATGTTTAATTGTACTTGCAGGTTTTGTTTTACTGACACCTGAAGGAGTAATATCATATACCCATGAAACAACAACTGAAATAATGAATCCTATGCAGAGCAGGACAATAATAAACGCCTGTGTCCAATCAGGGAAATGGAGCGGCTGTGCGATCATATCCACAACTTCGAGGATCACAAAAGCAGTTGCAGCGTAGACAGTAATTACATGAACAACTTTTCTGCGTTTCAGTTCTTTCCAGAATCTATCAAGGCTGTTTTGTTTCATAGCCACCAGATTTCCAGAGTTATTGTTCAAGTAAAGTTACACTATCTTAATATCAAATTCAAGTAATGGATGAACAAGAAAACAATAAATAACTATTGAAGTATGCTAATATTACGGATGATTACAGTAAATAAGCATTTAAGATTTATTTGCCTGTGATTTATTATTGGCGTAACTTCAATAAAATTATTGACTGACCTTGTTTCCGGTATTACCTATTTATCAACACTACATTCTGATGAAAGCCAAAGTAAAGCTATTATTCTGCATTTTGCTGACAGTTAATTTTTCAATCAGTTCTGGAGAAAAAATGTTCGGGCAAAAAAATTTAAATATATCGGGCGGAGTTGGTTTTCCGGAGACAATTAATATCGGTATAAGATATCAGATTCCTGATCAGTCGCAAATAGGCTTAAGTATTGGCACATGGCCATCTCCCGGAGGCTGGCTCTTCAACTGGAAAAGCCTGGTATCATTAACAGGAGATTTCTATTATCACCTGGGTGATTCATCTAAATTTTCAGAAATGCCTCCCTGGTATATAAGGATTGGTTTGAATTACCTTAGAATTGCTTATGAGTCAGGTCTCGAAAATAATCTGGAATCACATTTACGGTTTGGCCGAGATTTTTATTTTTCAGAAGATTCTGGAGTTAGTCTTGACGCAGGAGTGGGGGCTTTTTTAAAAAATGAAACGGGTTTTACTAAGGTCCTTCCAGCTCTGGGCCTAAGTTTCTTTTATCGATTCTGAATTTACAATTGGTATTGAAAAGCAGGGTTTTCGAGTCTCTGTTGTTGGCCAGTCCTCTTTCTCAAAAGATTTTTAAACTCTATCCTGATGCGAAATTCCTCAGAGGATCAGATCAATTCGTATTCAATGATCTACTAAAAAGGATCAATTCCCTGAAATCCAATAGCCCCGATAATAATAAGTGGCCCCGGAGCTGAGTCTCGGGGGCATATAATTGACTATTTTAAAATAGTCAGTCTTTAAAACAGCGTACATTAAAACCATACGACTGAGGTTCGTCGCTGATAATATGGACCGATAAAATATATGCATAAGGGAAATTGTATTTAATATACGGAGTAGCTGTCCACCAAAAACTCCCTTCATCAAAACTCCCGAAACCCCAACCGTCTAAGCAGGCACCAGAACCAACGGTAAAACCGCCTTTTATATAATCTTTAGAATAGATCCAGTGGATATAAGCATTATCTGTCTCCTCATTAAATGAGTCTACTATCCCGCCCAAAGAGGTTATCAATGTAGTCCACTCTGAATATGTTGGTACATGCCATCCTGTAGGGCAAAGCTTGCCGGTATTTACCGCATGCCAGTTATATATAGCACCCATAGAATCTTTATATTTTGCATCATTATCATACCAGCAATAAGCACCTTTTCCCAGATCAAACCAACCTGTATAACCAGCTGGACCTCCAGTACGGAATAATATCGGGCTATCGTCGTTGTACCTTGTAGTTTTCAAATTTTCTACCATCCATGTCTGATTACCAATCTGAATTGTCTTGTAGATGTTACCGTCTATGTCATTGATTAATCCATTTATTAATTCTGGATTAAAATTCTCAGTTTGATTGCTATCCTGATTCGCCTGATCAGGTAGATTGAATATAATTTCACCCTTTAATGCCAGAGAAACAACATCCGGCTTTGGTTTTTCACAAAATGTTAGACCAATTATTAATAATATCATAAATAGAATAATTCCCAATCTTGTTTTCATATCAGGAAATTTTGATCTTAATATTCTGAAAATGTCTTTTCTGTGTTGGATTCAGTAAGTTGATATTTATAGATAATACGTAAAAAGCAGTCAAAAGGTTGGAATGCAAATATTAATTTCCTTTCGAAATTATAAAGTCTTACACCTAAGAAGAAATCTTAGGAACTTCAAATAAGATAACTTTTTTGTTACACGGAGGTCCACAGAGGACCACAGAGGACAACAGAGAAGAATTCCTTTTGACTCAGTGGAGCTCTGTGATCCCGATGGCTCCCGATGGCTATCGGGACGGGACTCTGTGTCAGACTGAGCGAAGCGAAGACCTCTGTGTAAGTTCTTGAAAAAGTTATATAGTAGCTACACTCAGCAAAAGCCAAAGTCAATTTTATTTTTACCGTTAACTATATCTGATTGAACGCATGTGCATGATATACGGCTGGTTCCCCCCAGCGGGATTTGGCTTCGCCGGGCTCTCCCGACAAGTCGGGATCAGTTCGTCATTACGGTCCCCAACTTCGGTCTTCGCTTTGCAAGCCGAAGCTTTAGCGTAGGCTTGGTCTTCTGACTTCCGTCTTCTTAATATGTAAAGCTATGCCATCCTGATACCTGAATCAAGATATTCCGGATCCGAAAATAAAATTGACTTACAACTTTTTATGGCGTAATTTTGAAGAAATAATAAGGAATCCTCTTATTTAAGATATTAGCAAAGTATTACACACTGGTCACATCCAGATAAAATCTTAAAATAAAGGAGGCAAAATGAATACTTATATTACCTTAATGAAACTGACAGATCAGG
>JAFGOZ010000689.1 GCA_016926235.1 Bacteroidales bacterium | reverse complement strand
TAACCTGTCGGTGATTTTTCGTCCCTTATCCCATGGAATGTTGCGTTCCCATTCAGTAGCAAATTCAGTTTTAAGCCCTTCGCTATAGGCCATAGTTTCTGCTTCGTTTTGAATGTATGGGTTTAAAGTTCCAATTTGCAGTGCCCCTGCTTCTGACCACCATGGAAGTTTCTGAATAGAACCGTTCTCATTATAGGTCATTCTTTCAACACATATCGAACGTCTTTCATAATGTTTCGACATGGTTTGTTTCAGGATAGCATAATTAAACCCAAATACATACGAGTTTCCTTTGTAATCTACTATCCCAGGATGGTTTCCATTCGACTTTTCGTCAGGGTCCATAATTGTTCCCATACATTTCCAGGGTCCTATCGGGCTGTCGCTCATTGCATAACCTATTCCTTCGGGACAGCAGCGAGATGCCCATGCCAGGTAGTAATGGCTGTTCTTTTTCCACAACCAGGGACCTTCTGTGAACGATGCCTCAGGTGGAGTTCCCGTAAAATCAATAGATGCAATATGAATGTCGCTTGCCAGGGAAATCATGTCTTCATTCAACTTCGCATAATAGCATGGGCCGTTCCCTCCCCAATAAAGGTAAGCCTGCCCGTCATCATCTATTAATATTGTAGGATCATAGTCACCCGGATTAGAACGAAAAATTAATGGCTTCCCCAAAGCATCGGTAAATGGTCCATACGGACTGTCGGAGATAGCTACACCAATAGCCATCTTTCCTTGGTAAATTGTAGGACAATATAAATAAAACTTCCCGTTTCTGGCCACACACTGAGGGGCCCAGGCGCTATGTCCATCGGCCCAGTCAAATGTTTTGTATGGCTCTTTAACGCCGGCAATGATCCCGTGATCTGTCCAGTTTACCATATCTGTTGAGGTATAAAGCAACCAGTTAAACATTTCAAAGCCAAAAGCATTGTCTTCGTCATGGCTGGTATAGAGGAACACAGTGTCGTTATATACCATTGGCGCCGGGTCGGCAGTGTATTTTGTTTGGATTATAGGATTATCGGCATAACTTACTGATCCAAAAGTTGTTGAAACAAACATTACAACTACAGCAATATACAATCTAATTCGAGATTCTTTGATTGAGTATTTTTTTATCATATTACTTTATATTTTATATTGTAATTTTATGTAAATCATTTAAACTATACTTAAAGAAATATTTTTTGTTTGTACATAAAGTACAAAAATAACCAGTTCACCAATAAATATACACAAGAAGCAATAAGCGCCAGTACCGCAGGATAAGAATGGTAAGTAGCGAGCTCTTTAAAGAAAAAATTACTCATCCTCCGTAAATCGAGTACACCCGATTGGTACACATAAATAAAAATTGAATTTGAACCTATTAATATGAAAAAAAACGACCATTTCCTTAATTTCCAAACGTCTATAATAAGATAAAAAATGGATAAAAGGATCAAACTCCATCCCCCTGCAAAAACGACAAATGAACTTGTCCGGATTTTCTTAATAATTGGAAATACCATCTCCCAAACCAATCCAATTCCTAAATAAAATATCCCTACTGCACCCAGATAGAGAGCTTTATTTAATTTACTCAGGTTTTTATCTTTGCTTATTAAAAATTGTCCGGCCAAAAAAAACGATATTTTAGTAATCAGGTACATTTTAATTATTAAGTTTATTCATCCATTTTATAAATCCGTTCCATCAATTGCCATTTTTGGTCAATTGTGGCTTCGGCAGATGTATCCTGGAATTTTGACATATGCTCTTCCCATTTTTTTTGACGTGGTTTCATTGCCAATTCTGCCATTGCCTTATCATGATCAAAATCAGATATTGTAACCATTATTATAAACAGCCTGGTGCCCAACAGATAAATTTCCATATCAATAATACCTACATCCTTCATTCCCTGTGTTATTTCCGGCCAGGCAGTGCCTTTGGCATGTGCTTTTTTATACTCTTCAATTAATGACGGGACATCGCATAACTCCATAGTTTTGTAATAACGTTTATGTAATGTGCCCATATTATTCTTCATAATACAGTGTGTTTATTTGTTTTAATGATTTACTTTATCTCAATAAATTCCGGCTCGTTAGGGGCAATAGTAAAATTGCCAGAATAATCTCTATCATAAAGGATACTTTTAGATTCTCCTTTCATATTAATCACTCTTGGTCTGGTACTTATATTCAGGTATAAGAAATGATTTTGATCGATTTGCCTTGCTATAACACTATCTGGTACTTCCGGGCCTTTTTTAATTGAAAGTTCGTTTAATAAATCGTCGAGCAAAGGATTTAATATTTCACCTCTTACCGGCAAACCTATATAAATTGCTTTTCCTTTTCCATATTTATTGGATGTAATAACCGGGTAATCTTTATCCAGGCTGGTTATATTTCCTAATACTTCAGCACCTTTAAGTTCAATTATATCAAAACGGGGCGATTCGGATTCTAAATTTTTGTCCTTATAGCTCACTCTAACTTTTTTCCCTTTATATGAAATTCTTGAAATTTCATTCATGTTTTCAATTTCTTCATAGCTACCTAACCTGATTCCAAAAACATCACTTAACAAACCCGGGCGAGTACCAGCAAATACCTGATTGGTGGTATCTACAACTGCTGAATAACTTGTCATTATCGCAGTACCTCCATTATATATATAATCTCGAATTTTTTTAGCTGTTAGTGAATCCATGACTGTAACACCAGGTATAATCAATAATTTATATTTTAGATCGCTATGGCTAATATCAAGCATTCGTACATCTATATTACGATCAAAAAATTGGTTGAAACAAGTACCAACCTGGCCATCGTGTTGTTCAGGGAATGAATAACTAACAATCTGGCTTGGGAATGAAAAAGCTAATCCAACTTCAGCCTCCGGTTTATAAGGAAAATATTTCTCAATTTTTTTAAATTCCGTTGCAATTTTTTTGTATTCATCGTATTTGCGGTTTGGAATACCATCCCAATCAATAAGACCTTGCAAATATTGTTCTTCACCTGCCCACATGCTTTGCCACGTCCATCCACAAACCATTTGATTTCCAAACATCAGTGAGGCATAAGCCTGCTTTCTGCAAGAATTCGGAACAGCAGTCATGGTTGTAAATTCGCTACACCAGAAAGGATTTGTACTTTCATATTGAATACGTACTATGCCAAATGAAGCCCACAATATACCTCCATTGTTAATTAAAGAAGTTCCTGCATAAAATCCCTCACCTCCACGTGTCATTTTACCTGAATAGGCTATTGGAGCATAATCAAAATATTTCATCCAACTGAAATACCATGCATTTGTATTTACCAAGGTATTGGGTGCATTGGTATTTACTAAATCAATAACTTTAAAAAGTAATTGATTAATTTCATCAGAAACAAAACGTCTGAAATCAAGCATTCTTTCGGGCACATCGTTATAGTGAGTTGATATAGGAAAGTCAATTTCTTCCCATTGGTTAATCCTTCTCGACCAGCGCTGGGTAGCCCATGCCTTGTTTAAATTATCAAGATTCGTATATTTATTTTTCAACCAGGCTATGAACCGTTGCCTTGCTGTTTCGGAATACGAAATTTGACCATCCCCTGATTCATTATCAATTCCAAAAGCCAGTAATGCTGGATGATTAGCATATCGTTGTGTCATAACATCAGTAAAACGTAAAGCAAATTTCTGATACATAGGATCGCCGATATCTTCCATATAGCGATGATTAGGGTATAATACATCACCACTCTTATCAGTAATACTAATTGATGGATATTTGTGATGTAGCCAGATTGGGGCAGGACGGATAGCTATATCAAGAATGACATTTATATTTGCTTCAGCCATCATATCCATTACGTTATCGAACCATGTAAAGTTAAATTGGCCTTCAGCCGGTTCGTAGCTATCCCATGCTAAATGGCCCATTCGAACAACATTAAGGCCTGCAGCTTTCATCAACTCAATATCTTTTTTAATTTTTTCAGGATTTTTATCATCATGAGGATGGTAATTGGCCCCTACGTATAAAACCTGTGAATTCCCAATTAATATGGAAAGGAATAAAATTCCAATTATCATAAATAAATAGTTGAATTTGCTTTTCATAATTATTGTATTTATTTAATCTTTTAAAATTTATAGTTCAATATATGTTAAAATCCCTTATTCAATTATTATTTTTTTTGTCATTGCTGATGTTTCAAAATTTATTTTCAAAATGTATATTCCTTTCTTCAAGCCCGACACATCAATTCTTTCAATAGTAATACCTTTATTTATATGGTGTAACAGGATTTTTCCTTGAATGTTAAGAATCCAAATTTCCCTGATATCCTCCTTTTTAATAAATTCGATATTTAAATATTTATCAGCAGGATTCGGGTATATTTTCACTAACTTGTTAGTTGAGTATTCAACATTAGTAACTGAATCTTCTTCATTATACAAGCTTTTCCAGTCAAATTGATACCAGTTCAAGTTGGTACCTACTGAATTAAACTCTAATTTCATTATATGCTGTCCTTCTTTTAAAACCATTTCAGTAGTATAACTTACCCATACTTGCCAGTCTGCCGTACTAGAAAAAGTCACATTTTGTAGTAATGTGTCATTTATAAAAACATCAAAATCTCCTGACCATCCGGCATGCCTGAAGGTTACATCATAAACTCCGACATAACTTATATCAAGGCTGTAGGTTAACCAATCATCCACATCAATATATCCAACATTTTCACCTCCTCCTTCATCGGCAGTGACTTCAGTCTGTGTACCTGACTTATCCAAATAATCCTCAGCTTCAATTCTAAACGATTTTCGTTTTCCATTTTGAGTAACTATAATGGAATCGGTTAGTAAGCTTTGGCTGTATACATAAATTTTACCTGTTCTTGTTGAATCAGTAGGATTATCTGTTGTGCTATTTACTAACACAGTTGCATTTCCACTTCCGGAAGTTGCAGAAATTGAGATCCAATCTACTGATGGAACTAATTCCCATTCTGTGTTTCCTTCAAATACAAGTTGTACATCATCACCAATTTTATATGTCAGATTTATATTATTGGGTGAAAAAGAAAAAAAGTGTGGCATTGAATCAGTAAAATTTCTATTGTATTCAGCCAAAACAGCACCGGTTAGAAAAACAAGCCCTGAATTTATTCCTATTGCTACCTCGTTGGTTGTATAGCTGCATTCAGCATCGAGATATGATTTTGCAGAAAAAGTGGAGGGATAAGCGGAAGCCCCACAATCTGCACCATCTCCTGAAGCGGCTCCTCCAACCAACATTCCCGGAATTGGATCAACTATACCATCGGCACTTGAAATACGATGATGGGGATGCATGGGGCTCTTGCTACCAAAGCCTGTTACAAAACAATAGGTTGTTGCATTTTTCCCCAGTAAATAATCGAGTGAGAACAAACCTGCATTAAAATAACTGGCATCACCAGTAAGCCTAAAAGCCTGCATAAACATCATACCCCAGTTGGCAAAAGCATTATTTCCTGCCCAATAATAAAAGTCACCAGGAATACGATATGGCGATGCTGCAATATTATTTTTTGTGCCTGATACAGCATTAATGAATTTATCTTTTATAAAATCAAAGTCTGCTATTTCAGTTAGTGAGTCCTGATGAACAAGAAGTGACAGCAAGCCCAAGGATGCTACAGTAGGCCATCCAGGAACTCCAAATGATTGTTCGAAATTAATTTCATTATAGTATTCCGAATCTTTTGTTGTAATATACAGTTCTGCAGCACACCATGTGAATTCATCATCAAATCCACCATCACTATATTCACCGGTATTTACTCCAGGATACCCACCTGATGCTGATGGATTTTTAAATACTATATTAGGATTGGTTTTAGCCCATTCCCATGCTTTTGTTGCCATGGCTAATGCCGTATCCGCCAATTCAGGATCGTATTTTCTGAAAATTCGAGCGGTCATCGCCATAACAGCAGCAAAATCTAGTGTAGCTGCTGTACTTTTGGCAGTGACATAACGGTTTGAAACAGCTTCTGATGGCATTACAAATCCACTGAAATTTGCATTAGTTGTTTTGTTGTAAACACCTCCATCTTCATCCTGCATAGTAATCATCCATTTTATATTATAAAGAGCTTCATCAAGAATATCCGGTATATTATTATTACTTTCCGGAATGTTAATATTTAGTGTATCGTAAAATTCGGGATAAGTTTCGTATGCTGAAAGCAGCGTAAAAACAGTTCCACCAGAGCTTACAATATATTTGTTATAGTCCCCTGCATCGTACCAACCTCCGGGGGTTGAAATAATAGTTCCTGCAGGCCTGCTATCAGTAGCAGCTGAAGGAAGCACAATAACAGCTGTATCAGGATGTCCGGCATCACGAGCCCATAGACCTCCAAATTCACTTAAAATTTGTGTTGATGCCCTGTTAAAATAATAATATTTTAATGTGGCTTTTAATATATCTATAAAAACACTATCTGAAACCTGAAATGGTATTGATTTGCCCAAACCGTCAACAACCAGCACATAATCACCAGGATCAGTCATAAGGGTAAAATCGGCTAAAAAAACATCTTCACCCGAAGAAGAGTAATAAGCAGAAGGTAAAAACTGACCTTCATAAACAGTTGTTTGTAAGTCACTTGTTATAACTTTAAAACTATCTGATTGTGTATTGACAACTACAGCCAATTTAACCGAGTTTGGTAAAAATCCTACCTGGTTTAGCCGGATGTTGTAGGTTAATGATTGGGCCAGGGAATATAAAGTTATTTTTGCTACTACCAAGAACAATAATATATTTTTAATTTTCATATTTCGAGGAAATTTCTGATTACTAAG
>JAFGOZ010000688.1 GCA_016926235.1 Bacteroidales bacterium | reverse complement strand
TTGCATAGTTCGCCCTTGTAGCTCAATGGATAGAGCGCCGGACTTCTAATCCGTCGGTTGAGCGTTCGAGTCGCTCCAGGGGCGCTCATGTTTTTAAAAGTTCCTATTATTGAATCATTTTCGGGTTTTACGTATCGGCAACTCATCGCCTGCCGCGAGTCTCGCCCCGAGCCTGCCAAAGGGCATCAGTCAGAATTTTCGTGACCTAAACCTTTTTCACCCGAGCCCTGAACCTGTCAAAGGGCATCAATCAGAATTTTCGTGGTATGAACCTTTTTCACCCGAGCTCTGAGCCTGTCGCAGGGTATCAGTTAAAATTTTAGTGGCATGAATCTTTTTCACCCGTGCCCTGAGCCTGTCGAAGGGCAGTTAAATGTTGACGAAGGGCATAAGAAAGATTCAGCCTTCATTGATATTGTCACCTCCATTGAAATGGTGATGGAAGGAAAGGATTACCCGTCACAGGAAGCTGCCGGGATTTTTACCGGCAGCCTTCCGGAACCGGGCAGCATAGAAGCCGTCATTAATCCGTTGGAAGCTTTGAGCGAGCGCCAACGCGAAATCTTGTAACCGGCTGTCGAAGGTAATCCCACGCAGGAGATCGCCGACCTTCTCTCGCTTTCGACCAGAACGGCGGATACCTATCGCAGCCGCCTGATGCAAAAGGTCAGAATCAAGAACCTGCCAGATCCGGTCAGGTTCGCCATTCGGCATGGCATCGGTTCTCCAGAAAAAATGTCGTACTTTCCGCAGTCATTTTGTCAAGATTCCCTGACAGACAATATCCATAAACCTCCTGATAATGGGTAATTGAGTAAAAACCTTGCCCCTTATTTCCAGGAGATCAATTATGAGCAAAATATTTCATAAATCCTTTCGAGTTATTCTGGTCGCATTACTGATGGTGGTCTTTACTCCGCCGTTGAATAATGCCCTGGCGCAGGAAGAGCTTCCAAATGATGAATTCGTCTCCACCACAGGTGAAACGACACCTGTAGATGAAGATACTGCTCAGGATACAGGTGAATCCGACCTTGCAGAAGATGAATCTGTTCAGGATACAGGTGAATCCGATCTTGCAGAAGATGAATCGCTTCAGGAAACAGGTGAAGCCGACCCGGCAGAAGAAGACTCTGTTCAAGAGACAGGTGAAGCCGATCCGGCAGAAGAAGACCCGGTTCAGGCGCCAGGTGAACCCCCGGCAACAGAAGAAGAACTCTCACCGGCAGAAGAAGACGCCATTCAGGCGCAAGAATCTACCCAGGCAGCAGAAAATAACGAATCAGCAGAGGAAGAACTCCCGCCGGAAGAAGAGGCTGACCAGGCAGCAAATGAAGCTGCTCCGTTATCAGAAGAAACCATCCTGCTGAGCGAGGAAATCATAGACGTGGTACGACAAATGGCAGACGTCAATGCAATGCTCTTAGATGAACAAAACCAGCCCATTTCTTTGGCTTCCGAAGAAGCCGTGGAATTACTCAAACAAAACGCCGCTCAGATATCAAACGCAATTTTATCGTCATCGTCATCGTCAGATCCGACAGTCATTATTTCGCAAGAGAATGCAAACGTAGTTCAAAACGCCGACGATGGTATAGGTCAGAGTTTTACCTCGACAGCCAACGGCTCGCTTACCATGATAGAATTCGCTCCCAATTTCAATTCAATAGGTACAGTCAGGTTGAGGATTTACCTGGGTAGTCCAGGCAGCGGCACCGTCCTTCACTCTCAGCAAATCGCTATAACGGATACCGTTAATAGTACAGGCGTATTTGTCGACAGCTTTACTTTTCAAAGTGTGACTATCGACACCCCGGTTGCTCTGAGCCAGGGACAGTCATATTCTTTCACAATAGATGATAGTTTTGTATTCCCTGACTTTGCTGTAAACGGGATGGGAACTTATTCAGGAGGCTCTATGTATAACAATGACGGCGCCTCATGGGATATAAATAGCAGAGACATGGCGTTTCGTGTGTACATTACAATGAATCAAACAGTTACTTCAAACAATAATTTAACTAATAATCTACATAAAAATATCGAGATTGAGAAAGAAGAGAAATCCCTGCGCGCCCAATTTATTCACGGACCGGATGACTATGGACTGGTACCGGCTGAGTTGCGTATCCAGGGTATCTTGTCCTACACATTCGATGACGGCTACATTGTCTTCAATCTGCCGGACAATGTGCCTTCCGAAGACGTGACCATTCTGTTCTGGAACGGCAGCAGTTGGTCATATCTGCCCTGTATCCTCGTAATCGACAATCAAATCCAGGGACCGGCGGTTGGCAGCGGCACGTACATAATGGTTGTTAATAAATAAGGTCCGTCCGGCTGCCAGATGTGAGAAGCCTGTAACAGACAAGTTTTAGGGTGCGCTGGCAGCGCACCCAATTTATATATTATCATTCACATTGTCTGAGCATATAATTATCGATGACCATCACCGGAGCCTGACCTAATTGTTTTATCTCGCCATAAGCCAGGGCGCAGTTGCCTTCGATGCCCGGGTAATACCAGTTACCATAAGAAATGAAATAAAAATCATCATATTCGGGGCTGAATATCAGATACAATGCAGTCGCATCACTGCGTTGCTTAATAATGGTTCCATAAACACATTTTTTCTTGCCAACGTCATTTAATGTAATCATTGACCATTCGACACATTCGCTTGAACCGCCATATTTTTGTTGATTGGCATATGCTGTTTCGGTTAACTTTCTATTATTGACTTCCCCAAAATCGAATTTTGCGGTTGCTCTCGAGGTCTTTATATCAGGAAACAATGAAATATCATAGTAGAATACCAGAACTCCCGCAGGGACTGTGCCCTGTTTTTCATTAACCAATATGTTTATTTTAGATTTCTTATTTGCGAACGAATACACTTTGCCTTTATCGCCAGCTTGATAAGTATCAACGAATTGTAAACCTTGCAAAGATGTTGCATTTTTATAATATTCATAAACCGAATTATAAGTGGAATTATCTAATAGAAAATATGCTTCCCAAAAATTAGGTTGATACACATCAATTAAATCCGCATATGAATCTATCATTGTGCTTACTTCCGAATTCGCAGTTTCACTATCAGCAGTCAATTTTGAGCCGGGCGGTGGAGAAATTAGAAACAAGTTAGACAATGGAGTACTTGTACTTGAATATTTAAATAATTGACCTGTCGCACCTAAATATGCTCCTGTCACGCCATTAATAATGCTAAAAACAAAACCAACAATACTGACAATGATACCTGCAATGGATACATTACGCTTTGAGGACTCCATTCCCAAAATGCCAAGAACCAGACCAGTGATAGTAACCGGAACTCCAAAAATCGGTATCAACCATGCAATTAGACTTGTTATTCCGAGAACCAGAGAAGTGATTGCCAAGCTATAATTATCTCCAGTTTTTGGATTTTTATTTGAAGAATCCCATATAATTTGCTCATTATATCTTTTTGTCAATTTATAGATATCAAATAGTGTATAAATCAAGATACCTATACGACCACATAAAATAATAATAATTATTTTATCTTCACTTAATCCCAAAAACATCATAGAGATTGGTAGAAATATTATAATAATATTAATAATAAAAATGATAATAAATTTTTTACATTTTTCTATATAGGTATAACCTAAACCTGGTACTATACAATTCAAAAATAAAGCTAACCAAACACTTTTTTTACCCTTTGATTTGACATCCATGGCATCCCCATTTCTCACTTGTATATATTATGTGGATTTTACCTAATACCAGCATTTATTGGGGTAAATGTAAATTTTTAATGATTTTTCCCCATTGAAAAATTTATATTATTCTGCTTATTATTATATATAAATTATTGGTCTAAGAAAAGCCGGAAATATTATATTTTTTTATAATATCATTTTTCCCAAACCATATAAATAATAAGACTGTTCTTGGCATTGGCAGTCCTGATATCCCATTCTTTTTATACCAACAGTGGTAGGGTATGTTGGCATCACATACTCTATCATCTGATTTCTATTCCTCCAAAATATATCCACACCTTTCCGACGTTTCATCTACACCTACCTATAACTACATGACAGACGTAAAAATCCATTTTTACATGCCGGTGAAAGCCGGATTATTGCCAAGCGTCTGCTCGAAGCGCCAATCCAAGTTTCATAGAGCTTTCATGGAAAGATGAATAATTTTCAAATTGTTTTCACTTGCATTGGATATTGTTATAATAACATCAATAATAATTATTGCTTTGTATAGTTGATAATGATAATGCCGTAAATCCACAAAAATTGATGGGTGACACATTCCGACAATAATGGAACATAAATGAATCATTAATATTATTGTATGATATAAATAATAATGGGTCAAAAAAACATTGATTATTGTTGTTGGAAAAAGGGGAGTGTATAAATGTACATTGTCTATTATGACGAATCGGGTGACGACGGTTTTCCACAATATTCTTCTCCCCTGTTTGTGTTAACTGGATTATGCTTACATCACCAAAATTTTCACGATATATTTGAACAATTAAAATATTTCCGAAAAACATTGAAAGAGTTCTGTGGTTTTCCAATAAAAATGGAAATGCACACAAAATATTTTCTTGTAAATAAATATCCCTATAAAATTTTAAATCTCAATGACGATATACGACTTCAAGTTATTGAGGTTTTTTTAAATGTATTAACCAATTTGCCTATACAAGTAACAAATGTAGTAATTAATAAAACAATAATAAAAAAGCAAACTTACGATATTTTAGATACAGCATTCACGTATTCGCTTCAAAGAATTGAAAATACCATCATGCATAATGATCCTGGAGAAAAATACCTTATTATTACTGATGAAGGCAGGATTGGAAAAATGCGTCATACTGCACGTAGAATGCAAAAAATTAATTATATACCATCACAATTTAATAAAATTTCATATAGACAGGAAATTAAGGGATTAGTAGAAGATCCTCTTGTGAAAGAATCAAATCAATCATATTTTATTCAAATTTCTGATATGTTAGCATATATTATTTATCAATATAAATTAATTGAACTTGGACTAGGACAACCTCCAAATAGAACTCCAAGAGACTTTGATATAAAAAGAATAGAAAAGTGGCTGGATATGATATATCCTATTTTAAATATAAAAGCATCATCAACTGATCCATTTGGAATTGTGTGTTATCCAAAGTGATCTATAAAAAAGACACCACCTTACCGACATTCGTCGTTGGAGTGGTTCAATATCATAATATCATGTTTTTATGGTTTTTTCAATAGATTTATTTACATTTATTTATATATGTTACAGTAGCGCATACTTATTCGCCACTCGCCACGTTTTTACTCATTGAAATAAGCATATTGAAAATACTTGATCAATCCTAAGATCATCCTCACCATATAATAGATGAGCATACACGAAAAATCATCCGGCAGCAGATATATCGGTATTGCAATGTCGCTTCTCACCTTCG
>JAFGOZ010000687.1 GCA_016926235.1 Bacteroidales bacterium | reverse complement strand
TAAAAACATTAATTCCAAAAGAATATAGAAAATGAAAATTTTAGTCACTGGCGGTGCGGGTTACAAGGGAATTATCTTAACAACCAGATTACTGGAAAAAGGTTATAAGGTTACCATTCTCGATAATTTTATGTATGGTTACGAACCGGTACTGCACCTCGTTAAAAACAAAAACCTTACTATAGTAAAAGCCGATATCAGGAATAAAATTGAAAATATTGGCAAATATGATGTGATTTTCCACCTGGCCGGTATCAGCGGATATCCTGCCTGTGCTGCAAACCCGCATTCGGCGCATCTTATTAATGTGCAGGCAACACGTAATATATTGAGGAAACTTGGAAACGAACAGTTCATTATTTACGCTTCCACCACTTCGTTCTACGGCCGTTCGGGCGAACCCTGCAACGAAGAGACACCCATTGCCCCTTTTAGTGTATATGCCAATACCAAATACATGGCTGAGCAGATCACTCTTGAAAAAGAAAATGCTTTGGCGCTGCGGTTTGCCACAATTTTTGGTTTCAGTCCCAAGATGCGCATTGACCTGATGGTGAATGATTTTGCCTACAAAGCTGTTAAAGAGGGTGTACTGGTGCTGTTCGACAGTTTTGCCAAAAGAACTTTTATGCATGTGGAAGATGCCGCAAGGTGTTATATGTTTGCCATGGAAAATCGCGATAATATGAAAGGAAATATATACAATGCCGGCGGCAACCACCTGAACTATTCCAAGCTTGAGATTGCAAATATGATAAAGGCAAGGGTTGATTATAAAATTATTGATTCGGAGGTTCAGGATAAAGACTTACGGCATTTTACCGTGAATTTCGACAAAATAGAGAAAATGGGTTTTAAACCCCGGATTTCTGTGGAAGACGGAATTGATGAACTGCTAAAAGTCTATAAATTTTACGAATATTATTCGCATTTTAAGACGATATAGAGGAATATGTTTGAATGTAAGGATTGATTTTTTTTAAATAGTTTTGGATTATTCCTCATAAACCTTAAGTTAATACTAAAATATAAAGACAAATGTTTATGTAGGGCTGATTTTCAACAATATTATAGATTACAGGATTGTATCTCATTTTTCGGATAAGCTTACTTTGATTGAAGATAACCCGGATATTGGTCAAAAGACGGGTACAACCTTAAGATTGGGGGCGAATATTCAAAAATCATTGGGTCAGCACATGGTGTTGCATCTGTCGCCTTTTATTGATTACCAGTTCATGCAAGATCATGATGATTATGACAGACCGGATATAGATGCATATAAGTATCCTGGTTTTGAAATGATGACTTTAGGGTTCAAGATAGTAATCGAATATTTGTTTATAAAATGAAATTTTTAATATTATTAATCTTATCAGTTTGTTTATTCCAGTGCTGTGATAAAATATCCTATAGTTACTTGGATAAAAACAGCGCCTATGCTTTTGAACAGGGCGATACTTTAATTTATAAAGGGTCTTCTCTTACAGATACTTTCTATGTAGCCAGTATAGAGAAAGGTTTTCGGAGCGTAGATAAAACAGTTGAAATTGAGCAAGTTACTATTCATATACCCGAGTTAACCAAAAATTGTAACGATAGCACGTATGATTATTGCCTTGGAATTCATATCTTAAGAGATGCGGAGAAATATACTTCTATAGATTTCCGAAATGATTTTTCAAGTTTGGTTGAGTCATTTCCATTAGTATCGTACAAAATTGGGATGACCTTAGTCAATAATGTTTATGCTATTAATTTCAGAGTTCCGAATAAAATTAACCCAAAGGATGTAAAGATGGTTTATTATACTCACAAATATGGTATTATAGCATATGAATTGGCTGATGGTGAGAAAGTTGAGATTGAAGAAAAATATTTGCAAGTACAGTGATTAAATTTGCCAGCAGCCCCCCAATAGTCCAAGGCTGTGAGGGAAAAAACAAAAACTAGCGCCAGCGTCCGCTGGTGCTTTTTTTTTTAATAAAAAGAAGTTAAGAACCCTTAACTGGAGCGTCCGCTTGTGTCTTAACCATTAAAGCTTTGCAAATAAATTAGATTTTCAATAACTTTCAGGCATGAGCAGAAAATATATACCCCGTTCTGCAAAGGCTGTGCCTTTACCGGACATATGTACACAGGCTTTGCCTGAATTTTTTAAAAGTGTAAATTTTTGTATATCATTGATTTTATATAAAACTGTTTTTTAAATATTCTAAAAAATCAAAGGCAGGGGCCTCCAAGAATATATATAGTTATGGGCACAGCCTAAGCCGAATGGAGGTTATCAATCAAAATTTTAAAAATGTGAAAAACTTATTTTCACTCTCAGTTATCCTGGCATTAATCTTTTGCGTTCTCTTTTCATCCTGCGAAAAGAAAAATTATTTGTATCTGCCAGACTATACCAGATGCAAGTTCAAATACAATGATACTCTATTATACTTCGGTGGAGAGTTATCAGATACATTTCTCGTGACTTTCGCAATGGGAGGGTTCAGGAGCATTGACAACAGAACCTATATTGAGGAGTATATATTTACCACATATGAAGTTTCAGATACCTGTTCCGATACTATTCCGTATTCCTGTGAGGGATATCATTTTGCCTGGGGCGCATACAGCGAATCGGTGTTATTACAATTCAGAAATATTGATACAAAACTGGAATTCTCCGATCAATCAGATACCAATACATACAGGCTTGGTAACAAGACAGTCCCTGATGTATTTTATTTTGAAGGCGAAAATAAAAACATCAAACCGGAAGATATTAGCAAACTTTACTATACATACAAATACGGCATTATTGCCTACGAACTCTTTACCGGCGAGCTTTACAAGATGGATGAGAGGTATATTGAGTGAGTTTAAAGAAGAATTCAATGTTTGATAACATAAAGGGTGTTCAGGTGTTTTGGGAGTAAATTACTGCCTGTTTGATGAACTCTCCGGCATGCAGGCGCAGGCAAAATAACATTGTTGTGTCCGGTACCAATAATTCCATATCAGGGGTATGCACATGTCACATATTATTATGCTGGGCTCTGAAAATTTATTTTATGTATTTTGATTCAAAAAAAATGTTGGATACAGATAACCATCTTAGCAAATAAAGTTAAAAATATAATATTTTAACCACATAGAAACATAGGTTCAGCACTGTGGCAATATGGCAAAATATTCATTCACAAAAGTTTTTTGTCCTTCATAAAAAATGTTTGTGCAATTAAAGTTGATAAGGATACCTTTAGGGGCTTTCAATAGTTTCATATAGGTTAGAAGCTGCGCTTCAAACACATTGGTCATTTCCGGCACCGCTTTTAACTCTGTAACAATACATTGCTCCATAAACAAATCACACCTGAAATCTATGTTCAATACTTTTTCCCTGTACACAATTGGGATTCTCAGCTCTGTTAGAAAATTTATTTTCCTATGTATCAACTCTTCTTTTAAGCATTGATGATAAACGCTTTCCAATAGCCCTCTGCCCATTACCTTATGAACTTCAATGGCGCTGCCGATTATCTCGTAAGTCAGGTCGTCTAAATATTTCTTTGTTATCATCAACTATGTTTCTATGTGGTTAAAGGTTTTACTTGATTTTTCAAGGAGTTTTTTTAGAAATCACTTTAATTAGTTTATATTCAGCAGGTACATGCGAATCTCTTTTTTCTATTTAATCATATGTTTTATCATACTGCTTCAGTTGTACGCATTTTCTCAAACTTCATTTGATTTTTGGGAATAATAATAGCCCTTAAATTTACTATGATTTTAATATGTCTCAAGTGCATACCAAGTTTCCAGATTTTTAAAACAACAGAGAAAATCCGGATTTGCTTTTTCTGAATTTGCTCAATTCTAATTCATAAAACTTTATTTGCTGACGACAAATGAAATCTCTGAAAATATTTAAATCTTCTTTTTCCTCAGTTTCGTTTAATGAATCAATGTACTCAGCTCTGTCTTCTGTAAATATTTTAATCAAAGGCTCATTATGATATAATTGTATATAATTCATTAATAAACGCGAAGTTCGGCCATTACCATCTCCAAAGGGATGAATATTGACAAAATTATAGTGAATATCCGCTGATAATTTAATGATATCATCACCAACAACTGAATCAATCCTGCTATTTACTTTTTTTATTAAATCACCTAAAAGTTCCGGCACTTTATTAAAATCAGGGAAGTATTTTTTATCTACATAAACCTGCGCCAATCTTAAATCGCCTTTGGAAGTATCAAAATCGCCAGCAATTGTACTGGTTACTGCCCCGGTTGATTTCATAACCAAAGCATTTATTTCCTGAAAAAAATCAATAGATAATTTTCGTTTTTTTATGGCATCTTGTTTAATCCTGATAAATGCATTATAATGGTCTTTAACCATCAAATGGTCTGATAAAGGTTTGCCTTTAGCAGTTATATTATTTTCCAATAAAACTTTTGTGTCAGTTTCAGAAAGAGAACAACCCTCAATTTTGGAAGAATTATAAACTATTGAAATCATACAAAATTTCTCATAGTCAATCGAATCCATGATTCGTTGATTTATGTATTGTTCTCTTAATATGTGTAGTTTATCCCACATTATTTTTTCTGCAAATATACTGAAAAATATCACTTTAGCAGCACTCCATGTGTAAGGCACAAACGGTTGATACCCTCTGCCTCATGGTTGATTTTATTACATTCTGTTTTTTAAGTTGCATCATTAATTGTATTTCTGCCAATACAATTTTGGATACCTCGGAACTTACCGCTTTATTTTTTCACCTTACTCACCTTGTGGCACAGCATGACAGGTTCCCGGTATCAACCTTGAAGAAAATGATAATTTATCATTTTTACCTTGTTGTCAACCAATAATTTAAATACAGATTAACATCTCAATGCCTGTTGTCTTTTGGCCGGCGAGCTTTACGAGATGGATGAGCGGTTGATAGAGTAAGGGTTTTGAAAATTTTTAATAGCTTTGGCAAAGCCGAGGCT
>JAFGOZ010000686.1 GCA_016926235.1 Bacteroidales bacterium | reverse complement strand
CACAACCTGGCTCTTCACTAAAACAGTCCACTGGACTGTTTCTTTACGCTCAGCCCTGTAGCTTTTGATCCCGATGTACATCGGGATTGAAGTGGGCTACAACCCTTGATTTTACTACAAAAACGGCTATTATTTTCATACATTGTTGGGTGTTGTATTTATTCTTTCCATCTTTTGTCTGGTATTGATTTGTAACGCCCCCAAAATTTATAATGTGTCAATGATGTTAAGGATACTAACTTAGACATTATCCTAAATTTCATTAATAAATGCTGTATGTAATACAAAATCCACAGAATTACAATAAATATTACCGACCCAATGGTCAATCTGATAAACGAAGATTTAATCTCCAATTGTAGAACACTTTGTAATAATAGAGTAAGTACAAAAGAACTTAATATGCTTACTATAACAATTAACCCGTGTGCTGTTTCAATTGCTCTTTTGGGGCAGTTATTCATACAATGCATACAACTTTCACATCTAAAAGTCCAAAAAGGATGTTTATTAACCATTTTAATAGCTTGGACAGGACATTGCTTTATACACAAACCGCATGAATCACAATCTGATGAAGCATAAAATGACTTTGCCAATGCAAATCGGCCTATAAAGAAATAACCTAATGCAATTGGTGAAATAAGAATATCCTGAATCAAGTCTCTGTATGCAAAAAAATCTCGCTGACCTGAGAAAATTTTGACTGAATGTTTTTCTACTCTGCTGTAATTTATTCTATGGAGATATTTTACCGTCTTTTCATTTAACGAAGGGTGTATTGAAAGCCAATTAGATGGCATATCAAAAGGGATTTGGCCGACAATCTTATAACATTTGTTTCTCAATATTAATGACGATACCATAAATGCAATTCCTGTTAAGCCAGGAGTTACAAATTTTCCTATTTTCATTCCAGCCCGTGTATTCATCAAAACAACACGATTGTTTCCTCTCGGGAAATGACGAATAAAGTCCAATGTAATTTTAGGAAAATTAAAACCGTGTATCGGGGAAATTATTAATATCAAAGCATTGTCAATAAAAGTTATATTATTAATATCACATTTTGCAATGTCAAATATCTCACAATCAATTCTATTTTTGACTGCAAATTCAGAAAACCATAATGCTATGCGTTTTGCATTACCTGTCCCTGAAAAATAAAATATTATGGCTTTCTGAATATTATTCATAGTCTGTTGCTAATTCCTTAATATTACACACAACGTTACGCATATGACCAATGGCAAATTGCAGGTATTGTCACTGTATGTCATTACAAATTTAGGTGTGGGGCCTAAAAGTTCAAATAACCACCTAACCTCAATATTTTAGATATAACGTTAGCGGTTAGTACTTTTTTCATTCTGTTAAAATGCATCTTTAAGATTTCTTTTTCTCATTTTAGTTTAATCTCTTACAATGTCCTAAATAATAATATCTATGATACAACTTTAATGAGTCAGCAATTTTATTATTATTCATTTTTCATCGTTCGGTGAAGGTTTCGATATCACAGCATGACCTCTAATTGTAAGTATCTATTTCCAATTTATATGATCCATCGCTCTGAAGTTTCATCATCATCGGCAATCAATCTTTTTTTTCTTGCTGATCTGCATTGTAAGGTAAGGTAAAATAAAATATTGAACCTTTCCCCTCCTCGCTTTCAACCCAAATTTTCCCTTTGTTTTTTTCCACAAAATCTTTGCAAAGAATCAAACCCAGTCCGGTCCCAGTCTCCTTATTGGTACCGGTAGTTGAGTAGTTTTGGTCGATCCGGAATAATTTTTCAATGCTGTTTTTTGATATGCCAACACCGCTATCGGTTATCGAAAAGATGATCTGATTTTGTTTTTCCATTGCTGAAACAATGATCTCTCCGCCTGGCCTGGTGAATTTTATAGCATTGGAAATCAAGTTTCTTAACACCGTGCTTATCATTGAATTATCAGCAAAGACAAATGCACTTTGTGGCAAAACATTTTTGATGGTGATTGATTTTTGTCTGGCAATGTAATCAAACATAAGAGTAACTTTATTGATACAAGCTACCATATCGAAATACTCCGGATTGAATACCATTCTACCGGTTTGCGAGAGCGACCATTCTATCAGATTCAGCAGTAAATCCATTGCCATATTGGACGATTCCAGGATTAAATTGCCATACATATCAATTCCTTCAGTGTCATTATTCTTAATCTGTTCTACAAGAAGATTGCTAAAACCGATAATGGAGTTAAAAGGGCTTTTAAGGTCATGGCTAATAATTGAGAAGAATTTGTCCTTGGAGGCATTAAGTTCGATTAATTTGATTTCGCTTTCCTTTAATTGCTTCGCCCTAAAACGTATATTTAATAATGACAGCGACAAAGAAAACAACAACAAACTGATTGTGATACCACTAAATAAAACAACAAACGCATTGCTTTGAAAAAATGCAAATTGACCATATGATTTTGAAAACTGCAAAGTCCATTTCTTTCCATTAAAATCGATTGGAATAGTAAGTGTTTCAACAGATTTATCAGTATGAACTATTGTGTCTTTGATTTTACTATCGAATAGTAATGAATTTGGCGAAATACTATCATTATCATAAATCTGTAAATGAATTTTATTATTATCATGTACATCCCAACGACCTAAAACACCTTGCATTAAATCAATCATACGATATGGGCTAAATACCCAACCTTTAATGGCAGATCGCCGTTCTTCTATTGTATTTGTTGGCAATCCGTTTCGGTAAACAGGAACATACATGAGAGTTCCTGCTTGCAAATCTTCACCTGTTTCCTGCATCAAAAGAACTTTCCCCGAAAGTGTTGCAATGTCGTAATCGCAGGCTTGTTTCATTGCTTTTCTTCTTATCGGTTCAGAATACATATCGTAACCGAAAGCCCGTAGATTTCTATCGACAAAAGGTTCAAGGTAAATAATTGAAGTATATATTTCATTGTTTCCTGTAGAACTAACTGTATATTCCTTAAAACCTTCTTTTCTAACCTGTTGGATATGTTGTTGTAATTGTTCTTTTTTAATAATGACTGAAAAACCAACACCCTGAATACCTGGTAAATTCTTATTTAATTTGGAACTTCCTATAAATTTTTTCCATTCATTTCTTGAAACCGTATCAGAGGCAGCAAAAAATGATGAACCACTTCGTAAAAGTTGAGCATGTGTATAAAGTCTTGTGGTTATTTTTGTTATAATTTCACTACATTCCAAAGCAAATTCATGCTTTGCTATAGTTTCCGAATAGTTTTTTGTATAAATAGCGACAACAATAGTTAAACCAATTCCAATAATCAGAATTGCAAAAGACATCCAGATATTTTTGACAAAGATTTTTGGACTCATAATTCTAACATTTAGGTATAGAGAGTATTATTATTCATCCCGGTGTCAGTTTTTAGAATTGGCTATAACGTAGGGCAATGCAGCCTTAAAAGGTTTGCAGATAACTTCACTGCTACCATTACAAAATTCGATGCAGGGAAGAAAGCTACAAACTGCCACAGTCCCCTCCATTGGCTATATTACGTGTAGTGCATGTTTTTTAATTAAATAATCTGGCTATTATTCCTAAAGTCAATAACATAAATCCACTAAAAATCATTGTGAAAATCACCAATAACTTTATGTCCTTCAATTCCGTCCTTCCGTCTATTAAAATTAATCGTCTAAAGTCTACTGAGATTAGACTCAATACTGATATCAAAAATAAAAGTCCGAATGCTGCAAAAAATCCCTTGTCAAATGGAAATCCTCCTGAATTACTGAGAAAGAAAGAAATAATATCCGTCATTAATAATAAACTCCAAGATAGTATCACTCCAATTACAAAACCTTTTTTGATTGGGAATCGTGATTTTGCTTGATTTTCTAATAATACTCTATCAAAATTTTGTTCAGACCTATGATGATTGTTTAAAAATCCTGTTTCTTGAATTTGAGCAAACAAAGGACTCCTTGTATTTGAGTAGAAGATTATTGTTTTCTTATTGGAATTTTCTTTGTGAGTAATTTTAACCGCTTGCCCTATAAATACCTTAAAATTATAAGGTTCAATTGATACAATATCCGATGGTTGAAAGGAATAATTTGAAATAAAAGTTTGTAATTCAAGCTTATTTTCCGACACTATTAATTCGGCATAGGAAGAATTTATCCATCCAACTCTAGCTCCACCTTTTATTTTTAGTTCGTTCATTTATTTTCTGTTATTTTCAATAATATGCACCACAACGTTACGTATATGACTAGTGGCGAATTGCGGGCGATCTCTGGTAAAGTTACATCGGGATTAAAGCGAGCTCCAAACGTATAATAACCAAATGTACCGATAATTTTTTATATCGCGTGAAGAACTAAATCCCTACGGCATAGTAATTAATGCTAATTAAAATTCATCATTTTTATTCGTCTCCAATTCCACTCTTACAAAATAACATACTAACACCGGCACAGAGCAGTTTAAAAAAGAAATGCCTGGCTTTCGCCAGGCATTTCTTTTATTTTATAACCCAGCACTAAGCCTCTTCTATTGTTAAGGAATTAATAGCCGCATCCAATTTTCCTGCCAACTCAGAAGTATTGGAAATATAGGTAGACATCTGCATAATGGCTGAATTGACATTATTGGCTTCCACCGATTGTACCTGAATCGACTGACTCACCTCCGAAATGGAATGAACAATCTGAGTCATCACCTTATTCAAATGAATGATCTTATCGTTGGCTTCCTGCGAAAACTTTTGCCCTTTTTCCGAAAGCTTTTGGATACTTAGGGCCACCTCAGAAGACTGGTCGGCAAGCTTTTTAACCTGCGAAGCCACAACGGCAAAAGTACGTCCATGTTCTCCCGCCTTGGCCGCCTCAATAGCGGCATTAAGTGAAAGCAGATTAGTCATTCGAGCAAAATCCGAAACAAAGCCAATACTCTCAGAAATATCATTGATGGCGTTTAAAGTTGTCGAAACAATTTTCACACTCTCCTCACTTTCACCCTCCACTTTTTTAACCGTATCAAGCATTCGGTGCATGTTGCTGGCATTTTCGGCCATTTCACTCGTGATCTCTTCCATTGAGGCTGAAATTTCTTCAGAGGTTGAAGCCTGGCGATTAGCGGCATCAAGGAGTTCTTCAGATGCTTTACCTAATTGGTTTTTAACATTGTCCATGATGCTGGTTAATTTTGTCTGAGCCTGGGTAAGCTTCGAATTTTGAGCACTTACCTTATCGGTGGCCTCCTTAACCTTTAACTCAAGAGTCCGTTGATTCTCCTTTAATTGCTTTGTTTTGTAGGAAATAAACAAAAAAACAAGCCCGATAACAACAACAACTATCAACAATCTGAACCAAATGGTTGCCCACCAGGGCGGCCGCACCTCAATAATTAAAGAACTGGCCTCTTCGTTCCATACCCCGTCATTATTTGTTGCCTTCACCCAAAAAGTATAGGTGCCTGGATTAAGATTGGTATAGGTTGCTGTTCTGTTCTCTGAAAAAACCCAGTCTTCATCAAAGTTTTCGAGATAATAGGCATATTGATTGCTTTCCGGTTTGGCATAATGCAATGCAGCAAAATCCAAAACAACTACATTGTTCTTGTGCGAAAGGGAAATATGAGGAGTCATATGAATCGGTTTCGAAAGAACCACCTCCCCATTGATTTCCTGGCCAGGACTCACCGACCTGTTTAAAATTTGGAGGTCGGTAAACACAACTTCCGGCAAAAATGGATTGGCCTTAATGCCCTGAGGATAAAAGGCATTAAAACCGTTGGCACCCCCAAAGAATATTCGCCCCTCAGGGTTAATAAAATAAGCATTTTCCTTAAATTCATTGCTTTGCAAACCATCGCTATCAAAGTAAGAAGTAAAGGTGGTATCGGGCACATTAAACTTACTAATTCCGTTGGTTGTACTTATCCATAAATTACCCTCTTTGTCTTCAACAACCCCCAGCAAGCCATCCGCAGGTAAGCCATCCTGCATCAAAAACTTCTCAAATTCCAGTTTGCTGCTTTTGTTAAAGTTCTCCAACACATTGTTTTTATCAACCATTTTATTCAAGCCCCTTCCGGTGGCCAACCACATGGTACCCGATGGATCACAATAAATGGAGTTGATTGTATTATTACTGAGACTGTTCTCATCGTCTCTGCTGTAAACGAAATTTACAAATTGTGGATTGGGCTTATCCCGTTCACTTCGTGGCATAATACTCAAGCCTTTAGAATGACCTCCCACCCACAAATTACCATGCTTGTCCTCCCCAATCGACCAGACAATATTATCGCATAAGCTGTTTGGGTCATTGGGGTTGTGAATATAATTGACAAACTCCTCCGTTTTGTCGTTATAGCGCCACAAACCGCCATCCCAGGTTCCACCCCATAAAGCACCACGGCTGTCCTCAAACAGACTAAAAGTCCATTCTCCCTTTTGATATCTGGTAACTTGTGGCTCCCTTCGTGAACCGGCAGGTTCAGGAAGCAGCTTGGTAAGGTAGCCTTGTGAACCTATCCACACCTCTCCGCTCCTACGTTGCAGCAGGCTAAGACAATTGATGTCCAGGATGTTATTGGGATCGCGGGGGTTGTCAAGATAATGATACACACTGGGCTCCCTATTCTCGTTGAAAACAAAGCGGTTGACGCCTTCCCCGTCGCGGGTACCCACCCAAAGTTCCTTCGCACTGTTGCTGGAAAGACCCGAGATGGTATTCCCACTCATAGAATTGCTTTTACCTGGACTGGACCTGAAGTGAGCGAATTCTTTTCGATATAAGTCTGCTTTATTAAGGCCCTGACTGTAGGTTCCTACCCACAAAACCCCTGAACGATCAATTTTAAGGGAGAACACATTCGCATCGCTAATGGCGTTAGGGTCCAATCTGTCAGGAAGAAAACTAACCATTTCGTCGGTTTCAGGATTATAGCGAAACAGACCTCTTGTTTCTGTTCCAATCCAAATCATTCCAAAATCATCAATGATTACAGAGCTGCGGTTGTTTGGCGCAGGATTGATTCTTGAATTGTCCCCAAGTTGATAGCTTGAACTATGTTCATCCCAGTCGAGCTTAAAGACACCTTGAGCAAAGGTGCCTACAATTATATCTCCATTCTTATCCTCTGAAAAAGAAATAACGCGACTGGCAGGAAGCGCAAAAGCTCGAGTAGTGGTCTTGGTTTTCCGATCAAAATACATGAGCGAGGACCCCAATAACAGCAAATTGCCCTTCGAGTCTTCGTACACACGCGTAAACTGGTACTCCGGAGGATGCGTAAAACGCTGGAAACCAAAATTGGCCCCTCTCTCCTCACTTTCCGGAACAATAAGGTTCAGGGTGTTATCGGCACTCACCCAAATGTTGCCCTCAGAATCCTGCGTAATATAATTAACTGTGTTACTGCTGATACTGTTTGGATCATTAGGATCGTGTCGGATTCGTAAAAACTTGCCCGTTTCCGGATCTAAACGCTCCAAACCAGCGTTGCCATTGTTCACAACCCAAATGAAGCCATCCCTATCTTCGAATAAAAGCTCACTATTGTTGTTACCCAAACTGGTAGTATCACTTTCGTCGTACTGATAAACCGTAAAGGAGTAACCATCGTATTTATTTAGGCCTCCATAGGTAGCAAACCACATAAATCCATGCCTGTCCTGAATAATATAATTCACTGTTGACTGCGATAAGCCATCCTTAATTGTAATCTTGTCAAACGCCACATTTGATGCCTGCGAGTAAGCTATACCATGACTTGCGAACAAAATAATTACCAAGCTTATTAACCTTAATCCAATCCCAAGATCTCTTCTCATATAAAAAATTAAAATTACTTAACATTTCAATGCTACTTATTACGAATTTTTTAACAATATGTTTCAAAATTCGCCTTCATTGTAAGGCCATGACAACCACCATATTAAATCATATTATAATTATGTACATATCATAGATGAGACTTAATATGAGGTCATTACGGGACTCAACCACAGAATAGTAAATAATACGAATTCACATCTGGAACTATAAAAAGCTGCGTATGAGCAATCATTGTCAGATCTCAACTGGTCCTAACTCATACAGTCCACATCGAGAACCAACCCAGAAATTGGCTTCCAAAAATGCAAGAGATAATGAAATATATGTATCAAATGTTAATTTCAATTCGTCTCACGGCTTGGGAATTATTCTTGCTTTTACAATATCTGGCAGACCGAATGCTCACCTATAAACTACAGAAGTACTCAGTTTAGCCCAATTTTGTCAAAAAACACCTCGCCCTTATCTGTTTTGTTGAAGATGAAACTGATAGCAACAATTTCAGTTGCCCTGAAATCCTCATTCTCTTTCTCTAATTCATCCAAAGGAATTTCTATATACTGCAAAACTCGTTCAACCGGCTTACCCTGTCCAAGTTTCAGTAAAAAATTCGATTTTGTTAGCTTTGTTATTAGTGGTGGTGTCAATGTTTTAAAGTCGCTTAGCACTTTCCTTACACATACATCAGGAGTGCTTAATTCAATTGTAAAATCTACAGTATCGATATCGTCCATATTATTACAAACAGCAAACACCATATTTTTGAAGGAATTGTTAAGCAGTGTACTATCACCGATATGAATGGTGTACTGCGCCTCACCGCATGCTACAGTATCCTGCTTTTCCCAACCCAAATAAACCCCACAACTTTGTTGTGATGAACCCCAATCGTCCCTGAAGGGAAGTGCATTCTCTGACCATTTTTTTAGATTGACTCCTTCAATGGTACAGCCCTTAGCTGTTGCCGTATTCACATCGAAATCTTCCTGAAAATCAGCAATAAACTTAAACTTTGAGTCTTCAAACTGATTGATGTAATAATCTTCAGGAAGAACTTGGCCTGCCAGTCTATAATCCCTAAACAATGGAATATATTCGTTTTTTTCCTTTAATGTTGATTCCAAAAACGCCGAGATATACAATTTAGCTATCTGCCGCTGATCCTCACCATTCATTATGGGTTTTGTGTTTAAATACCACGCAAAGGGTGTTGTTCTATCTTTTCGGCCCCACACAGTGTTAAACTGTCCATGATTGGCTCGGTAAATGTACAGTGCAGTTTTAAAATGATAATCTCCATCGGTAAAAACAGCCCTGTTGTAAACTCTGTTTCCGGCAGTCCAATACATATCCTGGTCGTACCCGCCATGTAACAACATATAGTTCACATTTTCGAGCTCTAAAGGAACGTTGTTTTGAGGGGTGTATGGGTCGTTGGGTGCAATTTGAACAATGCCTTTGATCGAAAATTGAAAATCAAAAATCTGGTTGGCATCCAGATGGTATTTGTTTAGTTTATTAATAGCAGCAGCCGTTGAAACTGCAGCACCACCCCGCGAGTGTCCGATAAGCGCAATATTATCCATGTCCACCATATCAGAGAATATATTCCCCTTGGTATTGTTCCATTCGCGCCAATTTTCGAGATGCTTTAAAAGCAACCACGCCCTTGTAAAAATCTCTTTATCATAGAAATCGCCCATCCAGTTGCCATTCAAAAAGTTCTCATCAACCGAAACAACAATATAACCGCGACTGGCCAATAATTCGCCCAGATACTTATAACCAGGATCGGAATAATCATCCATATTATGATTGCCATGCACAATTAAAACAAGCGGGAAAGTGCCTTTTCCTATGGGATACCAAACCCTCCCATTGATGGGATAATTCTTGGAATCAAATCCCCAATATATCTTTCGAATATGGTTAGAGATGCCTAATGTTTGATCGAAAAAAGGAGTAGCATCGACAGATTTCGTTAGTATATCAACCTCTTTTCCAAACTCAGGGCGGTTTTTATCATTTCCCGATCCATAAAACAACTCATTTACTTCGAAGGTCCCATTCCTGGATGGATCGTCAACCGTAAGAACAGATAAGGTTGTTTTTGAAAGGTCTTCATTTATTGCAATAGTATTGTCGAAGCCCTCAAAAACAAAAAAATAGAAAACAGAAAAATTACCGATTAATACAAGTAATATCAAAATAAGCGACCCCATCTTCTTAATTCCGCGTGCAATGGCATAACCAACCATAGCTCCACAAATCATTTCAAACAAAATAAAAGGCCTGCTAAAGAATGAACCCGGGATTAAACCAGCAACAACAAAAGAGGAGACAAAAGCTGCAACAAATAAGGGATTTAACTTTTGTATAATCGGGAAGAAACGCTTAGTAAAGTATCCGGTAACACCAATTACAACACCAATAAGTACGATTATTATTAATACATCAACAATAGGTGAAATGCCCGTTTTAATATAAATGCCGATAGCAATAAGAAAAAACAACATAGCAAGAACAGCACCTAAAGCCGCTCCCTTCCACGAGTTTTCAGCAAAATGAATGGTAAAAGTCATTACTTTGCTCCATAATTTCCTCAAATAACTAAAAACCTTAATTCTTACTGATTTACTAAATATATTTTTCATGGTCCTTATTGGTTGGGTTACGTTAGAATTATATAAACATCTGCATGCTGTACTTCCTGGGTTTCATATCTTGAAATCCTTCTATAATTTTTGGTGACATAATCAATGTTCCCGTGCTATCTTACTACATATCAACATCTAATACTGGAAATAAAGCCAATGGAAAATAAAATTCATCATTTTTATTCGTCATCAATTCCACTCTTGCATAACAACATCACAAAATGTGGTTATTTTTATTTTTGTTTATTTGTGCTTCTTACAGTTTTCTTAATCACAGGCATTTACTTGCCGAAAACATAAAAACCGACTTAAGGTTTATATATAAAAAACAGGTACTGCCGGGATGTAGTTAAACCGGGAATAACGGTTGCCGAGCAAAGTCGAAGCATCGCTTGGTTTTTGGTACCCGGGACTGTCAGTTCCGACCGCTCATACTCATATATATTAGTGGCTGAGCTTTTGTGCCTTCACTTTTTATCATTCTTTTTTATTAAATCTATAATGTAATCCAAAATCACATCTTTATCAGTATATATTTCTGCAATCGAAGGGCTTGGGGAGCTATCAAATTCAATTTATTGATCAGTTTAAAGCCCCTATCTTTATTTTTTATTACTCTATCCTTTGGCTTTGGAACACTAAATTCCCATCTCTGGAAATATTCATTTTTGTAACCTTATTAAACTCATCCTTAATAAATTCAATTTCAAAACTTGAATTCATTTGTCCTTTATATAAAATATAGAACTTGTTTTCTCCAATAGGGTATATATTACTATTGAGACCATCTGTTGATATTTTCATTGAATTGCCCTCTTTGCTCACATCAAAGCCAATATTTTGTCCTGTTGGTAAATATTTACCGATATATTCATCCAAAATATTGTCTGATAATTTTACAAATGGTGGATGCTTTATCTTTTTTGCAGTAAAATCGATTTTCCCATTTGCAGTTACCACCAATGAGTCATCTTTAATAAATTCAAATTCAACATCATAGCCCTTCAGGAATAAATTATTTTGAACATCAGCATTTTTCAGAAAAAATTTGTTTTCCGTTTCAGGGTATAATATAACTGTTGGTAGCTGGTTGCAAGTAAATTGTAAAGTTTTATCAACTTTAGTTAATGTGATAATTCTGCCATAAGAATCCAGGTACAAATCGCTAAATTTCTCTAAAATAGCGTCAGATACTTTTATAATTTTATGGTCATCAGGATTATGAGAGGCAGGATCGTGTGATACAAATATTTGCTCCTTTGTTCCAAAATCTACCAGAGGATAATGCCAATCGGCAAGAAGGAATTTCATCCCATCCCATGTACCTTTATAACCAACAGTTTCATGTACTTCCTGCTGTTGTTTATCATATTTCCAAATTAATTCTTTTGAACCATATTTTTCCAGTATAGAGGCCAGCGAATCTACACCCATTGCCGTTCCCTCATTGGTCAATGCTAAATAAACCCGATTGTGCAGATTGGGATTCTTTGATAATAAATCTTTCGTTCTATCCAGCATTACACCGTTATCCCACCACATGGCAGGACTCATAGAAAGATATCCGTTGAAAAGTTGGGGGTCGCTATCAAAAGTATGCATTACAAACAATCCCCCTAAGGAAGCTCCACCAATAACTCGATAGTTATAAGTTCTATAGTTTTTATCCACAAAAGGTATGAGTTCCTCCTTAATAAATTGATATAACTTATCGGCCTCACCACCCAAATTGTTTTCTTTATTCTGTGTAGGTGTAAGGTCGCGTTCACGGTTCTCTCCGGTATGGATAGCTACTACAATCGTTTGTGGTATCATTCCATACTGGGGATTTGAAAGCCAACCTAAGGTTTGAACTGTAGAACTAAATCCCCATTGCCCATCGAGCAAATAAAGAACCGGATATTTTTTATTACTTGTAGCGTAGTCATCCGGGACACCAATCATGATGATCCGATCTTCATTCATCGCTTTTGAATTCAATTTAAAAGTAATGCCGGTTGTAACCGTAACCGGTTCAGTCTTTATTTGATCAATTGTTTGCACCTGGCCTGACACAAATGGAATGGCTAGCATGAAGGACATACAAAATGACATAAATGTTTTCACGTGTCTCATTTTTTATAATTTAATAGAACTAGATTAAACACTAAAAAAAAACAGTAAAGCCAAAAAATAATAGCTAGCCTTACGGGTTTCATTAATTATAGAAAAGCACAAAACACAATGGCTTGCACGCCAAAAATCAGGATAATGTTAAAAGCCATAGGGTTTAAAGAAGTCATTGTATGATATTATCAAAAATAATTTCACTGCCTCGCGCTAAATAACTTATTTGTTATACCAGATTTCAAAATCATTGGATCTGAGTGGTTTTTAAGCCTTGCGGTAACGTACTTGGTTGTTTCTTTAAACAACTGAAATAACTCTCTATATTTGTTATCTACCTTGGCATTCATCTATAGTACAATAAGATGTGAGAAAACTATTGTATTATGCTGAATGTCAGGGTTTTATCCCAATAATTTATCATGTTATATTGTTGATTTTCAATGATTTAACTATTTTGTCATGTACTAAGATAAAATTGTAGTCCTTATATTCTTTAGAATTATTGGAAATGTTTGTTTTAAACTTAGCATTTTTTCATTTTTCTAATTTAGATAACAAGCATCAAGCCATTTATATCATTTTGCTCATAGCCTGATATCTATGAACCATTCAAATCTCGTGATGTAAAATTATTAGACAACATCTGTAAATATTTTTCACAATCATATCACCTGATCAATTATTAGCACGATGTTTTTTTGCCTTGTTGCCAACCTACTTATAGCACTATTGACGTTATATATTACTTTGTAATAATTTTGTCATCGTAACGGTTTGAAATATTATCAGTGACGAATTGCGGCGATTTCCTATGAAGTTACATCCCGATGTACATCGGGACTAAAAATCAGATTAATTGTCTAATCACGATAATAGTCTCAAAAGGAATCAAAGAACTATCGTTTCTCTGAGGCGGAAAGTAAGCCCCAAGCAAACAGAAAAACCTAGTTCCCTAATAAATAAAAGCATTTTAAAAAATTAAAAAGTTTTAACCGGACACCAATAATTTATTTCATTGTTTCGTTTTACTTTTCATTAATAAAAATCAATATTCCTTAACAAAAATGACCGTAGTCAAAAATGTTTTGATACATTTGCAAAACCGACTACGGTCAAAATTGATATTATGCTAAAAAGAGAAAATACTAAGCAGCGAATTTTAGATGATGCTATTGCATTATTCAAAGACAAAGGAATACAAAAAACCACTATAGATGAAATAGTTAAAAGATCATGTCTTGCCAAAGGAACATTTTTTTATCATTTTTCTCAAAAAGATCAAATCGTATATGAAATTATCGATAGGGCTTTTAAAGAATATTTCAATATCACTGAACAAATTGCGGGTAACAAAGGATTAACCGCTATAGAAAAAATAAAAAATGTAATGCTATCGCTTTTCACTAATTTATCAGCTTCTGAAGAACTTGATGAAATATTTCAACATGGTGTTCCTATGCAATTCGAACTATATATTAATGAATTAAGATTGAATAAACTAATACCAATAATATCGGGTATTATTGAGCAAGGAAATATTGAAGGCTCATTTAGTGTAAGAAACATTGATATTTTTTCATCTATTCTCAACAGGGGCATTGTTGGGTATATCCATTACAACTACCCAAGCATAAAACAACCTACTGATTTTCGAAAAATGCTTGATGGAATCGAAGAATTAGTAAACAATGCTATTGGAACCAAACAAAAAATCAATTTTTTTTAGGTATATCCAATTTTACAGAAAATAGTAAAACAACATCAAATGGAAAAGAATGTTTGTTTAGTAACAGGTGCAAATTCAGGAATAGGCTATGAATTAGCTAAAGGTATGGCCCAAAAGAATTATCAGGTCATACTGTTATGCCGTAATCTCAGTGCAGGACAATTAGCAAGGGAAAAAATTATTGTATCAACTAAGAATCCTGATATCGATCTGATTATTGCAGATTTATGTTCACAAGAATCCATACGTGAATTTGCTAATCAATTTAATGCAAAATATGAACATCTCGATATCCTATTTAATAATGCAGGAGCCAACTTTTTTGACAGGCAAATTAACGAAGATAATATTGAGATGACATTTTCCGTGAACTATCTGGCACCATTTTTAATGACAAACCTTTTACTGCCAAAACTTAAATTGAGCAAGTCGGCAAGAATAATAACCACAATGGGTCACATTAATGGTAAAGATGGAATTAACTTCAATGATATAAATTTTGAAAAAGGATATAACGTTATTAAAGTTACTTCGCATGCTATTTTAGCAAAATATCTTTTTACAACTGAATTAAGCAGAAGACTAAAAGATACAAACATTACTACGAATTGTTTTTTCCCAGGGGCTACCAAAACAGAACTACAGAAGAAGATGCCACCCCTGTTTCGTATGATTACAGCTATGATGCGACCGTTCTTTCAGAACGCAAAAAAAGGAGCAGAACCAGGTTTGTTCCTTGCGACATCAGATAAAATGATAAGTATAAGCGGGAAGTTTTACAAGCGTTATAAGGAGACATCAGTAAACGGATTATCAAATGACCTTGAAATGGCAAAACGACTTTGGAATCTCAGTGAGAACCTTACAAAAATTAAGACTAACTAATGCAAGATTATTTTTTTGTCTGATTTCATTTATAAGTAATCAACATATAAAATAATATTCTTATTCATTTCGCATTACAATATACCGATGACTCAAAATGTTTGCCAGCGCCCACATGTACGAATTGATGGGGGCTTGGGGAAGACGGCACTGCCTGTCATTACGAAAGTTGATGTGGGGCAGAAACTTGTTGGCAATTAACACACCCCCAATATTTTATACATGATGTTAGGCGGTCGTACTTTCTGTTAATTGCTTCATTATTACTGTTCTGCTAAAAAATATTACAGGTCGTTCACAAATTTCAAATCCACTATTTTCCATTTTTTCAATTATTTTGTTGAACGTATTTTTTGAAACGTGAAATTTTTGTTCGGAAATAAAAATCATCGTTTCGGGTTTTATTATTCTTGTCAGGTCACAAATGATGCTGTCAATGTATTTCATTTCGTGAAAGGAATAAAAAGCAAGGATAAAATCAACTTTTTCTGTCAAGAAGATTGCGTTTTCTTGGTTATTGTGAATTTCAATTAGTATTTGTAATTCGCTATTTAGTATTTTTTGCCTTAATAGTTCAAGCATTCCTTTTTGTACGTCAGAGGCAATAACCTTTCCACTGTTGTTAAGTAATTTTGCAATTTCTAATGTAAAGTAACCTGTTCCACAACCTAAATCAAGAACAGTCATACCCGAGTGGATATATTTCCTTAATATTTTCCTCGGATTTTGTAGAAATAGCCGAAATCGGCTTTCTAAAGCACCGGCTTTTTCCATTGGGTGCAAATGAGTGTTAAATAAATTACTCATTTCAAATCCGCTCCCTTACTTTTGTCCCAAGAAAAAGCAAAACAATTACCACAAAAATTGCAATAGTGTCGGGAATCAATTGCTTTAAATCACCATTATTGTTAAATACTGTAAAGTATACAATTACAATCCAACGCATTGCTAAAATCACAATTATTAGCAATGCAACAAACTTAACACTTGATTGATTTTTACGAACTGCCATCATCAGTAAGGCAATTCCGAAAACAAGATTTTCAATACCTATTATATGCCATACATAGGTAAAGGCAACTTTTGCATTGTTTTCAATTTGAGCATTGTCTAAACTTGATAAACTTGTCTCTACTCCATTTAGCGTGTGAGTAACTGCAAACAGAATACACAAAAGTCCAACAATTAAATAAAAGTAATTGCGTATCATTTCGGTGCCTTTTTTAGTATGCCGCCAACGTACTTACAGCCCTATTGCTGTTATGAATATTATATAGTAATAATTTCGTCATCGTAAATGTTTGCAATATAACCAGTGTCTAATTGCGGGCACTTCACTGTCAAAGTTACAGCCCGATGTACATCGGGATTGATATGGGCTGAGACGTTCGACAACCCACTGACTGTCAAATGTTTTACATACGATATTATCGGCTGGCATTGTATTTTATAACTCCTTTTGTTTTTTATATGATTAGAATAGCTTTTTGCCGTTTAAAATATTAATTCCAAATTCTTTTG
>JAFGOZ010000685.1 GCA_016926235.1 Bacteroidales bacterium | reverse complement strand
GTTTGAGCAGTGATTACATTATCAATTGAAAACATTAGGAAGTCATGTTTATTAAATTTGATAGTAGTTTGTTCTTTATCCATAAGTCTTCTCCTTTCAGTTTCATGTAATCATATTAACACGATAATGAATGCAAACTAGATGCCAAGATATTAAATAATAAATAGATATATGTTGATATGCAATTGAAGTATAAATTAAAATTAAATTAGATTAATTATAATACGATGATGATTATTCATTATTGTATCTCTATCAGAAGAATAACGATCACATCGTTAGTGGAAAAAATTTACTATTACGACGAATGAAAAAATTGATCTGGTAGAAAATATAGTTATATTTGAAGTAGTTGCCCTAAGGCTATTTCGTATAATTTAATAAGGTGGTCTATTTCTTTACGCGTAAATTCTGCTTCAGGGTAAGTAAAACCGATAAAAAATTTATTATCAATGGTAGCGTAAAACATAAAAAGTCCGTGTTGTGGACATCCAGACATGCATTCGCAAACTTTTGCTCGTGTTCCATGGGAATTGAACATATCTAAACTGCCAAGTGTTGAAAAATTGCAACTCATTGAGATAAGGCCTTTTTTAAAAGCTATTTTTGCGCCTAGTGCATAATATTTTGTGCCCACAAGAGTCTGAAATTTTTCGAAGGTCATTGGAACTAACATTGTATTATCTTTAAACCTCTTTATGTTCTGATAAAATTGAGTTTTTACCACTTCGAGTATTTGTTTGGGATTGTCTAAATATTTTTTATGTATCCTCAACCAGAAAGTCGAAACATAATTTCCAAAAACAGGCGGTTGTTTATCAAAAAATTGTCTTAAATCAATCGAAAATGGGATAGCGATAACATCACCATTATCTTTCCCCGGTCCTTGACTAATAGCCATGGCAAGTGCAGTAATCATTAAGACATTAACGCTGAAGACATTTAATTCTTTTGCTTTCATTTTAACTGAATTGAAATCATATGAAAGTAAATGTATAGACATATCTGAAGGTCCAAAGAAGTCCACAGGCCTGGATGAGGCCGAAATAACTTTTAGCCCTTTATTCATACGCATATCTTCTCTTAGTTGGATGAAGGATTTATAAATTTTTATGGGTATCCCATAATATGGTTTTCTCAGTAACGCTGGCAATTGACTATGGCTTTCAAGAGGTACAGACGGAGGCTTGTTGCCATTTAAGTAAGATAGTAATGAATTTCCCAAATGATACCAGCTTATTCCATCGCAAATCATATGATGAATTGATAAAAGCAAGACCGGTTTTGGATCGTCCGGTATGTAGTGTATTTTAATTGGTAGCCCTTGTTGCAAAGAAAAAGGTTCATTCAGTAGATTTCTGCGATAATCAACAAATTCCTCTGATTCATATAAGAGATTGTTTTTTACCCTAAAGGCATCATTAAAAAGAACATTTAATTTTCTATTGTTATCATCGATAATTCTCAATCGATATGATAATAAAGTTGGTTCCACTATGCTTCTCAATCGAGGATATATGGTTAGCATAAATCTAGTTGCAGATCGAATCTCTTCCGTAGAATGTTTTTCTGTGAATCGGAATGTCAATACCTGGCCAAGAGATGTAATTACATTATCCAAAGCAAACATCAGGAAATCATTTTTGTTTAGTTTTGATATGTAATGATTTTTTTTCATAGATTGTTTATGGAATAGTATATGAAACGTCTGTTTTTTGATGGTATATTGAGCTGATTTAGATATGCTTGAGAAATAGCTTCAATATCCTCAGATTTTAATCCAAACTGTTCTAATGAATAATTATGTATTCCATGTTTGTTTTGTTTATTTCTTGCGAGCCATTTTAACATGTTCTTTTCCATTGTATTTGTATAGTAATAACCAAAATAAACATTAATATGTCTTATTATTTCTATTGGATCTTTTATAAGATCTGTATAGTTGAGATTATAAAAGCTTTTTGGATTTGCAGATTTAATGTCCTTTATAGATTTCTCGAATACTATTTCTAAATCTTCAATTGCTTCTTTGCCGAGATTATGTAGATTAATATTTTTACTATGAATGCCTCTTGCGAATGCAACTAAACTGCAGCAAGATGGAATTACTTCCATGAGATCGCGATTAGTAAGTATGATTTTCGCATCAGGAAACACCTTTAAGAGATCGTTTAGCCTCATCATGTGGTCAGGTGATTTCAAAACCCAATGTTCACCAGGGTTATGCCATTGGAGCAGTTGTAAGATCTTTTTATAATAAAGATATGAAGAAGTTTTATCTTGATTCCTTAACCATTGATTATACTGAGGGATATTTGCCAAAGTCTCGAATGTTCCATCACAAATAAAAGTGTGGCTGAGTAAATAGTGACATTCTTCTGGACCCTCGGCACTCATTGGATGAACAGCAATTAACTCGGGTATGTATTTTTTTAAAAACCACATTTCTAATCTAGCTGTTTTAATTCGAGGATCTGAAGGCCTATTTGCCAATTTTGGATTTAATGATGGTGCTATTGCCTCCCAATGCCTTAGCCAACGACATAATGGGTCCTGCGAGAGAAGATTGTGAAGCATGGTCGTTCCTGTTCTTGGGTGTCCGATAATGAATAGTGGCTTTTGGATCTTTTCATTTAGAATTTCCGGATGCCGATTAATTTCATCCTGGATGTATAAGCGATTACAAAGTAATCCAAAAATTTTGGCCCTGAAGATAAATCGTCCTAATAAATCTAGTTGAGCGTCTTCCTCTAATGATTTTATCAATATTTTTAGTGGCTCAAGAAAAGGTTCATTACCCCAATCAGTTAGGTTTGTTTTTTTGACCGCCATATCGATGAGGTAATCCGGCGACATATTTATCAGTGACTTTCCCCGTTTGAGGGATATATTTTCAATTGGGTTCAATAAGCGAAAAGGAAGAGGCCTTTTAAAAGGCTTGAATGAAACATATTTATTATTGGTTATTTCATCTTGCCTTGATTTCATTTTATCCTCTTTGGAAAATATGTGTGTAAAAAAAGTAAACACAATATTCTATGCAAATATATTGCCAAGAAAAACCCATTAAAGAGGATGGTTGCTAGAAAGTATCAGTCTTCATCAGGAATGTTTTGTTCGGTATATTTATCGTAGTGTGTATCAAGTATTACATGAGAGGAATCCTTTATGAAATAATAAAATAAAGCCGTTCCTATAATAAAAATCAATGAGTAAAGATAGAATGCTGAATTGAGATTGATTTTGTCCATTACAATTCCCGCACCTATTGGGCCGATAATCATGCCCAGACTGGTAAATGCATTCATTGTACCTGAAACTACTCCCAGGCCGATTTCTCTACTGTGTTCTACAATCATGGCATTTGCAGCCGGACTTGCTAATGCTGCAGCTATCCCAATAAATATTGCTACGGAAAGCAGTATCCAGAAACCGTTTGTGGAAGGCAGATATGCAAGACCGATAGCAATAATCAATGTTCCTATTAACACCATTTTCACCTTGTTGTATCTGTTGGAAAGCCGACCAAAATACGGCTGCAGAATACCAGCAACAAAAACAAAGGCTGAAGCCAGAATGCCGATCTGTGTTTTGGTGAGCTGCTGATTATCTGCCAACAGCGGAAGAAATACTGCTACTCCGCTTTGTGCAATGGCCAGAATGAATCCGAAAATAAAAAGACCTTTGAGTGGATTTGAGGCAAG
>JAFGOZ010000684.1 GCA_016926235.1 Bacteroidales bacterium | reverse complement strand
TTTCATTGAATTTAGAGAGACGTTGTGTGCCAATGCTAAAAAAAGAACCTAATCAAGACAGTGCCTTATGAGAAAATTTAATTTACTTGAAAAGGAAATAATTGAAAAACTAGTTAACTCACCTGCGTTAAATGAACAAGGATTAATTCTGTGCTCAAAATTCCTGGAAGATAATTATATTGGAGAACGCTTTGATATGTCACTGGCAGTAGAATGCATAGAGAAAAAAGTATTAATGTTACTTCCTAAAAAAGAGAATTTTGAGGAATTACAAAGAGCAAAAATAATTTTTGTCATTACATTTTTTAACTTAATAAAGGATTTACAAAATGAAAGACAAATTTATCTTATTGGAGACAATGACAAGGAAGGTCTCTTAGGACCACAGTTTTCAGAAAAAATATCATTTGCAAAAGATTTGGATGAAATCATTTGCGATTCCTTTTTTAAACTAATTGCCGTATCACAAGATTTGGTCGAATATGTGAAAAATGATTTTAAGACAGATGAAGAAATTCGACATAACGAAACCTTGAGAATCTCTAAAATTGGAATTGGGGTAGCAATAATCATTGGACTGTCAAGTATTATACTTTGTATATATTCGGACAAAATTTCGGATAATACAGTTAAGCTCGACACAAAGCAGTTTAACACTCTGATTAAATATCAAGATAGTATTGGAAATAATATGATTAACTTTCTAGATACAACTAGAATTGAGAAGGACACAACAAAGCACAGGCACTAATAATGTGTAATTTTTATCGCGTTTGCGGTGGTGTGCGGGTCGCAGATTTTCGTATCAATTCCCGTCCTGCCGGACAGGAAATCACTCCGAGAATCCGCTATAAAACTTGCATCAACCGTTGGACATAATACTGCGGATAGAGAACCTGATAAAAACAATAATATGAAGAGAACATTATTTATAGTTTTTCTAGTTTTTGGGACCATAATAGGAAATACTCAAACAACCTATTTCCCGTCTGTTTCAAAAACTAATGCGCCACAAATATCAATTGATTCGATTACAATTACGAATAGTCAGACTTTTATTTACTTGAGTTTTACTGAAGAACGAAGTAACTTGATAATGCCATGGGTTACATTCAGTCCCTTCACATATATAACAGATAGAACAACAGGCATTTCATACGAAATTGAAGGTTTAGGAAATGGACAAAATCTAGGAACACAATACCGGACCAAAAGAAAATCAAAATATAATTTCATTCTAATTTTTCCTCAATTACCACCAGGGACAGAATCTATTGATATTGTAGAGTATGTGATATCAGGAGGCGTTAGAGGTGGGTTTGAATGGGAAGGAATCTCGATTAATAATCCTGACAATACGCTATTATCCATGTGGAATGAAGAGTCTATAAAAACTAATTGGAAAAAGAATGGACTTGATGTTATTGAGGGGATTTATGAAAATACGAATTCGGGAAAGATTGATAATAAATATAGACTTGCTCTAATAAGAAAGGGTGAGACTTACGAAATAGTCTATTTGGGAGGTAATGATAATGGGAAATGGGAAATTGGTGACATCAAAGCAATCCTTAATAAAACAGCAAGTCCCAATATATATAAGGTAAAATGGTATATGGCAGACAAAAGAGTTAGCGAAGATTTATATATAACCTTCGACACTGGTTTAATGAAAATTATTTGGACTGATGGTCACCCAGAATCTCTTTACATAAAACTTTATCCCACCTCTACTTCAAACACCTCAAATTCTACAAATGGAAAAACATCAGGTACCGGATTCGCAATTTCAACCAATGGATATATCGCAACTAATTACCATGTTGTGAAAGATGCAAACAAAATTTCGGTAAGAGGTATAAAAGGTGATTTCTCAAAAGTTTACACGGCGAAAGTAGTAATAGAGGATAAAAACAATGATTTAGCGATAATTAAAATTGACGACATTAATTTTACTGATTTGGGGAATATTCCTTATACAATTAACAACAACGTCATTGATGTTGGCAATTCTGTATATGCATTAGGTTATCCCTTACGTGCAACTATGGGCGACGAAGTTAAGTTGACAAATGGAATTATTAGTTCTCGAACTGGTTTTCAAGGAGATATAACGACCTACCAAATAAGTATTCCTTTACAACCCGGGAATAGCGGAGGACCATTATTTAATTCGAATGGAGATATTGTTGGGATAGTTAATGCAAAACATTTGGAAGCTGAAAACGCTTCTTATGCTGTTAAAGCAAATTATTTAACCAATCTTTTTCAGGTTATGAATTCTCAACCAGAACTGCCCAATAAAAATACAATATCAACGAAAAGACTCTCTGAACAAGTAAAATTTGTAAAAGAATATATTTACATACTCGAAATTAATTAAAACCCCGCTGGCGCGAATTTGCAATTCGTGCCAACTATGAAATAGTTTCAAAACAGCCTGTTTCAAAAGTGGTTATCTTGGGTTAAGTTCAGTTTGAGATCGTCAAAAGGAATGGCAACCAGTGTTATTTGAGCCAACGAAGAGTATCGTGATTTAATAATCACGGCACGCTTTACAAAAGCGCGCCAGCAAGAGGATGCATCCGGAGAATGATTGCCAATAACGAAAAAGAGAGGCTTGCAGATGTTTAGATGGAAAAGTAAATTTG
>JAFGOZ010000683.1 GCA_016926235.1 Bacteroidales bacterium | reverse complement strand
CTGAGCATAAAGATAAGCAGCTATTATTTCAGAAGGCAGGAATGATGATCCTATGTCAATCCAGCCATACTTATTCACTTCACCTCTGAAAAATTCTGACCGATTTGTACCCTTTTCCCAAATTATTTCAGCTCTTTTAATAAATCGTTTATCATTAATAGCCAACATACCACCTTCTCCGGAGTTAATGTTTTTAGTTTCATGAAATGAAAATGTTGCCAGGTGTCCTATTGATCCTAAAGGCTTACCTTTATAATAAGAATCTATTGCCTGTGCCGCATCCTCAATAATAAGTAATTTATACTTCTCTGCCAGATCCATGATTGGATCCATATCGCAGGCAATACCAGCGTAATGAACTGGAACAATAGCCTTTGTTTTTGATGTAATCAATCCTTCGAGACTATTAACATCAATATTTGGATTGTCGTCGCCGCTGTCAGCAAATACAATTTTAGCACCCTGCCTTACAAATGCCAATGCTGTTGATACAAAAGTATAAGATGGAACAATTACCTCATCACCAGGTTTAATTTCAGCAAGAATAGCACACATTTCGAGTGCATCGGTGCATGAGGTTGTAAGCAGCACTTTCTTAAATCCAAATCTCTCTTCAAAAAACTTATGGCACTTATTGGTAAATATGCCATTCCCGGATATCTTACCGGAATAAATAGCCTGATACATATAGTGCATTTCCTTACCCGTAAGATAAGGTTTGTTGAATGGTATTTTTAGCTTATCCATATATGGTATATGTTAACAATACTTTTTACGTCAAACCCTAAGGATTTATAAAATCCACAGGCACTTTTATTGTCAATTTGTGTTGCAACCTCAACAATGTTAACTTTTCTTTCTTTAAAATATCCTAATGCTGACTGTACCAATTTCTTTCCAATTGATTTTCCTCTTTCTTCCATATCCACAGCAAGTAATCCTATAGTACCAATATTATCCTTTATTGCTAAAGTAATTAAGCCTTTTTCAATTTCATTTTCAAAATATATCAGGACTTCATCAGCTATTTCACGTTTTACCGATTTTTCAATCCATTCAATATAAAGTTTTGTGTATTCATTATTGCTAAAATTCGGATCAATATTAAATCGTGAATAAATACCGCTCTGTAATGCCAATGATTTCAGGTTTTCAGTGGAATATTTTAGTTTATACGGTATGATATCAGGGTATGAAACGTTCAAGTTATCTATCTCATCTGGCATCATGAAAAATGTGATTTTTTTATCAACCAGAAGTCCGGATGCATCTAATAAAGTAGAATTCGATATCTGATCTTCAGGATTCGCAAAACAATAAACAAGCTTGAAATCCTTTTCTTTGAGCTCTTTCAGAATATCCCTTAATGTATTTAAAGTTAAATTAAGGGTATTAATGGAAGCAACTTTATAATTAAAGAAATTAGAGTCCCAATCCAGAATAGAATAAATATTATACACTTCTTAAGCAAATATTAAAAATAACTTACTTGTTCCAGATCCCTGTCGCTTTATTGTTTATCAACTTCACATATTGGATAGGTGACCAGATTGCACTTATAGCTGCTAAAAACGTAGTGGACAAAATAACCCCATGAATTCCAATATGCTTTCCTAAAAATATGCTTAAAGGTATATTCACTATTGCTCCAAATGCTCCACTGAAAAGTTGAAGTTTGATTTTGCCAACTCCATTAAGAAAATGTGAAAAAATAGCACACCAGGCATTTAATATAACATATCCAGCCATAACAATTGATATGCTTAAAGGAACAATTATTTCCTTACCTACCCATAATTTATAAACCAAATTTGCAATAATAAGCATAAGCAAGGTAACAATACTGACCAATCCCCATAATTGTATCAACTTTCGGATTGTATTTTTAATCCATATTACATCCTTTTTCGTCCAGGCCTCTGTAAAAGCACTCCAAAAGGGAATCATTACAATTCCAAAACCGATTGTGATTACACCGAAATATTTATAGGCTATATTAAATGGAGTAACTTGGGTTGGCCCAAAAAGCTGAGCAATAATGATATTACTTGTTTGATATATAACTATTGAAGCAACTTGAATGATAAAAAATTTAAAACCAAGAGTCATTAAATCACGCGCATAAGAAAACTTCACATACCTAATTGAAGGGGCGTATTTTTTATACTCATGATTAAAGTACCAGAGACTTGAAGCTGCAAGCACCAAAACAGGCGAAAGACCTAATGTAGTACCCAGATAAATGAGATTTCCTTTCGTAGTTTTAGTAAGAATAAATATTACCGACAGGGAAAAGATACTACCAAGAAGGTTAAAAAAGGAAGCTTTAGCAGGTTCCTGGTTAGCTGTAAGGATTGTTGTAATCAATTGCAGAATAAATTGAATACAGAAAAAGGTAAAAACAATTAATGCCAGAATACTTAGTTCACCTGACATATCAACAGGTGTGTTAAGTATTTTGGACCAATTCAGGAAAGGATTAATAAATAAAAAAATTATTAAGACAGTACCAATTATTATACTAAGTATTGCATAAGTTGTACTAACGTAAATACGAGCTAACTCATGTTCAGAATTTGCTACTGCCTCTGCAAACTTATTTCTCATGCCATTGCCAAATCCAATATCAAAAAAACCAAACCAGCCAATTATAGAACTTAAGGTAAGCCAAATACCATATCGTGTCGGATTAACATAGTCTATTGTCAAAGGCACTAGAATCAGGCTAATAGCAATGCTTATACCTTTTATTATTGTTGAAAAGAAAATATTTCTCTTTGCCTTAACACTTCGTTCATGCCCATTGTAAAAATAACTCACAAAATTGGATATAACAGGAAGTTTGGCGATACTCATATATCTATTTGATTTAGAAAAAAATTAAAATTATCTATCCTGAATTATTCATAAAAAAGGGGTATTTGTTCTTCATTTACAACTTAATTAGTTATATTTGAAGTGATTACAACAAAT
>JAFGOZ010000682.1 GCA_016926235.1 Bacteroidales bacterium | reverse complement strand
TATGATGTCATGAGACGGCTTAATGATACCCTGAGAACGTTTTATGATATCCGCAGATGATTTTATGGCAGTCGCAGATCATTTTATGATACCTTGAGATGGTTTTATGATGTCTTGAGACGGTTTAATGATACCTTGAGGACGTTTTAGGATATCCCCCGACGATTTTATGGCAGTCGCAGATCATTTTATGATGCCTCGAGATGGTTTTATAATGCCATGAGCTTGTTTTATGATACCTTCAGCACATTTTATGGTTATTTATCCCACGGATAATGCTTTCCTTTTTTGTCCAACCAGTTTTCAATCCCATGCTTCTTGATCAATTCCAGGTTGTGTTCCATACCCGGGTGAAATTTTTTATGCCATTCCAATTTCTCACATATTTTGTATTCGGCACATTCCCAGCAACCGTCCAGATTTTTCGTCATTATACATTCACGAATTTTACAATCGGGGTTGCATCCATATTCCGAAGCAGGACCTTCAAAACAGGTTGATTTACATTGTATTTTTTGTATCTCAGCCAGCAGTTTTCGGAACATCGGGTAATTCTCAAATTCTTTTACTCTTTTGGATTTAAATTGGGCATAATGTTCAAATCCCAGTTTTTCCAATAAATCAGCCAGCTTACCAGTTAGTTCGTAAAGTTCAGTTTTGGAGGGTATGCAATCTTTACAATATAACCCGCAGAAGGCCGTATATTTTCTGTTTTCATTCATTTTATCCGGGACAGTATTATTCTGCCAAATTACCATTTAATTTAACATTTCTCAAAGTTATATTATCAATAATACTTTTGTCGATCGAATCATTGGTCGTTTCAACATCTATATCTTCGAATACGAATTTTGACAAGTGATCATTTTTAGTGATGTTCAGATCGTAAAAGACATTACATTTCAAATGAATATTCCGTATGCTGATGTTTTCACAATAGGATTGAGGTTCATCTTCACGTCCTTTTAAATCGTAAAACTGTCTCCAGGGCTTTATATAGATGCAACTATAGGAATTACCGCTGATATTTTCAACAGTAATGTATTCGAATTTTTGTGGGGTGTCGGGCCGTACTTTAAACCATAGCATCCTCATCGTTCCATCCAGCTGGCAATTTCGCATTATAATGTTTTTATTGTGTATGGATTCGCTGCCGCATGTAAGGGCTGAATGGCAATACCCAAATTTACAATTTTCAATAAGAATACTCAGATTTGATCCATTACAAGTATCCTTATCAGCCCAGGGGCCTTTACCTCCTTTAAGTGATATTCCGTCATCGTTAACCGATATATCACATCCTTTTATCAGGAAGTTCGAGCAGGCATCAATATCAATGGCATCGGTACTGGGTGCTTTTACAGGTGCAATCGGTGAAAAAATATGCAGATCAATCATTTTTACATTGTTGCATTTGTAAAAATGGGTAGTCCAGTAAGCGGAGTTTATTAGTTTTACGTCCTGGAGCTGAACGTTATCACAATTCCAAATAAAAACCAGTCGTGGCCTTGAGACTTCCAGGTTGGTGCATTCAGCATTTTTTCTTCTACATTTCCAGAAAGCTTTCCAATATTTCAGGCCGTTTCCGTTTATAGTACCTTTACCAGAAATAATAAAACCATCCAGTCCATAGGCATTTATTAAAGCAGGAAAATAATCCAGGCATTGACCTTCCATTCTGGATGCCATAATAGGATAATCCGAAATGTTATCGGATCCTTTTAAAACAGCCCCTTCTGAAATGTACAAATGGGTTTTGGGTTTAAAAAATAAAGCCCCGCTTAAAAACACACCTTTGGGTACCACTACCACGCCTCCTCCTTGTCTGGAAGCTTCGTTGATAGTGTTTTGTATGGCAGTTGTCTGGACAATCGTACTGTCCAAAACAGCTCCATAGTCAGTAACAAAATATTGTTTCCCCAAATCATTCAATTCTGGTTTTGATGTTATTATAAACCAATCGGGAATTACGGATCCATCAGGGAATAAGTCCTGTTCGTAGGCTTTTTGAGAAATACAAAAAAAACCAATTACAATAAAAAAGATGTTTTTTAGTCTAAAGCTAGTATCATTCATCACCAATCCAATTTTGTCACTATCTGTTTCTGGAAATTAATTTTGCGAAATATACAAAAACTTTCTATTCAGACCTAAATCTTAATACTATCGAAAATACAAATGGCATAACCTACCTGCTCTGCTGCGCATTCCGTCGGGTCAACATACCACACTGGCAACGCACCGCTTTTTTAAAGTTTCATTTTAAATTTGACTCAAAATCATTTCTTAAGATTTACTGCAAAGGTCTGACTAATCAAATGGCAACCATGCGGGCTGGCCAGTCCAAATGGCGGCTTTCCGCCAGCTGGCGGACTTGTGGGTTAGCCGCGATGATTTGGACGAGATTTTTTTCGTCTATTTTTTTCATCGATTGGAAAAAAATAGACTACCACTAACCAAAACGAACTGCCTGGCTTGACAATGAAATAATTACTTAAACTATCAGTTAAGCATAGTATTAAAATATAATTCCGCAAACGGATTGTATTAATTATTTCCTTCACCGCTGGCATTCACCAATATAGTTTTTGCCCTTGCAAGCGCCATATCAAATTGAGGAAAGATATTTGCTTTTCCTACTAAGAAGGATACACGATGTTTATCCAGGTCTGCCATTACTTTTTCCTGGACACCTGACAGGATTACATGTATCCCGCTTTCCTTAAGGCTTTTTATAGTATCAGTAAGGTTGTGCAATCCGGTAGCGTCAATAAACGGGACATGGCGCATGCGGATAATAAGGACTTTCGATTTAAAACCAATTTCTTTCATCACCTCGCTATACTGTTTTGCTGAAGCGAAAAAGAATGGCCCGCTAATTTCGTATATGCCTATTTTTTTTGTCAGTCCATTGTAGTTCTCCAGCACATCCGAGTCTATTTCATGTGTAGCCTGGGTTCCTGCATCAGCCATTCGTTTCATAAAGAGGAGGGAGCTCAGCACAACGCCTACTTGTATAGCTACAGAAAGATCAACCAGCACAGTAAGGAAAAATGTAGTAAGCAGAACAATAATGTCGAAAACGGAACTTTTAAGAACCGATACAAAGGATCGCCATTCACTCATATTGTAGGATACAACGATTAGTATGCCCGCCAGGCATGACATGGGAATTAACTTAGCCCATCTGCCAAAGAATAGCATGATAAGTAGCAGGGTTACTGCATGCACCATTCCTGCCACCGGTGTTTTGCCTCCGTTTTTCACATTGGTAGCAGTACGCGCTATAGCACCTGTGGCAGGAATACCGCCAAAAAACGGGGTAACAATATTTGCAATTCCCTGGGCAATTAATTCTGTGTTTGAACGATGGTTCCCTCCAATCATACCATCTGCCACAACTGCTGATAAAAGCGATTCAATACCTCCCAGCAAAGCAATGGTAAGGGCAGGAGCAATGTACATTGAAAGATTGGCAAATTCGAAATGCGGCACCTGGAAAGTAAAATTTCCGGGAATGTTACCAAATATTGTTTCGATCGTATTAACCGGTATGTGAAATAGTTGAACAACTACTGTAATTACTATGATTGCAATAAAGGAGCCGGGAATTTTACTGGTAACTTTTTTAGCAAATACAGTAATAAGTATGGTTGCGATGGTAATGATTAATGCCGCGTAGTTGATTGTTCCAATATGGGAGAAATATGCTCCCCATTTTGAGATGAACTCAGAAGGTATTTTCCCTGTCTGAAGTCCCAGCGCATCCTTAATTTGTGTAGAAAATATCACCAGGGCAATACCACTTGTAAAACCGATCAGTAGCGGACGGGGAATAAATTTTAATAATGTTCCCAGGCGCAATAACCCAAAACCTACCAGCATAATGCCGGCCAGAATAGAGGATATAATGAGACCATCAATACCATATTTTTCAATGATTGTATAAACAATAACCACAAAAGCCCCGGTTGGCCCGCCTATTTGTACCCGGCTGCCACCAAGGAATGAAATAATAAATCCTGCAATTACTGCTGTTATTAACCCCTTTTCAGGTGATACGCCCGACGCAACCGCAAATGCAATAGCCAGTGGTAATGCTACTATTCCAACCAGAACACCTGAAAAAACATCATTCGTAAAAAGCTTTTTGCTATATCCCTTCTTCAGTACGCTGAACAACTTGGGCTTAAATATTTCTGCCATCTCCTTAAAAAAAAGGCGCAAGTTATGCAGAATTATGATTGGTTGTTATCGGGAAGTTGGAATTTTTTAAATTAGTGGGTCAAATGCAGAAGAATTGACTAAAAAATAACCACAAAGCATAATATGAAAGGCTTTGCGGTTATATAAATGTTATTTTAAAATTGTAAAAACCATCGGAGAAAGCTTTCGTTCAATTCCATCAGGTCCTTTAACCATTATTTCTTCAAAGATCAGTTTCTGATTTTCAATTAAACTTTTAAATAGTTCAATTTGAGTTTCAGAAAACTTGTCAGAATGAGAAATCTCTTCCCGGATTGTTGTTGAATCCGGCATAGTAGTACTCGCCACAAAAGAAACCACTTCAAATACCAGGTCCAGATCAGATCCTCCAAGTGACACCTTTAATCCAGATGCATCCATAAGATCGACTTTCGAGATTTGTCCGTCATTTACAGTTCTTGTTACACCACCTTCATTAAGTTCTAATACTACATGAGGATCAGGGATACGTTTTACTCTAAACTCAGAACTTTGAATTGTCTTTCCTTTGTTACTTACCTTTACAATGGCAGTACCTTGGTGAGCGGGATTAATGATATACGAACCATTACTTCCTGTAATCCTTCCATTATCAATACTTACATCAATCTCTGATGCTTTATATCCTGAAACAGCAATCTTTATCGGATTATCAATACCAAGATAAAGAACGTTCATGCGAACGGGTTCAATAGCAGCCACAACATCATTGTTGTTATTCTGGCCTTTTACACATGCTACACCAAGAAAAAGAAGTGCAGCTAATGGAATTAAAACTAAAATCTTTAATTTTATCCTGTGATTAAATTTTAGTTTAGTCATCATAATCATTCGTTTTTTAATTAATGAATGCCTGCCCGTCTTTTTGACGGGATTGAAACTGGAAGAAAGGCAGATGAGTCTTTCTTCGGTTACCTGATTTATAAGGAGCGCCTGATACCTGAGCCTGTCAATTCCGGTATTGAGTGCTCCTTCATCTGCTAAATACTCATGCACTAGTTGTACAGTATTCCTCATTATCCATATTACCGGATTAAACCACATTACGGCCGCTAGCAGTTCCATCAATAATATATCCAATGAATGATACTGTTGAGCATGAATTTTTTCATGTGATATTATTTCATGAATATCTTTTGCTGAAGAATTTTCTTTATTGATAAAGATCCAGTTAAAAAATGAAAATGTATTTTTATAATGATTATTATATACTAACCGGAAATTATCATGTGATTTCTTTTCCGATTTTAAAAAACATATCAGCAACTGCATTACCTGATAGAAGATACGAAGCAATAATACTGTCATTACTATGAAGTACCCATATAAGACTATATATTTCCAGAAAATTGTATTTCCTGCGTCTTTCTCTTCTACTGTATTTGCATCACTGTTGGTAACAGGTACAGTAGGTATTGCGTTTTCTGAAGAGGATTGAAATTCTTCAGTAATTTCTTTATTGTATATTCTTCTATTGATATCAGGAATATCTATTTGATAATTGGTTAAAGGGATGAGAAGTGATAACAGTATTGAAGCAAGGAGGTAGATTCTGAGTTGTCTGAAGTTAGTTTCCCTGCTAAAAAGCATACGGTAAAAAGCATATGCCAAACTAAGGCAGGAGGTAGATAATAAAATGTATTGCATAACTTTCATATTACTTGTTATTTTTCTTTATTTCTTCTTCAAGCATATTCCTGAGCTCTTCCAGTTCGGACAAACTCACTTTATTGTTTTTTACGAAAAATGATACCATTTGATTTAAAGAACTGTTAAATAATCCTTTAAATGTATCCTTCATCATATGCTGGGCGTATTGTTTTTTGGTTACTACAGGATAGTAAACATTAGTTTTTCCATAGGTTTTATGGGATACATATCCCTTCTTTTCCAATACTTTTATTACTGTTGCAACTGTATTGTAAGCCGGTTTAGGTTCTGGTAAAATATCAAGCACATCGCTTACGGCACCGTCATTTATTTCCCAAAGGGCTTTTAATATATCTTCTTGGGCTTTTGTTATTTCTTTCATGATTTATAAATATTTTACCTCCAATAATCATTACAAATATACTATAATAGTTTTAAATAAACTATAATTATAGTATTAATTTTTACACAATAATATACATTTGTATCATTTGGTAAAGAATTTATATTCTGGCAATGAAGTACGGAGTTAATATAATATTCAAGATCTCAATTTTGATGAAGGGCTCAAACCTTATCCAACAAACCTACGAAAAGGATTTTAGATTTAATTTCAGATGAACTTTGGTAATTGCGGTGTGTTGCCTTGTGGGGTGTGTTGGCCTGAAAAGGTGCGCGGCAGAGCGTTCACCTTTTCTTGATCTTTTGTTACTTTTGGATCAAGCCAAAAGTATAAATTTATAGGTTGAAATGACGCACTTTCTCTATCAATAAAAGGCTATTTATTGCATATATCCAACAACCACCTGTAATAACTTTCCTTCCAGAGTTCAACCGAATGTCCATTGTCGTATGCAAGACCAAAACCGTGGTCACCTTTGGAGTATATATGTAGTTCCGATCCTTCTACCTCAATGAGAATTGTTGTTAGGTAAGATATAACATTACCTATTGGGAGTTTTCTGTCATCGCGCGCCATAGCCATAAAAACAGGCGGAAATCTATGGATATCTTTTTTCACCTTCTTCAAAACTTTCGTGGAATTTCCATGATATATCAATGCTGCAAAGTCGGGACGGGCATAGTCTTCACCTTTAACAGATTCAAGCAGGACTTTTTCTGTAAGCCATCCACCTGCGGAAAACCCGAGTATTCCCACTTTGGCATCAAAGATGAGACTATCCCTGAATATATCTTTCATTATTTCTATGCTTTTAAAGGCATCCATTCTTGCAGCTGATATGTATGTATCCTTTGGGATTGTGTATTTTTTGTTCACGTTCCTTTCGTTTGTTCGGTATTTAACCACCATACATGTGATACCTTTTGCCGAAAGCCACAGGGCCAGGTCGGTACCTTCTTTATCTACCCAGTTGTTTACCAAACCTCCTCCCGGGAAAATTACCACACCTATGTTTTTATTATTTGAGTCGGCAGCAGGGAAGAGCATATAAGCAGGTTCGGAGATATAGCTATACACTCTGTTTTGTTGACTTAATGATGAAGGGTTAACCATTGAATCAACATATGATTCTTCTCGTGAATGTTTTATCGGGTTGTTCTCTAATCCATCAGGATATAGTGGTTTTTCTTCCGGTAGCTGGGCATTAGCTTTAATAATAGTAAATATTATACTTAAAATTGTCAGAGATAACTTGTAAATCATAGAAAAGAAGATTTTAATTAATATTAAATGCCAACCCCAGATTGATATAAACAGAACTCACTCTATGATAATCGAAGAAAAAATTTGCATTTGTTGAAGGGACTCTGAATTCATAGCTTGAGTTAATATGAATGAATGAATGATCAGTTAAATGGTATTTAAGACCAATTCCTCCTGTAAACCCATATTGATATTTCCTGAATTTTTTAGGTTGGTTGAAGTATGTTCCATTTGAAGGGACAGTATAATCATCATACATCATTACTTCATATTCAGGATTAATAATAAAAATATTATTGTACCCGAAATAAACGGAAGGTTGTAGTTTTTTAAAAGGGAAAATATATTCGGCAATAAATGGAATACGAACCATTGAATAGTCAAGTTGAATAAAGTGATAATCTTCATCATCGTATAAGGAATTCTTTAAAACACCTTCATAGGAATGTGATTCATAATTTATACCAATGATGTAATTCCATAAATAATGTACTTTGGCTGGTGAAAATCTTGCATATATACCAAAATTAATTGACTGGTCAGCAAGATAATCATCTGATGTTTTTATCGTCATTCTGGATAGGGTAATTCCAAAATGGGGTTCCAGAAATATTTTAAGATCAGAGTTCTTCGTATAATTGATGCAATCATAATCTTTACAAACACTATTGTGATAATCTTCTGTAAGCTTTATAAGAGGCTTATATGCAAATACTGTATTGGGAACCTTTTTTGATACTTCAGGGCTGTCTTTAAATAGTTGATTGAGTACACCCATATATTGATTCGATCTTTTCTGATACATAACATCATTTTCGCCTTTTACATCCCTCAAATTATTTGACAGGGGGTATAATGCACCTTCTTTTTCTATAAAGTAATGATCATTCAGAGCATCTCCGTAAAAATACAGATTTACAATTCCTTCGACCAGAAATTCCAGAAATACTTTTTTTTCCTGGTTATTAATTTTTATGTCCTTCGAGACATAATATTTATAATTATCAATTCTGTATTCTTTAATATTTTGGGGAGTAAATAATTCTGGCTTCGAATCCTGACTTTTATAAAACTCACATTCGGTGCTGTTATTAATATTCGACTTCAAGTTGATAAATCCAATAATAGTATCATTCTCACTGGTAATTATATACCCTTTTTTCAGATCTCTTTGGGTATATGTGTCAACTGTTAAAACCAAAAAAAATATTACTAAACATGTAAATCGCTGGTTTTGCTTATTCATAACATTATATGTTAATGTAAACAGCATACTTTGATTATAAAATCTTGAATATGTTCTGAACACAAAAATAGTGTATTCAATTTAAAAACAAAATTCATAGCTTAATAGCCCCTGTCGTATAATTAAGAAAATAAAAATCTGCCTGCCTGCCGGCAAGGCAGAATTCTACGGATTCTTACAGGTTTTGTTTAATGTTAGACCTATTAGTAATGGAAGACCTGAAAGGGACGGCTAAAGTATTACTATCTAAGCGATATTGGCTTAAAAGCTATCATTGCTTTTTCTGTTAACTATTTCATTCTTTAGTTTTTCATACTTTTTAGATTCCATAACCACAACAGATTGATATTTCTCAGGGTCAATCTCACCATTAATTGTAATAAATAAGTAATTATCGTCTGCGACAACATTGCTTATTGAAACGAATTCAATTCCGGAGTAAGGGAATAATCTTAAGTGTTCTAATTGGTTCTCAAGAAAAGACTCAATCCACGGAACATATAGAGAGATATACTCCAATGTTTCCAATAATATACTATCATCCCTGTATATTAGCTTTAATCCTTCTATATCAACCCGCAACCTTAATGGTTTAAAATTTGTGTTCTGGTATATTTCAGGATATAGATATTTCACCTTTTTATCAGCAAGAAATTTGCTGTAATTAAAGTTTTTATTTTTATACTCTATAGTTTCCCAATCCTCAAATGTTGTATTATCAATATGTTTGGCTGCACGAAGGAGTATCCTTGATGTAACTTTCCCTGTGGTTAGATTTCTCTCAACCAAAAATGAGGAGTCAATCATGATGAAATAATTACCGGTTGGGTAATGTATCGTTTTTATTGAGTAATAGGAAGATTCATTATATCCAACAAGCACATCGTATTCGCGTATCCCGTCATCGGGTGTTGCATATACGATTACGTGCAATAGTAGTAATAGCTTTGTCAGCAAAGTTCTCATGATACTATTTGTTTTTTGATACAAAACTAAGTAATAATTTCAAAACTAATATGTGTTTTTGTTAGCCAGTGGGGATAAACAGGCCTTTTTTGCCCCCCTGTAAAAAAACCATGCACTAATTGCCATTAGGGTATGACTTATATCAAAGTGATTATACCACTGGCAAAGACCCCATTTATTCATAAAAATGAGAGCAGAAATAGCTGATATGCCAACAGCTATCAATAGAAGCCTGCTTGCTTCATCACGGGTTTTATAATAAATGAAAATATTAAAGGATGATACTACAATAAGCAGTCCGTAAGCAGAATGGGCTTCGACGAAGAAGAAATTCATAGTAGTGAAAGTAAGTATCACAAAGGTTGCCAGTTCAATCAGGTTAATAACCTTAAACACTTTTGCTACTTTCGGTTTAATTAAAGGAGAGGCATACTGTATGGACGCCCTTTCAACCAGCATAATTGAAAACATACTTGTAAGCCAGCCTGGTAGTTTCCAGCCAAAACTTAAAAGGTATAAAAATCCGTGACCGACAATGCCACCAATAAAGGTTGCAATACTCATGGATAGAAAATAGTATCTGAAGAAGTACAAAGTTCTGCAATCTTTATTTTTAATCTGCGTAAGTTTTATAAATGCATAAAAACAAACCGCAGAAACGATTAGATCTGAAAAGGTGGTAACGGGCTCATCAATCCTCAGACCCATAAGTTTTATGGAAGGTTGTTCATAAACCATACTTCTCAATAAATATCGCCATAATAAAGTTATAAAATCTTAGAATATAAGCGTCTTTTTTTGTAAATTTATGCATAACGGAAATTAAAATATCATGCCCGATTTAACTACTTCATATATGGATTTAACCTTATCCTGCCCATTAATTGCCGGCAGTTCGGGTCTTACAAATGATGTTGAAAATATTAAGAAAATTGAGGGTTGTGGGGCCGGTGCCGTGGTATTAAAATCTCTCTTTGAAGAAGCGATATTGCAAGAGATGGAAGCCAAAATGAAAAGAATGGTTTCTCAACAATTTCTGTACCCGGAATCTTTGGAGTTTTATGAACAGCAGGATCAGGATATATTATCTACAGAGCGTTACCTGAAACTTATATCTGACTGTAAGAAAAAGGTAAAAATTCCCGTTATTGCCAGTATAAATTGTATTACAGCAGGGCAGTGGACCTACTTCCCAAAACGTTTAGAAGCAGCAGGTGCAGATGCACTTGAACTAAACCTCTTTATATTGCCCAGTGATATAAACAGAACAGCTGCCGAAAATGAGCAGGTGTATTTTGATATTATTCATGAAGTAGTTAGACAGGTAAGTATACCGGTTTCAATTAAGATTAGTTATTATTTTTCGAACCTGGCGAATATGATCCGGCGTTTTTCTGAGACCGGCATTGCAGGCATTGTACTTTTCAACAGGTTTTTCAGTCCTGATTTTGACCTGGATAAACTTGAAATTACATCGGGAAATCTCTTTAGTTCTTCTGATGATTTGCATATTTCATTACGTTGGATGGCTATTATGTATAACAGGATAAAATGTGATCTTGCAGCTTCAACAGGCGTGCATGATTCTACAGGACTTATAAAACAAATACTGGCAGGAGCAAGTGCTGTTCAGGTTGTATCTTGTTTGTATCTTGAGGGATTAAACAAAATACAATCTATTATTGAGGGCTTGGAAACATGGATGACCGGCAACGGATTTTTTTCTATTAATGATTTTAAAGGAAAGATGAGCCAGTCGGAAAGTGAAAACCCTGCAGCCTATGAGCGAATCCAGTTTATGAAATACTTTAGCGGTTACCAGCAATAGGCAAACATATGAAATTGACAAAACAGCAGATGTTTAGCGATGTATTGAAAGAGGCTGTTTCTGATTATTACTTACTACTTAACCATGGATACCCTCAAAAATCAATCCTTAAAATGGTTGGCGATCGCTTTAGGCTCACCGGTTCGCAAAGAAGTCTTTTATACAGAGGTGTGTGCAAAAAGAGCGAAGCGGAATTAAGATTAAAAAAGATCATTACTGAACCTCCATCAGGAAGTAAATTATTTATTGACGGGTACAACGTATTGCTTACAATGGCCAATTATCTTGCTGGCCGTCCTGTTTTTATCAGTATTGATGGGCTGTTGCGAGATAGCGGGGAAATACATGGTAAGATAAGAAAAAGCAAAATGTTCAACCAGGCAGTTGATAATCTGATTGAAACCATGAAGTATTTGGACCTACAGGAAGTAAACATCTATCTGGATGAGCCTGTTTCTCACAGTGCCGAATTGGCAGTGGCTTTAAATATCATGTTTTCAGACAATGATATGCCAGGTAAAGCGGAAGTAGTAAGATATCCTGATCATCATTTAAAGAATGTATCAAAGGGAATTTTAGCAACTTCTGATTCTGTAATTATTGATAAAACGACATGTACGGTATTTGATCTGGCGAGATTCACATTGGAAAGACTGTATAATCCGGAATTTGTATTTATTAATGAATTTTTAAAGTAGATAACATGAATACCTGAATTATTATTAAAATCAAAACAATACTTCTTACTTTTGCAGAGTAATAAACTTAAATACTAAATACTGTGGAAAATATTAAAATAAACATAACCAATACAGAAAATTTTGTTTCCAGGGAAGAAATCTTAAAGCTTGCAGGAGAAGCTGACAAAGCAAATAAAGCTTTATATGAAAAAACAGGTAAGGGAAATGATTTTTTAGGGTGGGTGAACCTGCCTCATGAAGTTACTTCAGATATTATTAAGAAGATTAACGCAACTGCTGATACCTTTAAAAATGATGATTTTGTAGTTGTAATAGGTATCGGGGGCAGTTATCTTGGAGCAAAAGCAGTTATTGATGCACTGTCTGCAACGTTCGTTCAGGCAAATAATGGACCTCAGGTAATTTATGCAGGACATAATATAGGTGAAGATTATATGGCGGATCTGTTGGATTTGCTGGAGAACAGGAAATATGGAATAGTGGTAATATCAAAATCCGGAACTACAACCGAGCCAGCTATTGCTTTTCGATTATTAAAAGCCCAGCTTGAGAGTAAAATGGGTCAGGCTGGAGCAAAGGATAAAATTGTAGCAATAACCGATGCCAGCAAAGGTGCATTGCGCGGATTGGCTGATCAGGAGGGGTATAAAACATTTGTGATACCTGATGATGTGGGAGGCCGTTATTCTGTGCTTACTCCTGTGGGGCTTGTTCCTATTGCCATTTCCGGTCTGGATATTGAAAAACTGGTAAAAGGAGCCCGGGATATGGAAAAACTTACAAAGCCCGGAATAGCTTTAGAGAACAATCCGTCAGCGTTGTATGCAGCTACAAGAAATGCATTATACAATAAAGGATATATAGTTGAGATATTGGCAAATTATCATCATAAATTGCATTATGTTGCTGAATGGTGGAAACAACTGTATGGCGAAAGTGAAGGAAAAGAAGGGAAAGGTATTTTTCCTGCAAGTGTCGATTTTACGACTGATCTGCATTCTATGGGCCAGTATATTCAGGAAGGTGAGCGAAAATTGATGGAAACAGTAATATCCATTAAAAATCCGGATAGAAAAGTTACTATACCTGTTGATAATGATAATCTCGATAAGCTGAATTTCCTTTCAGGTAAGCGTATTGATGAGGTAAACAAAATGGCAGAACTAGGCACTATGCTCGCACATGTTGATGGAGGTGTTCCAAATATATTGATAGAATTACCAAAACTGGATGAATATTACCTGGGACAACTTCTCTGCTTTTTTGAAAAAGCATGTGGCATTAGTGGTTATATCCTGGGTATTAATCCATTTGATCAGCCAGGTGTTGAAGCATATAAGAAAAATATGTTTGCACTACTTGAAAAACCCGGCTTTGAAGAAGAAACAAAGAAAATTAAACAAAGAATAGGGAAGTAAGCGATTCTTTCTACCCTGTAAAGCCAGAGGAAATTATGAGCGATCATTCTCAGAATGCACTTGCTAACCGGCCGTTTAACAAGGAGTATGAATTTTTGACTTCACGTAGTAGCGGACCAGGAGGGCAACATGTTAATAAAACAGAAACAAAGGTAGAACTGCGATTCCATGTGGAGGGATCGCAGCTGCTTTCTGAAACTGAAAAACAACGAATAAAAGAGAAGCTTAAGCATAAAATAAATTCGGAAGGTTTTTTGCAGGTTTTTGCCCAGGAATACAGAAGCCAGATAAAAAATAAAGAACTTGCAGAGAAACGATTTCTTCAATATTTGCTTAAAGCGCTTGCTGTAAGAAAAAAGAGAATTCCTGTGAAGCCATCAAAAGCTATGATTGAAAAGCGGATTAAAACAAAAAAGATAAACACGGAAAGAAAAACTAACAGGACAAAAATCAGACCCAATGATGTTCTATAATGAAAAGGTTTCTAGTGTCTTGTAAATTGGACCACTTGGGGTTAGAATGCTTTCATAAAATATTACTTGATCAATTAAAAACTCACCAAAATCTGCCCCTTTGTATTTTTCAATAACCTTTTTTAATTCTGTTGTATCATTCATCCATTTTATCCGGCCTAAAGTCAGGTGAGGAGAAAATTTTCTTTGTTCAGCCTCATAACCAAATTTTTGAATTTCTTTATCGATCGCAACTTGCAGACTTATTAAGTTTTCATTTTCCTTTATACCCAGCCATATTACTTTCGGATTGCGATAGTTTTGAAAAACACCAGCTCCTTGTAAGTTGATTTTTAAGGCTGATACATTTTTGGTAATGCTTTTTAAAGATTCAATGATGGATGGAATAATTGAATTTTCCGTATCACCCAAAAATTTTAATGTAAGATGGAATAACTGAGCATCTGTCCATTTTATCTTTTGGTGGCGGAGAGATGCTTTAACTTCATTAAAAGCGGTTGAAATAAAATTGTTGGCAGGGATATCAATGGCAATAAACGTACGTTTCATAGATGATTATTAACCACCACTGGCATTGAAACTACTAACTTTCGAAGGTCTTGGATTTATGCACATTACCGGTATTCCGGCTTCGTTAGCAATAATTTGTTGCTCATGGGCTCCAAGCATGTAATCAGCAATTGTAATGTCTTTTGTAGTAATGATTAATAGAAGATCGGCTTTCTTTTCTTCTGCAAAATCAAGAGTTTCTCTTGTAAAGTCTTTTTTCCCTTCAGCCTGAGTTAATGAATAATTCACTCTTTGTACGTCAAGTATCCTTCGTGTAAAAATCACATTTGACTCTACTGCTTTTACAAGCCTGGGATCATTATTTTTGGATTTGAATATATGAAACTTGGGATTATGAAAGTGCCTGGCTAAATAAACTACCCAATTAACCTTTTCTTTATTCTCTTTTTTGAAATCTATAGGAAAGACTACTTCATCAAAGGTTTCTTTTTTAGGGGGGCCCTGAACAACCAGAAATGGGATATGTGTTCCTGCAATTACTTTTAAAGCCCAGCTGCCGGTAATCTTTTGCATCCCCTTCATACCATGTGTCCCCATAATTACCATATCGGCATCAATTTCCTCTGTAGCTTCTGTAATTGTTGTAAAAATACTACCTACTTTTACCATAATTTCAGGCTTTATGCCATATTTTTTCTTTAGTTCGGTGGCAGTATCATTTAATTTTATTGTAGCTTCGTTTACTTCTTTATCCTTCTTTACAATATGAATAAGAGTAATGGCATCTTTTACAGTTTTTGCCACATTTATAGCATGCTGAAATGCATTTTCAGCAATTTGGGTAAAGTCCCAGGGTACTAATACAACTCTTTTAAATTCCATATGATTATGTCTTAAATTCTCATCTAAGCTAATAAAATATTTTATATATAAAAAATGGCTATCTAACAAACTTATTGTCTGGGGTTAAACAATAATTCCTATATGTGTTGTTAAATTACTTATTCATAGCAAGTTATTATTAATGTTTGTATTCATATATTAATATAATCCAGATATAATAAGTCTTTTAGTTTATTTTCATTTTTATATATATTGAACATAATTTATGTTTCTTTAATAAAATAACTGATATAAAACATAAAAAATTGTTTGCAACCATTAATTTAGCTATTTTTGAAGACTATAAAATTGAATGTATACTATGGAAAATCTGGATTGGAAGAACCTTTCGTTTTGTTATCATAAAACGGATTATAATGTTAGGTGTTATTATAAAAATGGCAAATGGGGAGAGCTGGAAGTCTCAGACTCAGAATATATTAACCTTCATATGGCAGCTACTTGCCTGCATTATGGTCAGGAAGCATTTGAAGGATTAAAAGCATATCGTGGCAAAGATGGTCGCATTCGACTTTTTAGATGGGAAGAAAATGCTAAAAGAATGATGAATTCGGCGAATGGAGTTCTAATGCAAGTTGTTCCCAAGGAAATTTTTAAAGAAGCTATATTCAAAGCAGTAAAACTTAATGAAAAATATGTTCCCCCATATGGATCGGGAGCTACGCTTTATGTTCGGCCCTTGTTAATAGGTAGCGGGCCTGAAGTAGGTGTTAAACCTTCAAAAGAATATTTGTTCATGGTTTTTGTTACGCCGGTAGGTCCTTACTTTAAAGAAGGATTCAAACCTGTTGATATAGTTGTATGTCGAAAATATGACAGGGCGGCTCCATTGGGAACAGGTAACATAAAAGTGGGAGGTAACTATGCCGCAAGCCTTCGTTCACTCGAAGAGGGTCATGCAAAAGGTTATACATCTGTGATTTACCTCGATTCGAAAGAAAAGAAATACATTGATGAATGTGGCCCGGCAAATTTTATTGCAATAAAGAACAATACCTATATCACTCCTGAATCAACATCTGTTTTGCCTTCCATTACAAATCTAAGCCTTATGCAATTGGCTAACGATTTAGGTATGAAGGTTGAACGGAGGCCGGTGCCTGTAGATGAGCTGAGTACTTTTGAGGAAGTAGGGATGTGTGGTACTGCAGCTGTAATAAGTCCAATTAGAAAGATTGTTGATGAGGAGAGAAATATTGTTTATGATTATTGTAAAGATGGTAAAGCAGGTCCGATAAGCGAAAAACTATTTACTTTACTTTACAATGTGCAATTTGGCGATGAGGAAGATATTCATGGCTGGATTGATTATATTGACTAGTAATTTTGAATAATTCATATTTTCATCATGCAGTATGATCAGTTTATTGATCAGTCAAAAAATGGTTAAAAAATTATAAATAATGTCCCAATCAGGTTAATTTATTTTTATCTTAGCGTGGTCATTTCAGGTATATGGTTCAACAAGAAGTTCGCATAACAAAGCGTAAATTACGCAGTTCGTACTTAACATCTATTATAAGTATTGCCCTTGTTCTTTTTCTGCTTGGTTTGGCAGGCTTACTTGTATTATATGCCAAGAAAATATCTGACCATGTAAAAGAGAATATAGGGTTTTCAGTGATATTAAAGGACAATATTAAAGAGGTAGATATTATACGTGTACAAAAAAGTCTGGATGCTAAACCGTATGTAAAATCAACCCAATACATAACAAAGGAACAAGCCGCTAAAGAAACAATGGAATACCTTGGAGAAGATTTTGTTGAATTTCTGGGATATAATCCTCTTCTTGCATCTATTGAAGTACATTTAAATGCTGTATATGCAAATCCGGATAGCATTGCAGTTATTGAGAAAGACTTTCAGGGGTTTGACCAGGTAAAAGAAGTGATATATCAAAAATCACTTGTAAACTTGGTAAATGAGAATATTCGAAAAATAAGTCTCTATATTCTGGCCTTTGGTGGTCTCCTGCTCCTTATTGCAATTGCTTTAATCAATAATACCATTCGCCTGAGCATATATGCAAAAAGATTTTCTATCAATACAATGCAACTTGTTGGTGCAACAAATGGATTTATAAGAAGGCCCTTTCTTATCAGAGGAGCTCTTCATGGGGTAATTGCTGCTTCCCTGTCAATTGGTTTACTTATAGGCTTTTTATATCTTGCATCCAAAGAATTTGAAGAGATATTGTCATTCAAAGATATTCAGCTGTTAGGGATATTATTTGGCATAGTTTTAACTATGGGCATTGTGATTAACTGGATTTCTACTTTCTTTGCAGTGACAAAATATTTACGAATAAAAGTTGATAATTTATATTTATAAAAAACAAATAAATGGCTACAAAAAAAACAGAATCAAATAAACCCAGCCTGGGATTTGCCCTGGCTAAAGAGAATTATAAGCTCATTGCCATTGGGTTTGTGATTATCATAATTGGCTTTGTACTGATGATAGGAGGTAAGGCGGACAATCCTTTAGAATTTAATTACAATGAAATATTTAGTTTCAGAAGAATTACCCTTGCACCTGTAGTAGTGCTTTTTGGCTTTATGTTTGAAATATATGCCATAATGAAAAAGCCTAAAACAAAAGACGAAGAATAATTTTTAATTTCCACTTTATTTATGAATTGGATCGATGCTTTTATTCTTGGATTAATCCAGGGACTTACTGAGTTTTTGCCTATTAGCAGCAGTGGACATCTTGAAATAGGGAAATCATTGCTGAATCTTCAAACAGAAGCAGGGATGACATTTACTGTGGTTGTGCATGGTGCAACAGTTCTCAGTATAATTATTGTTTTTGCCAATGAAATAGGAAAGTTGTTTAAAGGTTTATTTACATTTAAATGGAATGATTCAAATAAATATCTGGTTAAGATTGGAATATCAATGATCCCGGTTATCATTGTTGGTTTGTTACTCGAGGATTTAATTGAAGGGTTTTTTACCGGAAATCTTGTATTGGTTGGTGCTATGCTTATTGTAACGGCTTTACTATTAGGGGTTACTTATTTTGCAAAAGAAAAAGATAAAGAGATTTCTTTTTTCCATGCCTTCATCATTGGTATTGCACAAGCAATTGCTGTGTTGCCAGGTATTTCGAGGTCTGGAAGTACAATCGCAACCAGCTTATTAATTGGGAATAAGCGAGATGAGGCTGCCAAGTTCTCTTTCCTTATGGTGCTGGTGCCTATTATTGCTGCGAATGCAAAGGATTTGATGGATTATTCCGGATCATCCACAACTGCCTCTATTGGTGCTTTACCATTAATTGTTGGTTTTATAACCGCATTTATTACAGGGTTGGTAGCATGCAAACTAATGCTCCGAATAGTAAAAAAAGGAAAACTTATCTATTTCGCAATATACTGCCTGGTCGTTGGACTAATAGCTATTATTTTTGGATAAACTATGTTAGTAAATACACCTCATCCTGATTTTCTTGGAGGAGAAATATTACTTCTGGACAAACCCTATGAATGGACTTCATTTGATCTGGTGAATAAATTGAGAAATCTAATTTCGAAGCATCTTAAGGTAAAAAAGCTAAAAGTTGGACATACCGGAACACTGGATCCTTTAGCTACCGGTTTAATGATAATTTGTACGGGCAAGGCAACAAAACAAATTAATGAACTTACAGGTTTGGATAAAGAGTATGTGGCAACCTTAAAATTAGGGGAGACCACACCTTCTTTTGATCTCGAATCGGAAGTTGATAATACATTTGCAATAGATCATATCAGTAAGGAGTTAATAGAAAAGATGCTCCTTGAATTTATGGGGGAAACGGACCAGGTACCACCAGCCTTTTCTGCAAAATATGTAAATGGGAAAAGAGCTTATGAGTACGCCCGGAAAGGGAGAGAAGTTGAACTTAAACCTTCAAGGATATTAATATCTGAGATGCAATTGATAGAATATAATCTTCCTTTTATTACATTAAAAGTAAGGTGTAGTAAAGGTACTTATATTCGGGCACTCGCACGGGATCTTGGTGAAAAATTAAATTGCGGTGCCCATCTTACAGGCCTTAAACGAACGGCAATTGGAGATTTTTCGATCAATGATGCTCTTACTTTAGAAAAATTTCAGGAAAATTTACTTTTTTTGTAACTTTTTTAATACTGGGACGTATAAGGTTCCTAATGCCTTGGAGACTGCTTAAATAATATAAATCCATAAGAAAATATGAAGTTATCACAGTATAAGTTTAATTTGCCGCAAGAACTAATAGCTTTACATCCAGTTGAAAACAGGGATGAGTCAAGATTGATGGTTTTGCACAGGGAGTCAGGGAAAATCGAACATAAAATCTTTAAAGATATCATTGAATATTTTAATGAGGATGATGTTATGGTATTCAATAATACTAAGGTTTTTCCTGCGAGATTATACGGAAATAAAGAAAAAACCGGCGCTGAAATAGAGGTTTTTCTGTTAAGGGAACTTAACAGGGAGCAAAGGTTGTGGGATGTACTGGTTGATCCGGCAAGGAAAATACGTATTGGTAACAAACTATATTTTGGTGATGATGATCTCCTTGTTGCTGAAGTAATTGATAATACAACATCGAGGGGCAGGACACTGCGTTTTCTCTATGAAGGTGACTACGAAGAATTCAAACAGACCCTCTATAGTCTGGGTGAAACACCTCTTCCAAAATTTATTAAGCGTAAGGTAGAACCGGAAGACAAAGAACGTTATCAAACAATTTTTGCCAAGCATGAAGGTGCAGTGGCAGCGCCTACTGCTGGTTTGCATTTTAGCAGGGAGTTGCTTAAAAGGCTGGAGATTAAAGGTTTGAAATTTGCAGAAATTACGTTGCATGTTGGCCTGGGAAATTTTCGTACTGTGGATGTTGAAGATCTTACCAAGCATAAGATGGATTCTGAACGCATTATCATCCCTGATAAAGCCGTGGAAATTGTCAATAATGCAAAGGATGACAAGAAAGGTATTTGTGCAGTTGGTACTACAGTATTGCGTACACTCGAAAGTTCAGTTTCCACTACAGGTTACTTAAAACCTTATGATGGATGGACCAATAAATTCATTTTTCCACCATACGAATTTAGTGTGCCTAGTACAATGATTTCAAATTTTCATTTGCCATTATCTACGCTTTTGATGATGGTTTCAGCTTTTGCCGGATATGACTTGTTGTTTGATGCTTATAATAAGGCCATAAAAGAGAAATATCGTTTTGGCACCTATGGTGATGCAATGCTTATTTTGTAAAGAAAAGATAAATTAATTTATATACCCTGTCAGTATTGGCAGGGTTTTTTTATTCAAAAATGTTATAAACAACCAATGCTTTGCTACAAAATATAACAAGCATTCCATCACCTGAATAATGCATTCCGAGTATTTCATTGGTTCCAACAGAGAATGTTCTTTCGATGTCTCCTGTGATTGAATTAAATAATATTACCCATTCATCTGATTGAAGTAAGATCAATCCGGGTTTTTCAGTTACTTCTATCTTTTTTATTCTTTCTGAGAATATTCTATATTCTGCTGTCTGAACTTTCTTTTCCATATCCCAAACGGTTAAATAGCCGTTAAACCAGCCGTCATCAATATTACCTCCTATATAGACTATTGATTCGTTACCACAAGCTAACGTATTTATTAGTCCAGGTTGTTTTGGAGATTCCCAGGTTTTGGAAAAATCTTTTTCGCTTATATGGCAAAATGTTTCTTCTTCCAAAGATGCAATGTAGCCGGGTATATTTTTGCAGGAAGAAACCGGTAGCGTGTAACGTGGTGTAGGGTAATTCTTTTTAATCCATGTGTTATCATGCTCATTCTCGCTTGAGAATATGGCCATATCTTCATTCCATGAATTCAATTGAGCGTATACAAATTGATTGGTGTTTTCATTATAACATATGTCATCCAGATTTTCCAAGAAAAAATTCTTCTCCAAAATAAAAGGATTTGTGTTCCAGTGCCTGAGCGTATCATCATAATCATAACTTATAAAATCCCCATTCTTATTAAAAGGGAATAATTCGGCCCCGCGGATTTCGAGTGAATCTAACAGTATATATTGAGGATAGAGGTATTTATATACTTTCTTAATGGAATAGTCGAAAGCTATAATTAGCTCATTCTTATATATAAATGCATCTTTCAGGGTTTCTTCATATTCTTTATAAAACTTTATGTTATTATTATATGCGGTAACGCCAGTGAATTGATCCGTCCTGAGAATCCGGGTCGCTTTTGCTTTACCATTAAGAGGGTATTTCTCAATATTGCCATCGTCATACACATATATGTATTTACTATCAGGTGAAAAGGCAAAATTTATACCTTCCAACTCAAGTAACATTTCTTTTTTCTGAAGGTCAACCACTTTTATTTGTAAGCCATATTTAAATTCATTGTCTGAAACATACCCTTTATAACAATGATAGGCTACATAACGCTCATCATTACTAAATGAAGCCAAATAGTTAACATAGGTGTTGGTTTTGTCCATAAGCAAAATGGTACCTGTGGCATCATATACATAAAACTTTGTGTTTTCGTCTATTATCGCACAGTACTTTCCTGTTGGGGACAGGCACCCAAATTCCACATCATTCTTTTCTATGTGACTAACCCTGTCAACATTATCCAGGTTAATGAATACGGCTTCACTTTCACTCAGTTCATCCATTCCGTCGAATCTGGCTAATTGTTTACCTGTATTTATATCAACGAGGCATCCATACATTGGATCATTATTTTGCCGGAGGACTTTGGAATTATCCAGGGTATAATCAAATCCTAATTGTTTATGGTCCTTGTGTTCAACAATGCCTTTTTTTAAATCAAAAGTAGCAGTTTCCCTGTATGATGAAGTATATAGTTTTTCCCCATCTGGAGAGAAATTGAGTTTTGTTGCCCGTAAATGCAGTCCATATAATCGATTTACGCATTCTCCCTTCATATTAAACAAACATACTGCCATCTCCCTGGTTGTTGCAGCCAGGTATTTTCCATCAGGAGAATAGGCAATATTTTCAAACACACCATTCCAGTCAATGGTAATTAATTCCTTGCTTTCCTCATTTATCAGATGTATATAACCTTTACTGTCAAGATAAGCAAGGTTTTCACTTGTGGGAGATGCAGCTAATTTCCATATGTCTTCACTTTGTGTGATAAAATATTTTTCTATGTTCTTTGCTTCAAGACTCTTACGCAATAAGGAGATTATATCAGTTTGGTTCAATGGTGCTTCGCCTCCGTTTTTTATAGTTGTAATAAAATGGCCTTCCGGTGTATAAAGAGTGATGTAGTTCTTATCCATCCATTTTCTTAATGTGATGTAATCATTATCTCTGGTCATGCCTATTTCATATATTTCAGATGAGCCGGCAGAAAACTTTATGCTATTTTTGTTAGTTCTGTTGATTATCAAAACATACGAAAAATCATCGCCTGTTAGTATGAATTCTCCATCAGGCGATGTGTTTACACATGTTGGGGTATAGAGGTTCTCATCCATATTGTATATCTCAACAGGCTTTGGTGAACCTTCTTTAAATACAAGTATATAACCACGCCCGGTGGTTACTAAGGTCTCATTTTTTTCTGTTGTGGTAATGGATGTCAGGTTTTCATAAATAGAGTCAATGATGTAATGATGTAAAATATTGCCTTTTACATCATATTGCACCAGGTCACTGGATTTTTTCCGGATTACAAAAAAGCTTTCTTCATCAGGAGAAAATACAACTTTGTGCAACCAGTCATTTGAATCAGGTATCCAGGTTGCTATTTTTTGCAATTCCTTGGTATTTGCATCGGGTGTAAATAATGTAAGTTCATGGTTCCAGTCCTGAGCTAAGATATATTCTCCTGAGGGGGATTGGGTTGAATAAAAAACCGGCTCAGGGGATTTGTAAACGATCCGTATACTATCATGCAGAAAAAATAAATGGTATCGATATTCGTCAGGATATGCAATATCATAGGGATATTCCTTATATGCTTTATTATAAGCCATGTCGAGTTCTTTAAACGGATAGATTAACCTGTATTTTTCAAAAAGGTCCGGATTATCAATGATAAAACACTCCCCATAGTGTTTTTCATTTTTAAACTTCCCGCTCATATCCGTTGATCTGTAATATCCCCTTACAGCAGCTACAATGCCACCATAAATGGGTGGGAAAAGCACTACCTCATCATCATCTTCACTTATTTTATAAAAATATACTTCGGAGGTGGCCATTTGCTCCAGATCATTTATTACGTAATCCCTGTTAACCTCCCATATCAACCAGTCTCCGAAAGGAGAGAAGAATATTTCATCAGTATACTGCCCTTCATGGATATGCTGCCTTATAAGTGGTATTGACCGGGCTTTTGTCAAATCCTCGTTCCAGGTAACAGCTACCGGTAGATGGTCAATTCCTGTGATGTCATCATCAATGTCTCCAATGAGCATGTGATATTTCATATTGATATTCTTTGCCTCCATGAAACTGATCTGTTTCTGGTTCAGTTCATCGGTCAGGGCATTGGTCGTTTTGTTTTCAAAGTAGGGGTCGGTAAAATACCATTTTACATTATGGTTGTCCATGAATTCGCAAAACAGGATATGTCCGTTAAAAGGAAAAATTACTCCGGGTGGGGTAAAAAAACTTCCCACTTCCTCCCCTTTGGTCATGTCGTATAAGACATAATAATCATTGCCTCCAGCGTATATCACGTCAGCAACAACGAGGCGTTTTTCTTCATCCAGGACAAAAATATCCCGTATTTCAGAATTTCCGCCTCCGCCCACTGATCCGTCAAATTCTTTGCCAGTGATAAGATCTGAAATGTGTATACCGCGGTAATAACGCTTGTATGCCATTATTGTACCTACTTTATAGGGTATATACTCTAGTGATTTATCTTTCTCAACGTGAGGTGCAAGTTGGGGATAGTCATTTTTTTTCTGAAAGAGAAAATCATGTACTTCTTTCTCTATTTGTTCTTTTTTTGTGCTCTTCACCTGGCAATTTGTATTGGACATACAAAACGCTATTGTAATAAATGCCATTGAACGGATGAATGATCTTTGTAGATATGCTTTTATACTTTTATGTTTCATCTGTTAATAATTTATTTTTAATGGTCAGATGGAACATCCACGAAGCTTTTACCTGAGCGGATGATTGTCGTTTATA
>JAFGOZ010000681.1 GCA_016926235.1 Bacteroidales bacterium | reverse complement strand
GTTGCTGCTGTTAACATCAAAAACACGTACGGCCAATCCCTGTTCGCTAAAATCAAACATCTTGTTCAGCCTGACACCATTCTTAAGTGGTTCAGAAAACTCATAGCGACACATGCTACCTACAACAACACACCTAAAAAACCTGGTAGACCACCGCTCTCTCTGGATTGCGTTTCGGCAATACTGAAGTACCCTAAAGAAGCAGCTCCATTTAATAAGATCGAGTGCGAAGAGTTTCTGGGTGGACTTCTGAAGCATTACCATGTTCGGGATGCTGCCTGAATAGATTCTTTCTGCAACTTTACAGTTTCTGTTTTTCACACAAGCTGCTTTTTGCTGCCTTTGGGTGCACATTCCCAAAAACTCCGTTTTTCAGTGCAATTGCAACTGTTAACTTCTGCTTTCTGTCAAAGAACGGATGGAAAACAGGGTCGCTATCCTTGTTAACTTCTATATTCTCACTCACTTAACCCGAGTTGAGTTTTTTTATAGTACAGGGCGCGCGGGTGAGTGAGGACAGATCGGTGCGCGATTTGTGTTTCTGAGTATATTTGCGCACACATTAAGTTACTCAAAACATTTAGCATTCTAAAACCACCTTCCCCTTTGGGACACTTCAAAATATCCGGAATCAGGGAGATGGAGCAGCAATTATTATCGATTTTACGATGTCTTCTATATAAAATAACATGTTCGGATCGATGTCCGCAGAATAACCTAAAAGATAGATCTCATATCCTTTCTTATTAACCTCAACATACTTTACATACTCATCCCATATTACTTCATCCGAATTCAGTGTTCTGAATTCTGTATAAATCTCCATCGATCTCAATCCGCATTGTATTGATGATGTCGTATCGTAAAATAGAATGCTTCCATAAGGGTCTGAATGGGGAACATTAAACTGGTTTTTGGTACTCCTTACGTTAGTTAAATATGCAATAAAGTGGGCTCGTATCCATGCGCTCGGTGTGGTATAGGACAAATCTGATGAAAAATCGGTCATAGCAATAACTATGATCGATTTATAGTTTCCACTTGCATCAAAAAAAACATGCTGATTAACTCTGTCAACACTACGGACCCAATTTTGCGGAAGGTTCACACTATATCCGATATATGAGTCACTAAAAGTCCCACTAAACAGCTGCACTGGAATAAACGATACAACCAAAAATAATCGTTTAATTATATTACACATTTTTACACCTCTATTGAAATAATATCCTTCTATGTATTTTACTGGTCAAGAAAGTACAGACCACCTGCTTTAGCAATCGAATTGGTATTCAACCGGGCAATGTACCCCTGTGTGGCAGATTATTGTACCTCAACAAGCTGCCATTTCGAGAATAATCCACCATTATAGATTTGAACTTTTCCACCATATTTGGCATCGTTCTGCTCTAAATCAATATACTTACCATCATCTGTTGAGGCTGAAATGCGACAAAATCCATCTCCCGCATCGGTGAGTTTCCACAATTGCGTACCACCGGTAGTTGACTTGATCATTAAAGCCGTATTATTATTGAGGTCAGGTACACTTAGTCGGAATGTAGTACCCCCACCACCTTTACTTTCAATCTTGTAATTGCTACCATCCGGAACAAATTTCCAGATCTGATTTAATGTTCCAACATATTTCCACAAGTGCACAGTATAGCCATCAGTCCAAGATGCATCTTTAATATCTATACAAAAACTCTCATTCTTCTCAGGAACAATCTTGTACCATTTGTTTGGATTTGGTGGAACATAAAAATCACCCATCAAATGATATTTTTTCTGTTGCAGTAGTGTCAGATTTGCTGTTTTTTTATCGATCTTGTACCAACGTACAGGACGACCAAAATCGTCATACTCTACTTTCTGACTGGGATTTCCGTTTGCATCTACTGTAATAACAGGCTGCTGCCATTTTGAATCGTAATAGGTTGTAGTTACAAGCGATTTGGATGGGTAGATACGGATATCCTCAATATAAAAGTCTGATACAGGATCGCCTGGATGATTACCTACCCATACATAAATACCATCGCCATCGTTTCCATCAAAAGTGGGCGGCAAGGTACCACTTACTGGCTTACTGATATCTATGTTAAATTTAACAAACTGCCAGGTGCCATCGTTTTTCAACCCTTTGGGGTTATTGTATTCATAATCGTAAAAGACGTTGTGGTTACCCACACCATTTTCAACAAGACAGGCAGCAAACCTTATAGGTTTATCTTCTAACGGACGAACCCAGGCTGACCAGGTCATTTTGGCGGTTTTTGAATGCACCGCAACTGTTTTGGCTGCTGCCTGGCAGTTTTTTACATGCAGACACTTTTCTCCAAAATGCAATCGAGATGGTGGTAAAATACTCTCAACTGCACAGATTGCTCCAGATGGAAATGTAGTATTATTATAATGTTTCCACTTATTCTGGACATCAAAAAAGCCACTTTCATTTATATCGTAATCGCAGGTGAAGATTGCGCATTCGTCATATTTGGAATTGGCTATTGTACCTATCGACAAATGTATATCGTTACGATAGACGACAGAATTTGAAGTACCTTTGCCGTTTTTGATCTCAAGAGGGGTGCTTAAAACATCATACTGTTCAACTGTATTCATAAGTTTCCAATTAACATTCGCAGAAATATTTTCGTAATTGAAAGGTTGAAATGTATACCCTGTAACTGGCCTACCATTGCTCCCCATAGGCACAACCCATGCATAACTGCTTTTTGGCACAAACCTGCTGTTATACCAGTCCCAGGTTTGTGCCCCCCCCCGGATTGCATAATCGTTTTGCGTTAAGCGGCTGAGTTCTCTGATTACTTGTGCGTCAAAATTACTTGCATCAAATGCACGCCCATACGGAATCAACACTAAATCAACACTTCTTATCTGCTCTGGATTATCAGTACTTGCCAAAGTGTATTTAAAGGTCGGTTCAGCATGCTTAGATATATTTAAAAGTCTCTCCGAAGTTAACTTGGTAGTACCACCAGCATAATTAAATCTGTATTTTAAACCCACTAGTGCATTGTAATCATTTGAAATCTTGATTGCGAAATAGCTCTGTACTTGATCACCCACATTTAAATTAACACTGTTAAAAGCAATGTTCACATATTCGGTTGTATTATGCGGCACAGCAACTATATTTTCGTTTTTCCAGTATAGGAGCTCGATATTTGGCACATGGTATGTGATTTCACCTGCTTGCTGTAATAATAGGTTCTTGTTTGCCATACGAGAATCATTCTTATATGCATATTCTCTCTTCATTACTAAACCATCACCATTATTATCTATTTCAAGGTTAACCTCAAATTCGCCGTTCCCGGTCTTAATGTCACCATTAAAGTATTCAACTGGCCACATTTGGTTTTTCCTAACCCCTTCAATGTTATTTTCTCTTCTCAATAACAGGGGAACTGCTAACTTACGCTGGTTTGGCAATGAGATTTCATATGTATCCCAAAAATTTTTATCACTTGTTATAACCAAATCCTGTTCATTTCTATTTTCCATATGCAAAAGTTTGCCAAATAGCCCATTTGTACTATCACATTCGAAATTATAAACTATACTTCCAGCATTCCCCTCAGCAAGAGTTGTTTTTACCTGCTTGTAATAAGGAATACCATTTCTGTAATCAAGTACATTGAAATCCGCGTCAGCAACATATTGGAAAGTTTTTCTAACATTAGTGTTTCCTCCACCAGATTCAATGACTGCATTAACAACTTTTGCACGAGCTAAAATAGTGAATCGTTTTTGGTATTCCCTCATGATTCTGACAGTTTGTGTACCATTACCATTGCATAGCTCAATAATTTTATCATCTGCTAACTTAACTTTTTTCGGCTTGTTTTTGAAATACCGTATTTGAAAACCAAATGGATAACCACCATAACCCCCATTCAATTCATCATATTGTGCAATTGCTAAACATGAATCTGTGGAATTTTCACCGTACCAGATTCCCAGTTTATTATTAAATAAGAACACGTCTTTAATTGAAAAGGGGAATCTACATCCTTGTCCCTTTGAATCCCTCTCATTTGAAGCTGGTACATGACCGATGATATACTTCCAATCTGCAGTATTATCATCCCATTCATACGTATATTTTATACTACGTTCATAACCATTAATTAGACTTTCCCAAAGCTGAAGTGCATCATTCCATCTGAAAACCCATACAAAATTATTTTCTCTGTTAATGGCAACAAAATAATTATTATATGTATAAACAGTATCCACATCATAATCAAATACTTTCGAATACCGAGGCGCTGTAGTGTTTGCGCTATTACACATATGGTTAAGATCTGCCTGCCAAACATCGATGCCATTAGTTGGCTTTATATATGTTGTTTGAAAGGTGGTACCATTTTGTGAGAGCTTTTCCACCTTTGTCCACCTATCGGGTTCCATATAAATAACATAATCATTTCCCCAGAAGCACTTTTCATTTGCACCATTATTTTGAAGACAACCGGCAGATGCAGGATACCATTCACCAGTTATATTATTGAAACTACGCATTCTTATATTTAAATCGGGGTTCGGCAAGCTGAATAGCTCTTGGTTTGCATTATTGTAGAATATAGTACTTTTATCTAAAAGTTTAATTTTCAAATTATTATTAAGTAATTTCGTTCCAGGTAGAAATGGCAAAAATGCCCCTTGCATATAACTTTCATAATTCCAAATTCTTGGTTTCCAGAGATATCCCCGCGAAAGTGTATTTTCCATAGATACAAAGCCATATCGCTTGAAATTCAATTTCTCCTGATCTGAAAAATTATAACCATTACCTTCTGTATCATGGTTACCATCAATATCAATATCATTGCCGCCTTTAGCATTTAATGTTGACACCCATATATTTTTAATCTTATGGTAAACATACGCTATACTTCTTTTTTCCTCATGTATTGCAAATGTGTTACGATCTGCATAGACAAAAGTTTTATGCTTTAGTGCAAGTTGTTTTGTACCATTCGTACCATATCCATTACTTGGAACCCACTGCCTATCTATATATTCAAATAACTTAATTTCATGTGCAGTTGTGTCAGCGCCTGTTTTCAACGCTTTTACCAGGACAAAGAAATCATCTCCTATATAACATCTTGTATTATTTAAATCGACTCCTGTTATGCCGGGAATATTAGTTTTTATTAGCCGCAAGGCTGCGTGGTCAATTATTTCCAGCCTTGTCACATTACCAGAACCAGTGTCAATGCAGAAAACATGCGCTCCAACATTGTAGATATTGCTCGTGTTAAAATTTGCTGTAGGAAAACTAATTTTAAAGGTATCTATTTTGTTTGTGCGGACATATTCGTAAGAATAGGTATACTCTGTTGAAGCGCCAGTTTTTACATTCTCTATTTTACCAAGAAGACCATCGCTCTGGTAGGTGAAAAGATAATTGTTATTCAGGTTTTCAACCGATTTAATCGAATTAAGGCATGATTTCTGGAAACCTTGTACACCATTATTCAACTGTATCGTATATTCAAAATTAACGGTTTCACTTCTTGCTGTTTCAATTTTGCTCACACTTCTGAGTATTTTTGTCTCATAAAAGTCGAATTCCCGCTCTATACAATCTTTTAACAACCGCCTTTCATCGATAGGCTTGTCACTTGTGGTAAAATTCAATCTGCTACCGTCGTCAGAATTAATCGTTGACACGTACGATTCGCCACAATAGGAATAGCCATTTACAGTTCTATAACTTTGCTGGTACTCGAATGAAAATTTGCCACCTTTTGTATCCTCAATCTCTCGCAGATCCCACTGGTAAGTAAATTTTGCAGCTGTTCCACCGGATGGAGCTATACCGATCATTTTTGAGGTGATTCCACAAGGTATAGCACGGTTGGATGATTTTTCAGGACTGGTTGGCGTTACCCCCATTTCTCCAAAACGACTTATCTCACCATTTTTTCTTACAATTTCCCATCCATCTATTGCATTAAAACCTTCACTGAACATGTAATAATGCGGTGTTATTTTTGCATACGGATCATGCTTTAAATAAAACTTATCAACACCGCTCTCTGTTATTCGTATAACTTCATCAATGCTGCCGGCTTCGTTATAATAATACCAACGGTCATCTTCTATCGAAACTGTAGAATTATGGTCTACTTTAATGTACGGTATCCTATAATTCCAGCCAAGTCCACACCAAGACATACGAGCAACTGAATTGTTACTTTCGCCACTAAATATAACACCTTCACCATCATATACAAACATTACACCATAGCTATTACCGCATTTATTCTTGATTGAAAAAAGTGGTATTTCAGCTGTCGGCTGTCCGGTTATCAGTTTAACCTGTGCACACACAGAACCAATAAAAAGGTTTACACTAAACAATATTAATATTAGCTGTTTCATTTATAGTTGGCATCCTAAAGTTAAAGCATGAGCGGCATTTTAAAATTGTTTTCCGCTTTTTTCTTACTTTTTAAGCTATGTTTAAAAAATTTCCATTTACTTTAAAAACAATTCATACTGAATTATTAAAGTCCCAAACGGCACTAAGAAAGAAGCTATTATGTAAACCCAAATTATGATCGTTTTTTTCTTTCTTAAAATCGCATTTTCGTTTTTGAACTCTTCTGCAATATTTTTAAATTTACCATGTGATACAAATTGGTAATAATTAACAAGCATTACTATTAAAAAAGTGATTGCTATCGCAATCTTGGGCACTTCATCTCGTATGAAACTAAAGACTTTCATTATGTCAAGTATAATAAGTAACATACTAATGTTTAGTAGCATCATAAATGTTGTAATTATAAGGGCTTTCCATTCTGGGACATCATTTTCACCCCACATTTTAAAGTTCCATTCATACACTCTATAATAAAAGTATTTGTAAAAATGTAGCATTTAAACCTACCACGTTACTCTTGTTGCTTCTGGGACATCAAATGGTGACGATGGGCCATTGTATGGTGGCTCAAAATTCCAAACACCAAGAAGATCTAGTCCAAAGTATCCTGCAGATACTATAGTTCCAACTGGCCAATAAAAAGCCGCATAGCTCATCCCGAAATCAAACCCCGCCTTTTGAACACCGAGATAGTTACCAGAACGGGCACTTTGATAACCTTCATATACTGAAAAACCTGCACTTATACCGAAAGCTGTATACCCACCAATCTTGAGAGCTTTAGATATGCTTAAACCCTTTAACAAATCATCTGCTAAAAAATATGTCTCTTCAAAAACTACACCTGATTTATTTGCTACATAAGAATAATAGGTCATTGTTCTATTGACATTTGCTATATGTGAGCCGATTTCACTAAGCGGAATTAAACTGGCTACACCAGAACCAATTTTAATGCCGTTATAAATTGCTCCATTTGCATTATTTTCGGATACTGCATTAGCAGCATAATTCAGCCTGTAATAGTTATTTTTATCTTTTTGGCGTTCTCCTATGTCATTCATTACCATATCATAATGATAATTATCTTGCAACTCTCTAATTTGTTCTTGCATCAGTCTAATTCGTTCTGCATTTATCTCATCTTCACCAAAGGTATATCTTGTAACTTCTTGTGCTTCCTGTAATCTTCTTTCATATTCATCTCTTTCAGCCTTCAATCTTGCTTCCTCAGCTCTCCGCCTCGCTTCTTCTTCGTCACTCTCTAATCCCCACAAATCAATCAAATTTATTGGATTCGCTCCGCAGTACGAATATGAATTCCAATACTGGTTCATTGGATCAGCACTTAACCAAATCCCAAGATCATTGTCCAGATAGCGCGCACCAAAGTAGGAAAGGTCCATCCTGCTATTACCGAGATAAGCACTACTTTCTGCAAAGAGATTTTCACCTGTACTTATTGCTGCCAGGATTTCATCTAAACTACTAACAATAGTATAGGTTTTCAGATATCCATCTTCAT
>JAFGOZ010000680.1 GCA_016926235.1 Bacteroidales bacterium | reverse complement strand
TTATAAACGACAATCATCCGCTCAGGTAAAAGCTTCGTGGATGTTCCATCTGACCATTAAAAATAAATTATTAACAGATGAAAAAAATTGTTTAATCTTCTCTATAATAGTGGTTCTATTCTCTACTTCTTTTGTTTCTTGTAAAAAAAATGATGATGATAATAATGATGATGATGATAATGTGGCAAAACTAATTGAAGGTACTTATAATGAAGAAGGTCATTATTATCGTTATATAAAAATTGTTGATGACGGTGCTACGATAGAGTATTATACAGTTGCAGATGAACTGAATACTCACTGTGATTATGAAAATCGCGGCTTGCTAACTTCAAATCCTTCAACGGGTTTTACAATTTCTGATAACTGGTATAAGTTTATTCCTTTAGACACATGGTGCGGAAGTGCATATTGGGTCGCTCATCAGGAAGACGAAAATACGATACTGATCAGATATGGAGATAATTATGAAGATGCATACGAATTAGGAAAATCTCATACTTTTACGAAGCAATAAATATATTTCAGGCTTTCAGCCTGACATTTGGTTTATTGTTGTTGAACCAGGGTGTTACCCTGGCTTTTGATTTTTCAGCCTTTCAGGCTGACTCAATATTAATGTTTTTTTTTTAAAATGAACTTATCTTATAAATAACTTTTTTTGCTTTACTAACAACTTATCCGATTATCAACCAAAAACAAATCTTAGTTTTAAAATAATTATTTTCATGTCCACTGTGAATTTCTTTGATTGTGCATGCATAATTATTTATTTCCTATTCCATGTTTAATATTAACAGGCTGAAAGCCTGAAAGAACATAACCCGGCGGCATCGCCCCGGGATATAAGCCAGATCAGTCCTTTTACCCTGAAAGGGTAAGACAATTTTGTTTTGTGGATTTGATAACTAATCCTCCAGCTTATCCCACCAGGTTTTCTTCATAATGATTATGCAAATAGCAATAATAATTAATGTAACGGAGAATGGCATCCAATGCTTAATAACCAGGTAAACAGGCATCGCAACAATCGCAGTCTGTCCAATAATCCCTATGAAAATATTGAACATATCCCTCCAGAAATTCTTATTGGGCTGAAACGATGCATTTTCAGTCTGAACAGATTGTAAAACAGGCTTCCAGAAACCCCAGGGACGAACTGTAGTATAGAATTCTTTTAATACATTCATGTTGGTAGCAGGAGTCAACAATGTACCTATAATACAACCCATTAATGAAAGCAAAAGCATAGCCGGGAAGAAATATAATAAGATAATTTGTTCAGCAATATCAGGGAACATGGGAGGTAAAATCCTGGGAAAAACCATGGCTGAAGCTAAACCCATTACCATACCCCAGAAATATCCTTGTCCGTTAAATCTCCACCAGTACCATTTTAATACATTAGCAGCAATAAACCCCCCGTAAATACCCGATACAATCCATTGTAGCAAACTGTTTATATTGGTGGCAAAGGCCCCAATGAAGATACTTATCACAACGATAATTATTCCTGTTGAATAGTTTGCCATTGTCAACTGTCGCTTTGATGGCTCGCGTTTAATGTATTTTATATAAATATCATTAACGATGTAGGCCTGGGCTGCATTTAAGGTACCTGAAAAAGTAGACATGAAAGCAGCCAATAACCCTGCCAATATCAATCCTAACAATCCCGCCGGAACAAATTCATTAATGGCAGATGGTAGGATTTGTTCGAAATCTGTTTTGCCGTTTACCAGCAGGTCCAACTTATCAAAAAAAATGAGGCCAAGCACTACAAATCCGGTAATCATCAGATAACGTGCGGGATTTAGAACCACAGAAACAAAACCACTCATTTTAGCAGCTTCTTTAGGGCTTCTTGTAGCCAGAATTTTCTGCATATCGTAATTTGGTGCCGGACCAGCCGCACTTACCAGTATACCTTTTAACAACATCATACTGAAAATAAACCCAAATAATGAATATCCATGTTCACTTATCGCATAATTGGCTTTATCTATAATGCCTTTCCAGTCCATATTTAACCTTGCCCCAAAAAATGGAGATGTCCAGCCATCTGGCACAACCAACTGATGATCTGACAATGCATTCATGGCCATAACAGCAATGGCTACCGAAGCAATGGTCATTAAAATAAACTGCAAAACATCAGCCCAAACAATACTTGACATTCCCCCAATGATCGTATAAAACACCGCAAATGCAGTAAATATTACAGCATAAAAATGGGGAACGTAAGCAGGTTGAATAGTGAATGGAATATATTTTGATACTACTTCCCAGGGAATAAATATTTCAACAAATTTACCCAACCCGACGAAACCGTAGGCTAGCATGCCTAAACAAAGAAAAATGGCAAATACTACCACAATTACATGCGCCAATTCAGCCCCGGTTCCCTTACCAAATCTTGTACGCATCCATTCCGCGCCGGTAGTTACATTCGAACGACGGATCCAGGCTGAAAGATATACCATTAAAAATATCTGGTTAAATACCGGCCACATCCATGGAAGCCAAATACTTTTTAATCCATAAAGAAATCCAATCGCAACCAGCCACATAGTGCCCGATATGTCAAACATACCTGAAGCATTCGAAATCCCTAACATATACCATGGAAGTTCATTGCCACCGAGAAGATATGATGATTTACTTCTTTGCGCCCGTTTACGTAATAACAGTCCGATTGCTGAAATTGCTACCAGGTAAATGATTATTACAAATATGTCAGCAAGTTTGATTTTCATAGTCTTCTTTACATTAAATGATGTGGCTAAAGTAGAAAATATTTAACCGTAAAAACTATCATATTGTTAGCAAAATGTTTCAAATTTGTATGCTAAATGTTACCTTTTCTATTCTCTATCAGCCCCAATTGACGAATACATCAGAATGTTTTGGCAATATGCTGTCATTTTAAATAAGCGGGTAAAGTTCATAGAGTTGTGACAGAAACAATATAAGTTTGCAGTTAAATATTTATGGGATTTACTAATTTAATATTTGTTTATCCACTAAGTGGAAAAAATCCCGAAAATGAATATTCTATACTACAAAACTTAATCGCCTACGGCGAAATTCCGCTTTGCGGATTCAGTATTGTAGTTAAAAATATGCTTTAAAAATACAATACCTTGCAGAGGTTAAACAGACAAATAAGTTTAATACGATCATACCAATAAATTAAAAAAAATGAAATTCGGATATTTTGATGATAAAAGAAAAGAGTACGTGATAACTACTCCGGCAACTCCATACCCATGGATCAATTACCTGGGATGTGAGGATTTTTTTACAATCATTTCAAATACTGCCGGTGGCTATAGCTTTTATAAAGACGCCAGGCTGAGAAGAATAACCCGTTATCGCTACAACAATGTACCCATTGACGATGGAGGTAAATATTTTTATATCAACGAAAAAGGCAATATTTGGTCACCCGGCTGGAAACCTGTGAAGGCGAAACTGGACACCTATGAATGCCGTCACGGACTGGGGTATACTATAATAAAAAGTGAAAAAAACCAGTTGGAAGCGGAAATTCTGTATATGGTCCCGCTTGGTAATTGGTGCGAACTACAAAAAGTAAAACTTACCAATAAAAGCAAATCCAAAAAGTCATTTAAGCTTTTCTCTTTCGTCGAATGGTGCCTGTGGGATGCACTGGAAGATAATTCGAACTTTCAGCGTAATTTTTCAACAGGACAGGTTGAAATTGAAGGATCAACACTTTATCATAAAACCGAATATCGAGAACGAAGAGACCATTATGCATTTTATACAGTAAATGAGAAAGTGTCTGGTTTTGATACCGATCGTGAAACATTCATGGGACTATATAATGGATTTGATGCTCCCGACGCAGTAATTGAAGGTAAAGCAAGAAACTCGGAAGCCCATGGATGGTCGCCCATTGCCTCACATTGCCTGGATATTGAGCTGGAAGCAGGCGCCGAAAAGGAATTGGTATTTATGATCGGATATATTGAAAATCCTCCTGAAGAAAAGTTTTCCGGGCCACAAATCATTAATAAAAAACCAGCCCATGCTTTAATCCAAAAGTTTAATACTGCAGCTGCGGTAAACATGGCATTTGATGAATTAAAAGAATTCTGGAACAATCTTCTTTCTACTTATCAGGTAAATCACGAAGACGAAAAATTAAACCGCGTAGTAAATATCTGGAATCCTTACCAATGTATGGTAACCTTCAACTTTAGCAGGAGTGCATCATACTTCGAATCAGGAATCGGAAGGGGTATGGGTTTCAGGGATTCAAACCAGGACCTGATAGGATTTGTCCATATGATACCCACCCGTGCCCGTGAACGAATTATTGATATTGCTTCCACCCAATTCGAAGACGGCAGTGCCTATCACCAATATCAACCTCTTACGAAAAGAGGTAATGATGCTGTAGGAAGCAATTTCAACGATGACCCGTTATGGTTAATACTTTCAACCACTACTTACATAAAAGAAACGGGTGACTGGAGTATACTGGACGAAATGGTGCCTTTTGATAATGATGAGAATAACCAGGCCACCCTCTTTGAACATCTGAAACGCTCATTTTATCATGTGGTAAAGAACCTGGGTCCCCATAAGCTTCCACTTATTGGTCGTGCCGATTGGAACGACTGTCTAAACCTGAATTGCTTTTCCGAAACACCGGGAGAATCATTCCAGACAACAGAAAATAAATCCGGAGGAGTTGCCGAATCCGTGTTTATAGCAGGTATGTTTGTGCTTTACGGTAGTGATTTTGCAACATTATGCCGCAAACTAGGAAAGGGCGATGAAGCCCGTGAAGCCGAAAAACACGTTGCGGAAATGAAAGAAGCTATTGACACTTATGGATGGGATGGGGAGTGGTTTATAAGAGCATACGATTATTTTGGCGAAAAAATCGGGAGTAACGAATGCGAGGAAGGTAAAATCTTTATTGAATCACAGGGTATGTGTATCATGGCTGGCATTGGTGTTGAAGACGGCAGAGCAAGCAAAGCCCTCCATTCTGTGAAAGAACGGTTAGATTGCAAGTATGGCATAGTCCTTAACAATCCTGCATTTACTAAATACATTGTAAAGTATGGTGAAATATCATCATATCCGGAAGGATATAAAGAAAATGCAGGGATTTTCTGCCACAATAATCCCTGGATTATAATAGCAGAAACGCTTACAGGCAATGGAAACCGTGCCTGGGAATACTATTCAAAAATTTGTCCTCCATACCTTGAAGAAATAAGCGATCTGCATAAAACCGAGCCATATGTTTACTCCCAGATGATTGCAGGTAAAGATGCCTTTAAACCGGGAGAAGCGAAAAACAGCTGGCTCACAGGTACTGCTGCCTGGAATTTTTATACTGTTTCCTATTATATACTGGGCATACAACCTGATTATGATGGTTTGATTATTGACCCATGTATTCCAATCGATTGGGATGGATATTTAATAACCCGCAAGTACAGGGGAGCTAAATATAAAATTGAAATTTCGAATCCTTCAAAAGTAAACAAAGGAGTGAAGGAACTATGGGTAAACAATGAACTAATGAAGGGGAATAAAATACCCATTATGCCTGAAGGTTCATCCAATAATGTTAAAGTTGTTTTAGGATAATAATAAACCGTAAAGCTATCATTATATATTGAATGAACCATTAACAGAGATAAACCGGGTCTCTGCTTTCCGTCGCATGTAAGGCTTAATATTCCATTGATACGAATTGCTTGCGACGGTTTTGTTTTTCTGTATTAACTTCTAAATACATATGACTCCTCTGGAGTCTTAAATAAATGATAAAAAGTTTTATATTAAAAAGCAATTTTAAATAATTTAAACCATCAGACGAACATAAATCTAAATTGAGAAATTAATTAACCCCGGAGGAGTTATCTGTTTGTAGAATTAAAGAATCACATTTTTTAAACTATTTAGCACAAATTTTATAGTACAATTTACATTATTATAAACCTTACATACAATATTTATTTTAACCTGTTCCGGACATTTTAATTTTGTATCATAATCTTTTGAAGAGGTTTAGGAATATGATCCATTCAGACGAATTGTAAAGTTTTTTATGTTTTGGTTGGTGTTTTGGTTAATAATTGTAAAGCCCTCTGCCAGGAGGGCTTTGCATTATTCTTAAAAATAAACTATTTTTATCGTATTGACAAAACATACTTACATACCTGTTTTACTTTCCCTGATATTTAGCAGCTATACTATGCAGGCAGCTGAAAAAAAAGATCATAACCAGGATACATTATCTTATGCTGAAGCCCGGCAAAAGGCCGAAGAAATTGTAACCCAATTGACCCTGGAAGAAAAAATTGAGTTTATCGGCGGTCATGATTTCTTTTTTGTTAAAGGTGATGATCGTTTTCATATTCCAAGTTTATATTTATCAGACGCTACACAGGGTGTGCATATCCGCGATAATCTTCCCGGTCAGCTGGAAAAATCTACGGCATTTCCCTGTCCCGTTATGCTTGCTGCGACCTGGAATACGAGTTTAGCAAATAAATACGCACAAAGTATCGGTGAAGAATGCCGGGCCGGAGGTATTGCTGTTTTACTTGGACCGGGGATGAATATATACAGAAATTCTCAATGTGGAAGAAATTTCGAGTATTTTGGTGAAGATCCATACCTTGCGGCACGAATGATCGAAAATTATGTTAAGGGAGTTCAAAGTACAGGTACAATAGCCACTTTAAAACATTTTGTGGCAAATAATACAGATTTTCATCGTCGAAGGTCTAATTCCATTGTAGATGAACGCACACTTCATGAAATATATCTTCCGGCATTTAAAGCCGGTATTGATGCAGGTGCCAGAGCAGTAATGACAGCTTATAATCAGGTAAACGGAGAGTGGGCCGGACAAAGTAATTATGTAATTCAAAAAACATTAAGGGAAGACCTGGGATTTAAATGGTTGGTGATGTCTGACTGGTGGTCTGTCTGGGACGCTGAAAAAGCTATAAAGTCAGGATTAGACCTTGAAATGCCAGGACATACCGCAAGTGACCCTAAAATACAGAAAATGGGTTGTGCTTATTTACGCCTGGAAGCAAAAAAGCTTATTGAAGAAGGTAAAATTAAGGAAACCGATATAGACAGGATGGTTACTAATATTTTGACCACTATCATTGCTACAGGTTTACAAAACAGACCTGTAAAGGATGAAAGATACAAGGAAAATTTTACGGAACATGAGCAAACAGCATTACAAACAGCGCGTGAAGGCATCGTCCTTTTAAAAAATGATGCTATTCTTCCCTTTGATAAGACAAAACTAAAAAAAATACTGGTGACCGGAGATTACCTGACAAAACTAGCCAGAGGTGGAGGAAGCGCTGAAGTTGAAGGATATAATAACATCCTGCTTTTGGATGCATTGACCAGGGAATTTGGCATCATTATTGATTTTAAAGAAAACCCTGCTGATGAGGAAATAAAAGCTGCAGATGTAATTATTATAAGTATCGGATCAGATGACCACGAAGGTTGGGATATGCCTTTTGCCCTGCCCGAAGAAACGAATAACAAAATTCTTCACATTACCCATTCAAATCCTAACACGGTTGTGATTGTAAATAGCGGACGCGGAGTACAAATGGCCCAATGGAACGATAAGGTAAAAGCAATTATATATGCCTGGTACCCGGGTCAAAACGGAAATATTGCCATAGCTGAAGTATTATCCGGAAAAACAAATCCATCAGGTAAACTGCCAATTAGTATCGAGAAAAAATTTGAAGACAGCCCTGCCTATCCCTATATTCCAGAAGGCCAACAACTATACTCAGGTTGGGCTGAAGATAATGATATGACCATCCCCATTAACCAAATTCAATATGATGAAGGTATATTTACTGGTTATCGCTGGTATGATTCAAAAGCTATAGATCCTTTGTATCCATTTGGCCATGGGCTATCCTATACTTCTTTTGATTATTCTGATCTAATACTATCATCTGGGAGCATAAAAAGTAAAGATACCTTGACAATCGCATTCTCTCTTACGAATAATGGAAGCATGGAAGGGACAGAAGTTACACAGCTATATATTCAAGATGTAGAAGCCTCTGTTCCCCGACCTGTGAAGGAACTGAAAGGTTTTGAAAAAGTGAATTTGAAACCCGGGGAATCAAAAAAAGTATACTTCTCTGTTAAAGTTCAAGACCTTGCCTATTGGGATGTTAATACAAGAAGATGGGTTACAGAACCTGGAAAATTTAAAATATTAATAGGATCCTCATCAAAAGATATACGGCTAACCGAAACAGTTGAATATATAAAATAATAGATTGAAATGATGACGTGCTGGCAAAAATCCATTTTATATTTTTCAGTTTGCCTCATTTCATTTAATGGGTTTCCCCAATCTCCTATTACGGTTTTCAGAGATAACGGCAATTATAAATACTTTGTTGGCACAACAGCTCCCGATACATTGTGGCAGATGCCCGAATACAATGATTCAAGCTGGACTGTTGGCAATAAATGCATCGGCTTTGGTGATGGAGATGACAGCACTTTAATTCCTTCTGCACCCTCGGTATATCTCAGGATCAGGTTTAACATTGACAGCACAAATGTTGGTAAGATTTACAATTTCGTTACTGATTTTGATGATGGTTTTGTTGCCTATCTTAACGGTTACGAAATCTGCAGGGTCAACCTGGGACAACCGGGTGAATATATTCCTTATAACCGCCTTACAGACAGATCACATGAAGCGCAAAATTATCGTAACTATTTTCAACCTGTAAATGGATACTATATCGACAGCGCTACTATTTCCAAATCTTTGGTGACAGGTGAGAATATTCTGGCAATTCAGGTTCATAATGACAGCATTAGTGGATCTGATCTTACCTTTAAATGCAAATTACTAAAAATTGACCACATCAGCTCTTATTTTAATTTGTATGACAGTGAATTAAGGTTTATAAAACAAATTAAGGTAGACTCAACACAATTCCCCATTATAAAAATTGAAACAGATGAATACGGGACCTATTCATCCTCTGAAAAATTTATTGCTATAATGGGAATAATACATAATGGTGATGGCAATTGGAATAAACCGGATGATCCCTTTAATGAGTTTTATGGACGAATATCCATTGAATTAAGGGGCCACTCATCATTATATTGGCCCAAAAAATCGTATAACATCGAAACGCAGGATATTTTAGGAGAAAACAACAATGTTTCCCTGCTTGGTATGCCTGAAGAAAATGACTGGATATTGTACGGCCCTTACACAGATAAAAGCTTGATCAGAAATGAACTCGCTTTCGCGTTGGGAAGAAAAATGGGTCATTATGAACCCCGGACAAAGTTCTGTGAATTGTATATAAATGATAAATTTCTGGGTTTATACGTTCTTACAGAAAAAATTAAGCGGGATGAGAACCGGGTTAGTATCTCAAAACTATTACCAGAAGATATCGATAGTATCGAAATTACAGGAGGGTACATTATCAAATATGATAAAGGTTCAACAGGAATACAGAGCGTTTATCCCAGGCCCGGCGTAATGATTACTGATCAATGGTCATATATTACCACATATATTTCTGATTACTTCAGGGTACTTGACAAACCGGAGTTTCTCAAGCCACAACTGGGTTATAAAAAATTTATTGATGATTCTTCACTAATTGACTATATTATTATTAATGAAGCACTGCGTAATTGCGATGCATACTTGTATAGTACCTACATGTATAAAGACAAAGATACAAAAGACGGAAGGTTAAAGTTCGGACCTCTTTGGGATTTTGATTATTCCCTGGGAAATGTGACATGGCAAAGTGCACAACTGACAACCGGATGGCAATTTGCTATAAACACTAAACTGAATATCACGAAGGTTATGCGTGATACCTCTTTTACCCGGAAGCTAAATGCCAGATGGGATAATTTACGTGAAAGCTATTTTCATACTGACAGCCTTATTGCCTTGATAGATAAATTTACCACGGAGATAGAAGTAGCAAGAATAAGAAATTATAAAGTCTGGCCAATTATTCAATACCAGCTAACGAATTACGACTTTGCAAAGACCTATGAACAAGACCTTGCAAATGCAAAAAACTGGTTAATTGGGCGTTTAAACTGGATGGATCAAAATATGCCTCTTATTTACTACCCATTGCCTCCGGAATTATCAATAAATTCAATAGTAGCTGAAAGTATTTGTAATGCCTATCCAAATCCTTTCTCGAATGTACTATATGTGGATATAAACATTCATGAATCCGGTAAATATACTTTTGAAATGTATGATATGTTTGGCAGGAAATTAAGCATCATTAGTAGCACCTTCTTTGATTTCGGAAATTATACGCTTATTGTTGACAAATCCACACTTCAAAGCATTGCCCCCGGTCTAACAATTATAGCAGTATTTAATGAAAATAAAATGGTATTCTCGACCAGGTTGATTAAGAAATGATTGAATATGCTTTTTAATGCTACTTTACCAATGAATTTAAATATTGCACTAATTCTACCAGATCATTTTCCTTCCTGAGTCTTAAATGATGATGCCGAACATAGAAATTTATATCTGATTTGTAATCGCTATAGTAACCCAATAAAAGTTTCTTTTTCCATTTTACATTATAATCTTGTCCCTTGATAAAAAAATGATATTCCTTCCTGTTTAAAAATTCAGCGGTTGTTTTTTCATTGCTTTTAGACTGTTTTTGCATTTTTCTGTACTCCAGTTTGTAAAGCGATACCTCCCCTTCTGCCAGTACCTGCATGATTATATCATCTGTGGTCTCATATTTTGTTTTTATTCCTTTATTTTCCCGTGCAATAAAATACTTTTCTCCGGAAGCGGATCTTAAAGTAAAACCTTTCACGTTTCCTTCATCCAACAATACCTGATAATGCAAAAGATCATGGTAAACTATGAGATTGTTAGCATAGAGATCAAATTTCAGGTTTATGTTGGTCAAAACATCACCGTTTTTTAAAATAAGATCTCCTTTTTGCCAGTCATTATATAAAAATGCACTTCCTTTTACATTCAGGTAATCATTGTAAAATACATCTCCGCTCAGTCCATAATAATTTAATTCCGGGTACATCTCACCCGACAATGGTAAACCCTGCCCAAAAAGATTTAGTGACAATTGAAGAAAAACTATGCCTGTTATGTAGTTATTACTTATCCTCATAGTTATTTTGCCTTTATGGTTATTGGTTTTAAAACACTAAAAGGAGTCCCATCTTCATACAATCCTTCAATACATATATTATAAATTCCTTCCTCATCCGACGTATAAAATTCAAAGGAATAACGATTGTCAGCTTCAGGTACCAATGTTGCATTCCAATAAAGCTGATTTCGGAAGTCGGGTTTTCTTTCTTCGTCAAGCATAATATAATTAAACTGCACAGGTGCTGAAATATGCTCAAAAATACGCATAGAACCATATTCATCACCGAGTATTCTAATCAAATCTTTATCATCTTTGAGGGTAATAGAAATAAGTCCTTTGTAATATAAATTACCCACAACGCGATCGTGATCCTGAATTTCAATTTTTTCTATTAACCCTGAGTTCAAAAAATGAAGTCTTTCGATGGTATAAATGGGAATTCCATTCACTAATACAAGTGGTTCAGAGTGTTTAATACCTGTTGCTAAATTCTGCATAATAAGTTTATAAGATGACTTTCTCTTCACATATTTCACTTCGGGGACCAGTTCCCTGCATATCTCCTCAAAACTATTAAGCGGAATGTAATCCCCCAAATGAATCACTCTATCAGGGTATTTACAAAATGATACTGAACTTTCAAGCATATCCTCTTTAACCATGCCTGGGAGTATTTCCTCCCTTCTAAATAATTTCTGAATATTAATACGTTGTACTTCTTCTTCCATAAAGGCTATCAATGCACTGTCATGTATTGTTACTATACTCATTTTATTACCATCCATGGTTTTAAAATAAAATGGTTCATTTGTCTCAATCAAACATTCCTTTGTTATATTTTCATTGTCTCTTGTAACCATGATCAATCCATATGCATCAGTATATTTATCAAGAATAAAAGCAAATTTTCCATCTTTGTTTGGCAGGGAATTTTGTATAAGAGATATGGTATCTTTAAATGCAAGTAAAACTCTAACATCCTGAAGCAATGTCCCTGTATTTTTATCCTTTACCACTCCTGTTAACACCATTCCTTTTTCTTCAACTGGAAAGGTAATTTTTTCAGGCAATTTCATCTCGTTGTTTATAGCATAATTATTTGGAACAACCACTATAGCTTCCTGATTGACAGAAAACCGGGAACACTCACCAAAAACAGAATAAACCTGCAGGTATTCGTCTATCGGCATTTTAGTTGGAATTTTACTCCCCATTCCAAGTTTCGAAATACTAATCGAAACTGATGATGCTGAGACATTCTCCGGAAGGTTAAAACTAGCCTGAATTATATCTCTTGTTGAGTATTTTTCCAAATCCGGAGTCAGGCTAATTGTTAATGGTGGTTTTAAAAAAAGATATAATATACCAAGAACCTCCTCATAACCACCAGTTAGCTCAAATCGAATCAACCCTGTTTTTAAATTAATACGATCAATCACTATTTCCTGAAAATGGTTTTTAATTATCACCTTTCTTCGAAATAACTCTTCCTGCCCAAATTTCCCAATTAAATGAAATTCACCTTCGCTGGTATCACTAGCTTCTAACCTAAGTTTTACCATATTTTCTGTAACATCTGAAACAGACAGGTTAAATCCTTTCGATTTTTTTATTGATGCCAGTGAATTTTTTGCCCTATTTGGGTATAGAAGCTCCTTCCCATTATGTGCATTATATATTAGAATGGAAGCCGAAAAAAAGGCCTCAGGTCCAAAGTTACGCATCCAGGATGTATATGCTTTAATAAAGTACTGGCCGGAAGGCAGTGTATCAGGAATATGAAAACCTGACTGTGCTGTTCCCTGATCCAAACGTACAATTTGCCCCAATATATGATCATTACCCGGCCCTACCAATTCCACGTATAATATTGTACTGTAAACCGGTAATGCAGGTCTGTTTGTATTTATACAATATGCTTTATAAAAAAGGGCTTCTCCTGTTACATAAAATGCACGGTCAATATGAAGATATACTTGTTCCTTATAATCAACAGGCCCATTACCAGATCCTCTCTGGTTTATGAAAGCCAAAACAAAAAAACATACTATGTATAAATACTTTTTCAAGACAATTCTATTCAATTTTTCATTAAAATGGAGGCATAATCCAAGTATCCGGCTGAATATTTGAGAAGCAACTATCCATCCATGCTTCCGGTCGAAAATCAACCGGTAAAGATTTAGAATACGTATGATTATATGAATTGATATACAAATAATTTACAAATTCGCTCACATCCGATGCATAAAATACACCAAATGCAATCTTAGTTGAATCACTTACACATTTAATATTACCTTTAATCTGCGAAGCGACCGGATCAAATATCTGACCGGATGATTCCAGTTGTTTTTGAACATCATGCCAAAATTCATATGCTTCTTTAGACAGAGAGTGTTGAAAAATTCTCATGATTACACCATCAAAACTTATTGGTTCAACATCAAATGTGTCTGGAACACAAGGTGTACTTGAAGTAGTAAAATCATCTCTTGATAAGAAGAGAAGTTTTATATCACGCACTTTTTTATCCAGATATTGATTTGCATTTACTGTTGCAATTATCTTTTCAAGGTTTGTGCTTAATGGTTGATAATCATAGTAAACATTTTGTATGGGTTGACCAGAATCTATAGGGTAGGTTGCCAGCACCCTGAATTGACCTATAAGGCTCCAGTCATAAATATAGTAATTTTCGTTCTCATGTATCCCTGTTATATTCACATTTATGTCAAATCCATCCTGTTGAATTTCCGAGTAACCACCATAGCCATCATCTACCAACACAATATCTTCACTGTAATTAGCAGTTATGCTATCAATAGGAGCAACCTTAACGACTAATTGAGGGGTTGATTCATAAATATCACCATTTGAAGTGGTAATGCGTAAAACATAAATATGACCAATTTTGGCATGTATATATTCTTCTAAATTTGTTTTATAATATCCTCCCTGTCCGAACTGATGATAAGTAAAAATATTCCCCTCATCATCTATAACTTCAACCCTGGCATTTGATACCGGATTAGCATATGGACTCTCATTATAGGATTTTGAATAGGTTAAACGGATCATATGAGATCCCGGAATGGTACTAATCCTTCCTTCAACTACCAGAAAAGGTTGCATATCGCTAACATCCGGCTCGTATACTTTTTGGCAGGAGACTATAACGAGAATAAATATACTTATATACCAAAATCTGTGCATTTCTAAAAATTAAAGTTATATGAGATAGAAGGAATGGGTATTCCAATAATTGATAATTCATACAATGAATAAGTCTTATAATCGTTCAAAGGTCCTGGTATTTCCTTTTTATAGAAGGTAGAGTAAATATTATTTCGTCCATATAGATTATAAACCGAAAACGACCAGCTGCTATGGTATTTCTTGTTTTTCTTAATACTTGTATTCCACACAAGTGAAACATCAAGACGATGGTAATCTTTTAACCGGTATTCATTTCTGTCAGAATAATATACTACTTCATTCCCCTTTATATTAACACGTGATTCAGGCAAAGTAACCGGTCTGCCGGTGCTATAAGTAAAAACCGTACCAAAATTCAGTCTTTTGGTAATAGCATAGTTAAAAACAATAGATACATCATGTGGCTTATCAAAATAAGATGGATATTCCCCTCCATCATTTACCAGGTCTTCTACAGTTGCACCTGATGAAACCATAGATGCATGGCTTATGGTATAACTTATCCATCCACTTGCCCTTCCGGCATTTTTACGAAATAACAATTCTATTCCATACGAAGTAAGTTTACTACTTAAAAGTTCCTGTTCAATGTTCTCATTCATGATTAGTTGTGCATTGTTTTTGTACTCAACCATGTGGTTTATAGTTTTATAATATGCTTCAACTGAAGTTTCCAAAACTCCATCTATTGAATTTTTAAAGAACCCAATAACTATTTGGTCTCCTAATGCAGGTTGAATATAAGGATCACTCGATTTCCAAATATCAGTAGGGGTTACGACAGATGTATTGGAAATTATATGCAAAAACTGGTAATTACGTGAATATCCAAGCTTAAGAGAATTATAAGCAGATATTGCATAACGAATACCAAATCTTGGCTCCAAACCAAAGTAAGAAGTAATAGGCTGAAAATCATCATATTCTTGCGTCCCTATAAATGAAAATTCATCAATAAAAGTTCCCTCAGCATAGGTATTAATGGTTCCTGGCCCTACTAAAAAATAATTGGCAAACCGTAAACCCAAAAACCCTGATATCCTGGATCCCAATTCCACTTTGTCCTGTAAATATCCTGCAATTTCAAAGGCATGCTCATCTTCAAGTAATTTATAAGGGATTCTTGACCCACTCGAAAATGGCTTTCTTTCACCTCTCCGGAATTTATAAATATTTGATTCTATACCCAAATCAAGGGAATTGATATCATTGATATTAAATAAAAAGTGATATTTTGTACCCGCTTGCATAATACCTGAAAGAATTGTATACCCATCAGAAACCTTTTCTTTATCTGATGCTTCTGTGATATAGTTACTTAGATAAAAAGTTAAACCTGAGGTTAACTTGTCGCTAAAAATATGGTTCCATTTCACCGATCCAAGCAAATTTTTGTAGAGATATTCATTCTTTTCAGCCAAGTTAAAAATATCTCTACTGACATAAGCAAAAAGACTAATGCGATTGTTTTCATTTAATGAATAATTCAATTTCGCGTTCAGGTCATAAAAATTTGCTTTACTATTTCGAATATCAGCGTCTGGAACATGACGCAAAATCCAATCTGAATAGGTAGTCCGACCACCAATTATAAATGATGCCTTGTCATTGACAACAGGACCCTGCAAAGTAAGTTTACTGCTAAATATGCCTATGCCACCATTGCATTTTACTTCTTCCATATCACCATCCTTAAGGGTAATATTCATAACCGAAGAAGCCCTTCCCCCAAAACGAGCCGGGGCACCACCTTTATATAGTTCTATGCCATTTATAGAGCGTGTATCAAGTATTGAAAATAAACCGAATAAGTGTGTTGAATTATAAATGGGCACATCATCAATGAGAATCAGGTTTTGGTCCAGTGAGCCTCCACGTACATTAAATCCTGAGGCCATATCGCCGCTGGATTGAACACCAGGTAATAATGTCATTGTTTTCATTAAATCAGGTTCACCAAGTAATAATGGAATGTTATCAAGTGTTTTCGCATCCAAACGTATAATGCTTAACTCAGGACTTTTAATGTTTGCATTGCTGTTAGCCATTACAACCACTTCCTCCAGGGTCATGGATTCTTCAAAAAGCTCAACATTCAATGATCCAGGTGAAATAATACGTATATTTTGTTGCTTATCCTGAAATCCAACATAGGAAAAACGAAGAGTATGTTTGCCCACAGAAAGTTCAATATGGTATTTCCCATTAAGATCTGATAATACGCCCACATCCTGATCTTCAACATATAAAACAGCTCCAGGCAAGGGATCCCCGGTTTTACCATCCTGTATAATACCTTCAAGCACTACCCTTTTATACTTGCCAGCATATCTTGGATCACCAATGTCAATAATATCCGTAATGCCAATCGTTCCATTTTTGTCTCCTACACCATTTTGCTCAGTAAGCGACATTTGACTTCGCTCAACAAATATTACATTCCTGCTACGATATGTGAAATATACTATTTCTTTTTCAGCAAGCTTTGCCTCCAAAAAATCAGCCAACAATTTTCCATTATCTTCAATATTCACATATATTCCGGAAAAAATGCCCCTATTATAAAAAAATTGGATAGAAGTTTGTTCACTTACACCATCAAGATAATCTTCCAATGAAACAGTTGAAGAAATATCCGAAATAATAATTGAATTTAAATCCTGAGAATAGGACTTAATTGAACAACATAAAAGGATAAAAAAATAAAATATTAAAAGCCTTCTCCTATACATTTTCTTTTCCAAAATAATATAACGCCAAAGACGCCATATTGCTCATGACAAATTTGACAAATATTACGAAAGATAGCTTATAAAAATGCGTTCAAAGATTACAGAAATGTAATATAGAGATCAATTAGAGTTTTGATTTTAAAAAATTACCCACATCTTTCGTTTGACAGGCCTGACAAATAATTTTTAATTTGTTTAAAAATACTTATTCGTGCAATGGCTTTTAGAAAAGTAAGATATAATAAAAATCATAAATGTTTATTTTATTGAGAGTTTATCTTGTATACCAATTAAAAAAATTTTATTTTTAATTTTAATTAGCATAACTTAGTAAGATAAACCTAAAATAATACTACATAGATGGAACCATATGTAATGGAAGGGGAAAATCAACTCCCACGAATTGTTTTAGATAAGGCAAAAGGGCATTTTGAAATTTCAGGTCAGTCATTACCTGAGAACGTGCATGAGTTTTACTCACCGGTAATTGCATGGCTGGATGAATATGGGAAAAGTCCTAATCCAAAGACTGAAGTGACTTTTAAGATGGAATACTACAATACAGCTTCTTCTAAGATGCTGTTTGCCATTCTTGAAAAATTTGATGAGATCTTTAAAGCCGGGCATGATGTAAAAATTTTCTGGCATTATGATCAGGATGATGAAGATATGCTGGAATCCGGAGAAGATTATGCAGACTTGGTGAAAGTACCATTTGAATTCATCAGCTATATTGTATAGCATAAATTTTACTTCATGAGCAAAAAAATACGGATACGATGCGTTATTCTGTGTTTTTTATGTTGTGTAGCCTGTAAACCAAAACCAGAACCAGGTAACACCCCACTTTCTTCTTTAGATCTGGATCTGTCGACAATGAACTGGATTATTGGAACCTGGCAAAGTGAAGATGGAAGCAATTATGCGTTTCAGGTCTGGGAAAAACAAAATGATTCAGTGTTTATAGCAAATAATATCGTTGTCGTTGATCCTGATACGATCTTTAACCATTCTATTAAAATCCAACCTGTTGACAATAAAATTATCCTGGAAATAATCCCAAACAATGAATATGAAGAACCTGAAAAATACCTGATGATCGTGAATAAAAACGGGGAGCATGTTTTCGAAAATAAAATGAAGGACTTCCCTCAACGCATAATATTTGTTTTCAATACGGATGGTTCATTATATTACAGGTTAGAAGGTTCTATAGAAGGCCAGGCGCAATACCAGGATTTTAATTTGAATAAAACTGAAAAAGATCCAGAACTGTAATTTGTTTTTATATTAAAGACAAGCGCATCCTCTCGTCATTAAAATTATTCAAAAAAATACTATATTTGATTAATGATACATTCAAAACAAATATTAAACTATTTGGCCTCACATAAGGAGCGATATATTAATGAATATCATTTAACCAAAATTGGTATTTTTGGTTCAATTGCCCGAGATGAACAAAACAAAAATAGTGATTTGGATATAATTGTTGAATTTAAGAAAGACACACCTGATTTATACACAATAAAACAAAAACTTAAAAACGAATTGCAATCGCAATTTAATGTCTCTGTTGATATTTGCAGAGAGAAATATATTAAACCTATTTTCAGAAATCAGATATTATCAGAAGCAAAATATGTCTGAAATTGCTCAAAAAGATTTTACTTGTATCTTAAATATGCTCGATTCAATCAATAAGATTGAGGAATATACGAGTAAATTTGAGAATGCTGATGATTTTTATAATGATAGGATAGTTTTTGATGCAACTATGATGAATTTTGTTGTTATTGGAGAAATGGTAGATAAAATTACTGAAAAATTGATCGAAGATAGTTCAAAAGAAATTAACTGGATCAAAGTAAAAGGATTCAGAAATATAATTGCACATAATTATTTTGGAATAGATGCAGAAGAAGTATGGCAAATAATTTGCAATAAACTCCCCGAGCTTAAAAGTAAAATAGAGAAGTTAATTCAATAATCTGACATCGCAAATATCGTGCGATAATTAAACTAATTATCCATTTCACAGTTCGGCCCATTGTCTTTATCCTTACAAAATGCTATCTTTATGGAAAGAGAATGAATAATCTATGGAAAACATCCTGATACTTGGCGCCTCCGGGCAAATTGGCTCTGAGCTTACATTGGCATTGCGACAGATTTATGGAAACCAGCATGTATTCGCTACAGATATTAAACAGCCCCATGCAGATATTATGGAAAGTGGTCCGTTTGAATTATTGGATGTAATGGATGATAAGCGTCTTATTCATTTTGTTATACGACACAAAATTACACAGATATATCATTTGGCAGCTGTGCTTTCAGGAAATGCTGAAAAGCTTCCTTTACAAGCCTGGCACATAAATATGGAAAGCCTGCTCAACATTCTAGAAATTGCGCGAATGGTCAACGAGGTAAAAAGAATATTCTGGCCGAGTTCCATTGCTGTATTCGGGCCAACCACACCCCGTATAAATACACCACAACTAACAGTTACGCAACCAACCTCAGCTTACGGGATCAGCAAACTGGCAGGTGAAAGATGGTGTGAATACTATGCTTCAAAGTACGATATTGACATAAGAAGTTTCCGCTATCCCGGGCTTATAAGTTATAAAATCGAACCAGGTGGAGGTACCACAGATTATGCAGTTGAAATGCTTGTTCATGCTGTGAAAAAACAATCCTATCAATGCTTTTTAAGGGAAGATACAACTCTTCCTATGATGTTTATGGATGATGCTATACGTGCAACTATTGACATTATGCAGCGAGACAAGAACGAATTGACGATACATTCGGCCTATAACCTGACCGCGGTAAGTTTTAGCCCGAAAGAACTGGAATTGGAGATAAAGAAGCATATTCCTGATTTTGTAGTAAATTATGCGCCCGACTATAGACAGGAAATTGCCGATTCATGGCCTCAAAGTATTGATGATAGTATTGCCAGGCAAAATAATGGATGGAAGCATCAATATGAACTCCCTGAAATTACAAAACTTATGATTGAGGGCATAAAACAAAAACTGGCCGATGAATAAATATTTAATGAGGCTAAAACCTTATCTTTTTTGCTTTACTTTTCTTTGTCCGTTAGCTAAAGCCAACGGCAATTGTATAGAGAACTAATACTTAAATTTTATAATACAAGCTTTTATGCTCTTTTAGAAAATAAATATCTCAAAGAATAATGTTATTGAATTTATTAGAGGCTGTCCAAAAAGAAGGCTTCACGCAAAGAACGCAAAGATTTACGCAAAAGACGCAAAGTGTAAATTACTGTTATATTGCACTTTGCGTTTTTTGCGTTTTTCAATTTTGCGACCTTTGCGTGAAATTCATTACCTTTTTAGACACCATCCTTATTAAAGATAAATTTGTACAAGTTTTAGCCCTAAATAAACTATAAAACAATAAAAAACATGTACGGTAAAATGAAAGATCATCTTATAAATGAGCTTGCATCTATAAAACAAGCCGGATTGTATAAAAATGAGAGAATAATAACCTCTTCTCAAGGTGTTGAAATAACATTGCAATCGGGTGAAAACGTACTTAACTTTTGCGCCAACAACTACCTGGGTTTATCATCCCACCCGAAACTCATAGAAGGAGCAAAAAATACTTTGGATACTCATGGATTCGGAATGTCATCTGTACGTTTTATTTGTGGCACACAAGACTTGCATAAAACCCTGGAGCAGAAAATAGCAGAATTTTTCGGAACAGAGGATTCAATTCTTTATGCAGCTTGTTTTGATGCCAATGGAGGTGTTTTTGAGCCCTTACTTGCAGAAGAGGATGCCATTATTTCAGATGCATTAAACCATGCTTCAATTATTGACGGTGTGCGCTTGTGCAAGGCAGAACGATATCGTTACAAAAATGCAGATATGAACGATTTAGAGGAACAACTTAAAAAGTCGCAAAAGAATAGATTTCGAATTATTGTCACCGACGGTGTTTTTTCAATGGATGGAAATGTTGCTCCTGTTGATAAAATTGTAACACTAGCCCAAAAGTATGACGCACTGGTAATGGTAGACGAATGCCATTCTGCAGGAGTTGTTGGAAAAACCGGCCGTGGAGTTACAGAATTATTCAACATTCGGGGTGAAGTAGATATAATTACCGGGACACTTGGCAAAGCCTTTGGAGGTGCAGTTGGAGGCTTTACTACGGGACGAAAAGATATCATTGAAATGCTCCGCCAACGGTCACGTCCCTATCTGTTTTCAAATTCATTACCTCCTGCTGTTGTCGGGGCAGGGATTAAAACGTTTAACATGATGGCCGAAACCAATGAATTACAGGATAAATTGCACGAAAATACCAGGTACTTCATGGATAAAATGCAACATGCCGGTTTTAATCTCAAACCAACCCAATCAGCCATAGTTGCCATTATGTTATACGATGCCAGACTTTCGCAAGAATTTGCAGCCAGATTACTGAAAGAAGGTATCTATGTAATCGGATTTTATTATCCTGTGGTTCCCGAAGGGCAGGCCCGCATTCGTGTTCAACTATCAGCTGCACATTCAAAAGAGCATATTGATAAGGCTATAAATGCATTTATTAGGGTTGGTAATGACCTAAACATCGTAAAATAATATTTTAATTTTTTAACAAAATGAAGAAAGCATATATCATTTACGAAAGCCATACAGGCATAACAAAAAAATTTGCTGAAGAAATAGGAAAATATCTTGAGTCCAATGACATTTCAACATCTATTTCGTCAATAAAAGACATAGATTCTTCTCAATTAAATGAAGCAGATGCTATATGGATAGGATGCTGGACAAGCGGATTTTTCTTTTTCGGCCAGCATCCAAATAGGGACTGGAAAGAATTTGCTGATACCTTGCCTAATTTAAACGAAAAGAAAATGGCCCTGTTCACTACTTATAAATTGGCTACAGGAAGCATGTTTCGTAAAATGGAAAAAAAATTATCTGGTAAAATCAAGGGCATAGATCTTGAATTAAAATCTAAAAACGGTAATCTGTCAGATGCTGATAAAGAACAGATTAAAAAAATCCTGCCATAAACAAACTCAGGTTTTTTAAGAGATGATTTCAGACAAGGCAAAGAAGAAATTTAAAACCGGAATATGCAATAGTATTTGAAGATTTTGAATTTCTTCTTCAACGCAGTATCAAATTATTTTTTAAAATCCAGACAAATAAAAAAGGGGTTTAAAAAACCCCTCTTTTACCTGGCTGTGTAAATACAATACAATATAAAAGTATAAAAAGTCTGCGGGTTACTAACCGCATTTTGAAGATCCACAATCATTGCATATCAGGCAACCTTCCTGATAGTGTACATTTTCCGAATTACACTCCCCACAACGGATTCCTTTCTTTGCTTTTGTTCCGTTAGGTATGTATTTTTTAAGTGCGCGTTCAACACCGTTCTTCCAGGTATTTATGGACTCGCTGTCAAGGTGTAGTGATGAAACCAGTGCAACAACATCCATTATAGGCATTCCATGACGAAGCACTCCTGATATCAGTTTCGCATAGTTCCAGAAGGTCGGGTCAAATGCCCTGGATAAACCACCCATGGTATTCTTATAACCAAACTTATCAACATATTGGAAATCGTAGCGTTTTGTTCCGTCTTCCTCAAGTACTTTAATGATTTTACCCTTTTTGATTGATTTTGGGATTGGGAATACTTCCTCATCGGAAAGACCTGTAAATATTTCATAAGGACGCCCATTTAACAATCCAACAAAAGCAATCCAATTTTCACCTTTATTGTTGAAACGGATTATTTCAGCATCCAGTTCTTTTGGTCGTTTTTGATATCCAACTTCATCATCGGATCTTTCTTCTTTTCCTGAGAGAAGGACCCCTGAACGTGAACCGTCGCGATACACAGTACAACCCTTGCAACCACTTTGCCACGCAGTTATGTAAAGTTCGCTAACCAGGTCTTCCTGTATATCATTTGGAAGATTAATGGTAACGCTTATTGAATGGTCAACCCATTTCTGGATTTGGCCTTGCATTTTCACCTTGCTGATCCAGTCTACATCATTAGAAGTGGCCTTGTAATAAGGAGATTTTTCAACTATAGCCTCAACTTCCTCGTCTGACATAGTTTTTACTTTTTCAACATCATAATTATTAACTTTTAACCATGTCAGGAAATTATGATGAAATACATTATACTCTTCCCATGCATCACCCACTTCATCAGTAAAGGTTACATTTACGTCTTTGTCATTGGGGTTTACCTTTCTTCTTCTTTTATAAACTGGCATAAACACCGGCTCAATACCCGATGTAGTCTGTGTCATAAGACTGGTAGTCCCGGTTGGTGCTATGGTAAGCAGTGAAATATTCCTGCGGCCATATTTAACCATATCTTTATAAAGCCCTTCGTCTTCGTTTTTCAAACGATTTATGAAAGGGTTATCACGCTCCAGCATACTATCGTAAATACTAAAAGCGCCGCGTTCTTTTGCCATATTTACTGACGATCTGTAAGCCTCCAGAGCAATGGTTTTATGAATTTCTACTGAAAAATCTATAGCATCCTCACTACCATAACGAAGTCCCAGACTGGCAAGCATATCCCCTTCAGCGGTGATACCGACACCTGTTCTTCTTCCTTCTTCAGCTTTAATCTTGATATTTTCCCAAAGTCTCTTCTCAACCCTTTTCAATTCCATATCTTCAGGGTCAGCAGAAATCTTTTCAAGTATTTTTTCAATTTTCTCCAATTCCAGGTCAATGATGTCGTCCATTAAACGCTGCGCATAACCCACATGCTGTTTAAACAGAGTGAAGTTGAATTTAGCTTCAGCAGTAAATGGATTTTCGACATATCCGTAAAGGTTTATTGCCAACAAACGACAACTATCATATGGACAAAGAGGAATTTCACCGCAAGGATTCGTTGAAACTGTTTTGTATCCATAGTTAGCGTATGAATCAGCAACTGACTCATTGATAATTGTATCCCAGAATAAAATCCCCGGCTCAGCAGATTTCCATGCATTGTGAACAATTTTTGACCAAAGCTTACGTGCATCAATTTCTTTAGTAAACACCGGTTTGTCAGAACCAATGGGATATTGCTGTATGTAAGGCTTATTATCCACTACGGCTTGCATAAATTCGTTGTTTATACGCACAGATACGTTAGCGCCAGTTACTTTACCTGTCTCCAGTTTCGCATCAATGAAGTCTTCTGCATCAGGATGCTGTATTGATATGCTCAACATAAGAGCACCCCTGCGGCCATCCTGGGCTACTTCACGGGTTGAGTTGGAAAAACGTTCCATGAAAGGTACCACGCCCGTAGAGGTAAGTGCGCTATTAAGCACCTGGCTGCCCTTTGGACGTATGTGAGACAAATCGTGCCCCACACCTCCACGACGTTTCATCAATTGTACCTGCTCCTGGTCGGTTTTCATAATTCCACCATAGGAGTCACTGGGACCATCATTTCCAATTACAAAACAGTTTGAAAGGGATGCAATCTGGAAGTTATTTCCAATTCCGGTCATTGGGCTTCCCTGGGGTACAATATATTTAAAATCTTTTAGTAAATTATAAATTTCATCTTCCGAAAGAGGATTAGCATATTTCTTCTCTATACGTGCCAATTCACCAGCTATTCTCTTGTGCATATCATCCGGATTCTTCTCATAAAGGTTGCCAAAAGAATCTTTCAATGCATATTTATTCACCCAAACCCTTGCAGCAAGTTCATCCCCCTTAAAATACTCCAGGGTGCTCTTAAATGCTGCCTCGTTTGAATATGTTTTCATTTTCTTTTTCACGTCTTCGCTATTTTCAACTTCATGGGTTACATCACTTATCATTTCGACATTTTTGTCTTCAGTTTTGTTGGCAACCATTTGTTCGTTTTGCATAATCTGCTATTTATTAATCAATTAAGAAATGATAAAAAGTGTTTTCGGGTAAATTATTTTTGATATGCAATTTAAATATATCAACGTCCCTGTACCAAAAATGTCACTTTGTATTTATTAACATTTCAGATTAGTTTTCAACCCGGATTTGTAATAATTTGAAAGACAATATTTTAATTTTAACAAATTTGTTAGTCGCTGAAAATTTGTCAGAAATTGTATAAATACTGTATGTTGAAACTTTTATATTATGCTAATTAATAATTAATTAACATGTTTATAATACAAATAGTTAAGGTAGAATTAATATAAACAAAGGTAGTTGATTTTTTATGGGGATTAACAGTATATCACGTAATAATTTGATGGTTATAATGCTACTATATCCTAAAAAACTTAAAAGCCACCAAAATATTAAAATTATTGGTGGCTTTACGTATTGGGAATATAAAATATTAATCTGTTAAAATCATTCTCTTTGTGTCAATCTCTTTGCTATCTGCAATTAATGAGTACATGTACATACCGGCCTGCAACTCATACCCATTAACAATAATGGAAGAACTGCCCCTCTGAGATAAAGAATAACTTTTTATTTGAAGGCCCTGCATATTGTAGATATTCAATTGGGCCACTTTAATATTATCAGGCAGGAAAAACTTTATTTCCGTTTTATCTGAAAAGGGATTAGGTGTGTTTTGAAATAGTAAAGCATTTTCTAATCTTTCAACATTATCAGGATTTGTTGATGATTGGATGGTTCCGTTTTTTAAATTCCCTTTAATGATTTGCTTTTCAAGGTTATCAATTTTATCCTGCTGAATTTTTATCGCTTCAACAAGCACAGGTATAAGCCCGATGTAATCAATACTTAAAAGGCTGTCTTCATCCATTTTTACCAAATCGGGAAAAACTTTCTGAAAATCCTGGGCAATAAAACCCATCTTTTTTGTATTAAAACAATTTATATCCAAACTATCTGCATGTATATTTAAAGAATCAGTATTAATTCCTTTTTGTTTTGATTTATTAAGCTCTTTTATCTTATCAATATCATATTCATATTTTATACCCTGCAATCTTAAGATATT
>JAFGOZ010000679.1 GCA_016926235.1 Bacteroidales bacterium | reverse complement strand
TTCGAAAGACCTGAACCTGTGGACAATATACCTGAAAATGGACATGCTCAATTATACTTTAATTTTTAGTGGACACTAGTGATAAGATTTAATAATCTGCAGCAAATCATTATGGTCATCACCTAGTTGAATTTCAACTTTGTTTTTAACAGTAAATCCTACTTGATCAGCAACTGCCATTAGTACATTGCCCTGTTTTTCCCCTGGATGTTCCTTCTTTTTAAAATATAATAGGGAGGTTTTTGCTCCGGCACCGGAGAGTGAGAATGTCTCCTGAGGCAATGAAATTACAGCCTTAAGTATAGCTTTACCACCCTCAAAATCACCAGTAAGTTCATTCTTCTTACCCATCAGGTACTCTCGGACATAACGATCTCCGGAATTAGATAAAACTCCATCAGGAACAACCATCATGCACAAACCTCCTGGTTTAAGCAACTGAAGGTATCGATCAATGAATAAGACAGCCGGATCCATCGCGCTTACTGGTTTCCACTTCCCTTTACCATCTGGTTTAGATCCAAGAGAAAGGCCGTTTGAACGCTTCTGATTTACGCCGTCTTCAATGTCATTTCTGAAGAATTGAAGGGTAGTTTTACCTTCTAAACTTTTTTCATTTATTCCACCGCTTTTAAATGGCGGATTAGTTAATATCACATCAAAAGTTTCAGGTTTAAGTTGGGGAGATGTGAGCGAGTTCTCTGTTTTGAATATCTGCGCCTTGTTTGCCCCATGCAAGGCCATATTTATCCTTGCTTTAAGTATCATACCTGGAGAATTATCAGCACCTACAATGCTATGCTCCTTCATCTTTTCAAAACGTTCTGCCCACTGTTTCCTGTCACCGGCAAGCTCAATCAGAAGATACTGCTTTAACTCTTCAAGCATTTTAATCAGAAAACCTCCTGATCCACAACATCCATCAAGTACTTTAAACTCCGGAATGTTATTTCTATCTAATTTGATAATTTTCCCGGGAAATTTCTTTAAGTCATGCATGATTATATCAACTGCAGCTTCAGTTACCTGTCTTGGCGTGAGATATATACCCATGCCTCCCTTATTTTCGAATTTACCTCTGATAAGTACATCAAAGACTCTACCCAGGACATCACCTGAAAGATCGTTTAGTGTCGCTTTTCGTGTGGCTCCGTTTGTTGAAATATCGCCAAGATCCTGCAGTGCCTTCAGAACTTTAAAATAAATCTCAGGTTTGCCCAGCTTAAGATAAGCGTCAGGATCAAAAATAGGAGCTGCTGTTCCATCATCAAGATGTGCTACATAATCAGGATGGTCTTTAATTTCTTTAAATGCAGTCCGAATGTCCTCTACAATTGCTTTTTTATCGGCATCATCTTTTTCAAACCGTTCGTACCAAAGCAAATCTTTAATCTTTTTCCCTGCAATCTCCCCCTTCCGTAATTTATAATCAGGATGGTTGATTCTGAACTCTTCCATAAAAATCAATTTGCAGAACTCATCTATTGCATCATTTGAATTATCAACTGAATCGCGACTGGCATAAATAAGTTCATGAAGCTGGTCAAAACGTGTCTGGAGTTGTTCATACATCTGGTACGACCACTTGTCGCGTTTTGTTATCTCCTTCCTGCCAAAGAGTTTCTCTTCTTCCCTGGTTAAAGGAGCAGGAATTTCTGGTATAGCCTTGGTGAACATAACATCCTGGTAAGAATTAGCCTCACCGTTGGTTATCCAGGCATAATTAGGTACAGGGTCCAGCACTAACAGCTTTGTAACTATTGTATTGACAAGTCTTGGGGTAAGTTCTTTTTCGTCAGTTCTGATGATGTGCATAAGGATCTCTCCACCTTTTGCAATAACATGATCATCAGATTCCTCAATAATCTCATTATAACCAATTGCTTTAATCTTCTCGATATAGTCTTTCATAATTATCTGGCTCAGTTATCTTTAGGTTTTCTTTTTACAGTAATGTTGTTCGGAAGTAATTCAAATTCAGCAGAGTTTTTCACAATAGAAGCAATTTCTTCCCTGCTTGTTATAATTGACTGGGGCATGTCGTTCTTGATTCTGGGAATTGGCATTATTCCCTCTGAACCCATTATCCGATCTATCTCTCTTAAGATTATTGCTGACCTGCTGATGTTTTCAAGGTGGTATTTTCCATCCCGGAGAACAACGTCATGATCCAGTTCAGCATATAGTTTAAGTTGATCTACAGACCAGGAGTAGCCTTTTTCCTTAAGTTTTTCGAGGACTTCCTCAGCAGTTCTGGGTATGTTCAATATGTCAAGAAGAGGATTGCTCATTTAGCCTTTTTCTGGTTTTTTAAATAATTAATATAATCCCTGATAAGTGGCATAATAAGGTTTACGGAAACTGCAGCATCCTCACGGGTAAAAATATACTTGTTTGCAAAAAACTTTTCATTTCTTGGATCATCCTCCTGGCCTCCATGGGCCGCCTCACTGCGTAAAATGTAGGCCTGAATGGCCATGTTGGCAGCAATTCTGGTGATTATTTCATCGCCGGTAATTTCAAATCCTTCTTCTTTAGAGACAAATCTTCTCCCGGTTAGAGATGTCAGTTTTTTTCTGACTGATTCGAATTCACCATCAGTGTATACAACATTTGAGAGTTTTAATGTTTTTGATTTCAACAGAGCGATAATATCTTCCACAATCTCACCACATGTTGTAATCACATTTTTTGATATTTTATGGATATATGCATCTTTTGAATTTAATGATTCAAATTCATCCAGAATCTCTTTGTCTATTTTATTAAACAAATCAGGATTAAGCTCTTTTAAATCACGGACAATGGAACGACGAATGGCTGAATAATCCATTCTTTTTTCATCGGTTTCCTCATTCATTGCTTTTTCAATCTGCCGCAGAAGTTCTTTGCCAAACTCTTCGCTATCAATTGCTCTTTCATCTTTATCCAGGAATTTTACAATATTTGAGCGATCACCAAGGATTAATTTCTGAGTTCCTTTGTCTTTGACTGAAGCAGAAATAATAATAACCTTAATATTCTTATTGAATTTGTAGTTGGTTAACTCTATATGATTCAGAACATCATTAGAATTAATAACATCTGGAGTATCACCTTTTACCCTTGGAATTTTCAAATCAAGTAAAACAATATCAGGTTCAAAGTCATCGATCTTCTCTTTTGAATCGGTTGAATCACCCGCAAGATCAATATACCCACTAGGCAGTTTTCCAGTATAAGTTAAAATTCGAACCAGACCTCTCTGGATTTCTACTTCATCCTCCACAATAAGCACTTTTGGCATTCTTGAAGTACGATTCATAATTAATTGGTTTTAAGCTTAATTACAATTTTAAATTCTTTATTCATTACATATTCCTCGAAAGGGGCTTTATGCAATTCTCCATTACTATCCTCAATACTTTGCCTTGCGGAGAAAAAACCACTGCCAGTTCCAGTCCCGCTATCTCTGGTCACCCAGTCCTTCCCAAGGTTTTCGTAGAATTCTTTGTCCATCATACAGTGATCTTTAACCTTATTGCTTATGATAATCTCGACGTGATAGATTTCCTCAACTACCTGGATTTTGCATTTTCTGTCAGGTGAATATTTACAGGCATTTTGAATAAGATCTGTGAAAGCAAGAAGTATTGATTTGTGTTTACCATTAACAAAAACGCTTTGTTTATCATCCAATAATTGAACGGCTTTGTCAGTATCGGCCGCCCTGATAATATCAATTATGTTGATTTTTTCAAGATTATCTTTAACTATCTGATGATATATCTCAGATATTTTTTTAAAGAAGGAAGTGTAAAGCGAGATCCGCTTCAGAGCATCCTGTAAAACATTTATTGCCAAGAAGTCTTCCTTTTTACCTTCTCCTCCCTTAATCATTAAATCAATTGCTTCTTCGGTATCAATATAATGCCTGGATAACAGATCCTTTAATTCCTGATTTTGGGTGTTGGCAATTGCCTTTAAAGGTTCGTGCAGATTCAGAAGGAAGTTCTTTGTGGTATGGGCAAATTTAGCGAGGTTACTGCTAGCTGTTGAGGAAAGTATATGTCGTGTTAATTTGAAAAGAAATTCAGTATATGTATTAATTTCATAGTAAGTTTCATAGTTTAATCTATTGATATTTTCAAGTACTAAAACGCCAAATATCTTATTCTTTGACAATAACAGGATGTATGCAAAATGCTTATCATCTGATAATTTGAACCATTTATTTTCTTTTACTTCATCCAGAGAGAATGGGAATACTTTAAAATCCATCTCAGTTAGAAATCGCGGATTGTTGTTTGGGAAATGGTTTTCTCTTACATATCTCTCTAATTCCTTTTTTAGCTCATCTTTAGTTTCAACCAACTGAATCTGAGAGATAAATTTAGCAATCTCTGTTTTTTCAACTTTTACAGATTCCGTTTTCTTTATAAATTCATACTGTTCTGAAAGGAATGGGACGGGGATTTTAATGCTTAAAATATCTTTTTTCTGAACATATCGGTAGGTGCTCCCAATTGCCATTGCATCTAGCTGTTGTTTGACCAGATCTGATTTTAATTGGCTTACTACATATTCTGGAATAACAAAATTCTCATCCCAACCAAATGCAAAAATGTTTATATTAATCCCAGCTTTTCTTTTATCTATTTCTACATAAGTTGGTGCAAAATAATCAACCCGGCGATTAACTAGAATCACAGATTCTTCAAGTACCCTTATCGTTGTGTCAGGGTCATCATTAATTTGATTACCTGCACTATTTATCAAAGATTGAATGGAACGTTCTGAATAAAGATCTCTTGGTTGGATAATGTAAATATCTTCCTTTAAATCTCCTTTAGAATACCTGCTTGTCTTTGGAGTAGTTAGAACAACTGACAATGGTAATAAATTCTCTCCTTTATCTTCAAGCATTTTTAATGTAGTCCAGGACTCAGATAAATGATAATTTACAGAGAGTACTTCAGCATTCAATAAGTCTTTATGTGAAACGTCCTTACCGACCTTAGAGGTTGAAATAGATTTGCTCTGAACTAAATCATCAATTCTGTCAATCAGCTCCTGGTGGTTTTCTAACTCATTTATACCAGGGAACTCATTATGAATTTGTTTTATGATTTCCTCGCTATCGATAAATCGTGCAGGAAATGGCTCAATAGTATCATCTTCCTTTTTCCTTTTTAAAAGCATGAGAGAATTCTTGGTGCCGGTGTGTGGTCCAAAAGTTGATAAAGGCAATGAGACTATTGCTTTTAACCAGGTATGCTTTAACAGTTCTGATCGATTTTTTTGTGAGAGATTATTTGTCAAAAAAGAATCTGAAACAATACATACAACAGTCCCTCCAATCTCTGTATTTGAAATCATGGTGGCTAAGAATATTTCTGATCCTTCACCCCATGTACCGATCCTTCCCTTTGAATCTTTATATTTCAGTTTACCTTTTGGTGGATCAGAAATCACTAAATCATATAAACCAGGTTGGTCTGAAATAATAGAAGAAAATTGACCCGATGAATTACTTAGGCTATCACAATTAATAATACCAGAAGACACAACCTTCTCAAGTGTCAACACAGCCCGGGCCAGTTTATGTACTTCTGGATTTATTTCGCAGCCAAAAATATCTGCAAAAGGGTTAACCTCAAGAACTTCAAGAAGAGTTCGTGCAGTTCCAGTTGCTGGATCCCAGACTTTGGCATCAACCTTTGGATTGGCAAGTCTTGCCATCAACTGACTAATCCATAAGGGAGTGGCGAGGTCCCAAGACATGCCCCAATCCTCTATGAGATCCAAATAGAATTGAATGAGGTCTTTCCCCGTAAAAACCTTATAAGTGTTTAGGTATTTTTCTATTAGATCTATTAATACTGTAGAAAAGTCTTTAACAAATTCTATTTCCTTAAGTTCATCGTCACTGTATTCTTCGGTAGTCCTAAACTTGCGAAGAACGCTTTTAAGCGATTCTCCTCGGATTTCACTATAAATCCCGGCTGCAGCTACGGCCATCTTGACTCCATCTTTATTGAGTTCCCCAATCGATCTATGCCCATCCCGGCTGACTTCCTTTCTTATTTGATATATTATATTTTTACGTAAGGAATTTTGGCTCTCATCATCTTTTATTTCGATATTTTTCAGAAGGTTTTGAAGATTCACATTAGTTACAGACTCATCAAGATAATTCTCTGTTAGCCCGAACGGTGGATTAAACAATATTGATTCATTTAACTTAATCAGAGATATCAGACCTTTATTAAAATAAAATTGATTGGGATATTTTTTAATTCTGGCATGTATCTGAGAAGTAGGAACAGGATTCCCATCATTCCTTACGTACAATTTGTGCTCGTTAACCTTTTGAGCTATTTCATCTGCACTTAATGGTTTGCCAGCTTCTTTTAAAACTTTCGCTATTGCTTCATGGAGCGTCAGCATATTTTATTTACTTTTTGTGCAATAAATTTAGTCAATTCGCTTAAATCAGAATTGTTGCTATCAAGAAGAATAGTTACAATTGATATAACTTGTCCGTTTGCAATAATTTTATCAATTATAGAAACGCAAATCAAAGGGATTCTGTAAATCATTGCAAATAGATCCCGAAGGTAACCATAAAAAGCTCGTAGTCTCCATCTGGGAGAACCATTTCCATTGAGATCACCATTAATTCGCGTCCTACCGCATTGTTGTTCCGAAGACGGGCTGGTCCAATATTTCCCCCAGGATGATTTCTTAAGACAATCCTGCTCTTTAGTTACACAGTATTTTGTATAGTCAGATATCTCAAAACCATTAGAAACATGGTAAGCAAAGGATTCAAGAGGGATACCTATATAGCGGTTAAAATGCTGCTCTTCATCAAGTTCCAGGATAAATTTCTCAAGAATTATATCCCAACTTCCAAATTCAAGAGGATAAAGATCATCCTGTCCATCCAGTTTCTTCCAAATCCTGTAGACTTCATTCGTAAGACCTCCTTTTTTCAAATCATTAGAAAAAATAGAATTTCCGGGATTATTGCCTGCCTCATAATAATTATTCAATATGCCACTTAATATTTCCTGCCTCTGTTTCATCTTAGATTCTGAGATTCAGTTATAAAGAGTAATAAGATCAGGGAAACCCTCATAATACTCGAAGTTCATTAAAGCAAATAAGTTTCTGCTCCATATATCTTCAAAAGTCAACAAGCTAATCTTGTATACTTTGCCGTCGTTTGCAGCTTCAAGCAGGCAAAACTCACCTCGGTAAATAAAGTTATCCAGCATCTGCATTGCATCGGAATCATTAAGATAATCAGGATCTCCAACTGAGTTAAATATTCTCTTTATTCTGAATACCTCCATCTGATCCCTGGTGAATGTAATTCCCCTGGTACAAATAGTCCGATACATATCTTCAAAAATGCTCATTATACTTAGCTAGTTTGCTAGTGAAATCAACTTATTGTCAGGCACATAATTAGCAGATAACTTGCTTTTCAGAAGATTGGTGGTTTGAGGCAGACTTGTCTTAACCAGTACCTCTGTCACGTTGATTTTCATTTCCCGACACCATTTTTCCCATATATAGACCAGCATATCTGACTCATATTGAAAGTCGTATTTGGGATTTATTTCGGTTACGAATACTTTGATATCAGAGAATTCCTTCTTAACCGGAATCAAGCCAAGATCATTGCTTTCGATTATCTTTTTCCAATCAGATTGATTCCTGACTGTTGAAAGGAAACTTGTGGTCGGATATCTCTTCCCTTCAGGTATTTGTCTGCTATAATCTTCGAGATCAAAGTAACCATCAGTCAGAACAACCAGTCTGTTGTCATAATCTTTCCCTGAAAGAAATTCAAGATTTTCATTAAAGAACTGCCATATACCGGTACCTGGATAGGACGAAGTGGCAGAACCGAGATATGCCTTTGAATAGAGTTCATGAAGTATGTCATTTAATCGCTTATCGAATTCAACTAATTTGTTAAGTTTTACTCCAGAATTAAGCGATCCCATATCGATAAACATTGCATTCTCATAATCACTGGAATTGTAAGGGACCCCTTTTTGAGGTGCTATTATAACCTGGAATTTATCTCTGGAGTTTATCACCAGGTTCCTTCTGACATTATCGTTAAACTCTTCAAAAACTGCTTTAACTATCTCAATGTCCCGATCCGACTGCCCCTGAGTAATAAGTCTGTCTGACAAATCCAGCAAAATCATGAAATTGACTGGTTTGCCTAACTCTTTTACCTGATCAGAAGGTGAATTTGAACAGGAAACAGCGAAAAGAAAGAGAATCGAAATGATGAACTGAATGATCTTCATAAGTTGGGATTTAAGCGGTTAATGATCTATTGAATGTCGCTGATTTAAAATTGATATATACATTTTCACAATCTTGTTTTCTGCTGTGATCTGACCTTAAACCATTCAGGTAAGAGAGCCATCCACTATAAAAATCATCTATGCTTCTTTCAAGATCCACAAGGCTATAGTGAACATTACTTTTCTTTGCTTCGAATGCTTTGATTTTTTCTTCAAGAGTGTTAATCGAATTGACCTTTTCAATCCTTGAAGTATTGTAGACGCCTTTATCGAAGTACAATTGCCTCAATACTTTATCAATATTTAATATCTTCTCAAAGTTTTCTCTTTCGGGATTCGAGGCTTCAAACTCACATGCAAGCTTATGAAGTATCAGACTCCAACCTATGCTGGTGAAGAATCCAAAGAAAAGAACCAGGTAAAAGACAAAACTTTTATAAAATACCCAGGTGCCGTCTGACAACCCCATTAATTTACTTACAGTATGATTATTATTCTCAATACTATATGCCAGCAATCCATCAGCAATAAGAACAAACAAAACAACGAATAAAACGACAGGCCACTTTATTAATTTCCTTCGTATTTCAAGGGTGAAATGTAAAATCAAGGCAAAAATGAAAAATACTATCGGAGCGAACCAGTGAATATTGAATTCTTTGAAGGCTGAGATATTAAAGACGTTGTTCAGGAGTATGCTGATACTATTTTGGTCGGCATTAGCGACCTCGCCTGCAATATTCCTGAACAGAGCTGAATGAATAGCTGAAACATAAAACATGTACAGGTAAATGAATCCGGCGATGAACCCGATCCATGTCAAAATTAGGTTGAACTTATTCCTTTTAAACTTGATGCTCCAGGTATTATTTTTAAGCTCATCAATTCTGCTTTTATTAGAATCTATTTCCCTCTGAATGTTTGGAATATCTACCTGGTCGATTTTTTCAATAGCTGCTTTGAGAGTATTTAACTCACCCTTATGATCATTTATTATTTTATCCAGACCTTCAATTGTCTCCTTACGTTTTTGTTCATTATTGTTTTCGTCAACAATCTGACCGCTTTTAATAAGCTCAAATGAGTTTCTGAGAGCACTTGGATCTCCGTTGTTTCTTCCTGCTCTCATATAACCGATCTGGTTCATATTTCCCCTTTCAATCTCTGACAGATTTTGCATGGTAATCTGGGCGCTTTCAGGTAATATTGCCTCATTATTGTTACCATTTTTCTTGCTGATCAGATTCTGAAAGAAGTTTGCCATAATAATAAAGATTAAATTTCGAAATCCTATATTCCAAACCAGATGCCATTTTATTATTCTAATGATATAGAGACTTATACAATTTATCGATATGTCATTAATAGATTTATATATATCATAATATGATACATTATGGATAATTTGTCGGGATTCTCTTTTTACCAGATGAATTGTGAGAATGAGTTTTCGATTTAAACCTCAATTTTTGAGTAAATTAATTTGTTGGGCTAACTTTGGTAAATGATCCCTGATATGAACGGAAAGTATATTTTAAACAATGGATTTGGATCCCCGGGCTACGTCGCCAGAGCAATGACGAATGAATTCTTAGGCTATCGAAAACGCAAGAAGCTTGATGATCGGGCCATACTCGAGAAAATCCTTGTTAAGAGAAGCTGGATTTACAGATTGATGGGCAAGAATATTCTGAAGAAGCCGGTCAGAGACAGAATTCTTGAATACTCAAATGGACAGTTGCCGTTTATTATTTTATCTGATGTTTTTGTAACCAACCGTTCAAGAGGGGATCAATATGTACTGGCCTTATGGGAGAATTTATCTCTAGTAGTAGAGGTAGTATTGGAAAATTACAACAATATTACTGGATATGAGGAACAAGTATCAAATCCATCAATTCTGGAAGATAAATTCAGACAGTTTATTCAAACTGAATTGGATAGATATTGATTCTGTTTATTCCCTTATACTTATCATAAATGATATCTTAAACCTTGCGGGCAATCTTATATAATTTGAATGTCCTGTGCGACAAAATTCAAATAGTCATTCAGTGTTTGAGAATAAAAACTCTTTGCCAGGCTGGGTTGATGGGGAAATGGATAAAATGGCCGGTCTATCTCATTGTCAGTACATTTTTTAAATGCCCGGCTGCTTGTTTGATTTCCATAATCCCAGTAATACCTTACTTTATCTTTATAAATATTTGAAAGTAACTGTAGAACTGGTTCTCCAAGAGTAATTACCGGCAATCCCTGGTATACATCGAGTTCTCTTCTTAAAAGTTTAAGATTCAATGTTAAGTGATCAAACAGGACGTCCATGGTGTTTGCCGGTGGAACTGAATAGAAATATTTAAAGATATTTGTAGCATAAACATTTTCGAGGGTTAATCCCAGATTTTCACAGATTGTCGTAAGATATTTTGTTAGGCTCCCTGACCTGTCTAAATTCAATGTTGTGCTTATTTTGGACCTTTGTGATTGATTCTTAATTGTGGGATCCTGACCTACTATAATTAGCCTTATGTCTTCGGAACCCTTAAATGGAGGAACAGGAGAAAGGCTCATGTCAATCTGATTAATTTCAGAATCAAGATTCAATTTGAGGTAACTCCTGATCAGAGTTGCTTCTTTTAGAACAGACTCAATAGTTGTAAGTTTTTGTTCATACATTTCCTCATTTCTGAAGAAGGCAAGAATTTTACTCTTTCCACGGAAATATTCCTGAATAATAAGTGCCCTGTATTCGCCCGGAAATGAGTTTTCGTCCAAAATTGCAATTATCCTTTTCTCAGGATGGTCGAGATAGACGCTTTTTAAAGTTGTTGAGACCATATATGAAGGCCCAATAAACAATGGGATACGATTTTCTTCGATCCGCACAAATACATTAAAATTAACTACATCAATTAATTCATGCTTAAGAGTTAAGGCAGGGTTAGTATAATGTCCCTTATCTAGTTTCTTGAACCTTATTTTATTCCATTTAGGATCTGCTTTTAAACGATCGATCCATTTGTAGTTTTGATCCGTTTCCATGTTCTTCAATATTCATCAGTTTTTAAATGCATCTACGAATTCCTTGATTAAATGTATATTTTAAAGAAGCCCCACTTCTGGCTAAATGGGATCCAATCCGTATCAATTTTCAACATGGTTTTCATTCCAAAGTCCTTTGTTATTTTTTCGTGCTTTCCGTTCTAATTTAACAAATCTATCAGCATATTTAACATTCGGAGGAATGGTCATAACCATTGCATATCCTTGCCTTACCAATTCAGCATTTACGAATGTCCCATCAGTTAAGAATACATAGGCAAGCGTTCGGTTATACTGATCGGTCTTATCAACATCATACTCGAGTCTGACCTTTTTGTTTTCAAGTAACCTGGTTAAGTAATCTTTTGACTGCTGACCATAGTATCCGATTGCTTTTCTTCCGGTGTTTCTTGTCTCAGGAGCGTCAACGCCAATAAGCCTTATTTTAACTCCTTTCTCGCTACCGTTATCGGCCCAGAAGGTATCACCATCTACCACACTTTTAACTTCCAAGTATTCAGTCAAAATACTTTTTTCTCTATTGGAGATGCATGATAAATCGAGAAAGGAAAATATAATAATCAGAATGATTAAAAGTCGTTGTTTCATTTCTCTCGAATTATACGTTTCGTTGATTATTGTATGCCTAATATTTGATTGGTGCGTGTTTTATTAAAGAAACAACTTTTTTCAAGATCATTTTTATTACAAGCTATCTTTCATTCAATCATAATGCCAACAGGTTATCATATTGAATATCCGATTATTAATATTTAATCATATATCATATGATGTATATGTATATCTATTTATGATATATAATCAATTCGGGCTAGTCATAAAATGAATCTGGCATAGAGGTTTTTAAACCACCTTAAAGCATACTGCTTATAATGCTTATGATCATGCTTTTACATATTACTAAGATTTTTAAAACTCCCCTTTAAATCAGATAAAAACCAATTAGTGTGATTAATTGGCTTTCTATTTGTCCATATCGAAATTAGATATAATAAAATAAACCATGGGTGCATATATAATTGTAACTCTTATAGCCACATTAATAATCATTATTTTAAGCATTATTCCAGCAAAGAAAAAATCGAATACTTTAATGGATGAGCTTAATTCCAACCCTGAATTTAAGAGGCTAAGAGAATTATATGATATTATGCATAATATGAATGAAGAGGGAACGGATCAGGATATGATTCCCAATGGTTATGGGCAGTTTGGCTACGATGTCACTAATCCTATTCCGGTAAACACAATTTTTGGAAATACGGCTTATCTGGGAAGACTTAGAACTCTTGAAGGAATCAAGGTTACTTATGTGAGAATTGGCTCTTTTACATCACCTCTTTCAAATTATCCGATAGATGGCTACGAGATCTTTGATGGTGGCCAGAAGATAGCCGTGTTATACATTGATCCATCTAATAAGAAGAATTCTCAAAAAGCACCAAAAAATTTTAAACTTATATCATAAAATGAAGACAAAAGGTGAAGACATTGCCCGTAAAATACTTGAATTAGCAGTGATTTTTCTGTTCAACCTGATCCTTTTTGCCTTAAGCATGCTCGTTTTTGATATCTCCTTCCCGAGTCGTTTGCTATATTCATTGACTAATGGGGTTTGGATGACGTTTCTGTTGATACCAATCGTTGAGAAACTGAGGTTTAAAAGGAAATTAAATCATGGCACATCAAAATTATAGATGAAATTTGTATCATTAAATAATAAACGTGGATTTACTTAAAATCTAACATTATGAGTACACTTTCAGCAATTCCAATCAGAGAGCCATGGATTGATATGATTCTGGATGGCGAAAAGACCTGGGAAATCAGGTCAAAATTTACTAAGAAGATAGGACTGGTGGGGCTTATACGATCTAAATCCGGAACGGTCGTAGGGATAGCTAACTTGTCCGAGGTTATCGTAATTTCTCCAAGCCTGGCACGGACTAATGCGAAACGCATGGGTATGACAGTATCTGATGCGCTTACTTGTGTAGGAGAGCATGCATGGGTTCTTAAAGATGTCGTAAAGTTCAAAAAGCCTGTCCCTTATAAGCATCCATATGGGGCAGTAACATGGGTAACGCTTGATGAACCGACCACAAAGAAAGTTCTTGCTGAGGCAAAACGGTCAAGTAAATAAAGGAAGACACCAGTTTTATGATACCCTTTGGGGAGTCATTTATAATTTACAGGAATTCGAACATTGCTATGTACGTGAGTAATTTTTCAATTATTATTGCAATTGTTGTTGTTGTAATATCCTGGCCAAGCTCAAAAGTCAATTAAAAAAACCAATTATTGTACGACTTAGAAACATATAAACAACCATTCTGGGCAGAGAACAGTGGCTTTATGACTGGCCGGGATCCTCTTGGAATTCAAAATAGTTCAATATCACTTTATGCTGCGTTATTGCCCGGTATGACCAACCTGACACTGAGAATACGTTATTATGGACTTTATTGCTGGCTGTTAAAGGAGTATGATAAACTGCAAATAGACCCTGAAAAGAAAACACTTCAACATCATTATAATTTCATTAGAAGGGCTGAACTGACCATTGCTTTCTTAATGTTTATTAAGTATCCGGAAATCACAAATATAGTTGGTCATGATTTTACGGTAAAGAAAGCTCCAGAATTCAGGGAAAAGGGATCTTACAATGTTTTTGAAGGTGCTGACAAATTGAAAAGCACAAAGAAAGGGACAGTTTATTGGGATTACACTTCAGGGGCATTGGGACAATATTATGCAGGATCACTCATTGCACTTGAACTGATTGAGACAAGCAATAAGTTCTTCTTGGTACGAGAAAAAGGCATCAAACTGGCTCAGGTATTTGAAAACAATATCAATAGCCAGGCACGAAAAATATTTCTTGAGGTATTAAGAACTGGTATTTTGAATCAAAGAGATCTTGAACTACTCGCTGACTTTTCTATCACTAATATTCCTCAAGATTCATCCGAATGGGAGTTCTATATGTCTCTGCTACTTGAGAACGATGGACAAAAAACCAGAACATCAGATAACAGAGTCCCCTCAAACAGGAAAGAAACCATTAGTCTCTTTCTTAAGAATATTTCAGAAGCTGGTATAGAAGGATTTCCTGAGCAACAATTCCAGAAAGTGCATAGTGGTGCTTTGACTTCTGATACTTCTTTCGGGTGGTACTACTATTACATTAACGAGGCCATCCATTATTGCATTGAGACGCTCTTTTGGGGAATGCTGATAGAAATTGAGGGCAAAAGTCTTCCGGTTCAAAAATTCATAACCGACATAGCGAATTCAATAACCAGTGAGTTGCAGGTTTTACACAACAAGATTAATAAGACTCAGATTTTAAACGAAATTGTTGATTCAATGCCTGTACTCGATCTTCCTGATGCATTGGCTCATCTGGTAAAGCTCACTAAATCTCCAAGGCAAGCAACCGGTGCAATGGGATTCGCTTTAGGTCTTTTGCTAGGGATCTACAATCTGGCAGGAGAATTTCGTGGCAGAATTAAGGATTTCGAGAACAAATATTACCTGGTCTTTCAGAAAGGGCACATAAGCGAATACCTCGAATGCTATTTTGACAATAATATGGGATTATCCTTGGCAGATTTCAATATGCTATTAATAAAGACAATCATTAACGACCATATCGCTACAGCATATAGAAAAATGGGGAATGGCGAATCCAATCTTGTGAAATTTGTGATAGAAGATGGAATGATAGGACATATCCAGACTATGGATCCGCGATTTACAAATCCCCGGTTAAGGACCTTACAAAATTTCCTCACCGACCTTGGCTACATTAATAATTCCGGCCAGATAACAGATTCAGGTAACTTGCTGATTGAAGAAATTACAGCATCATGATTGAGAAGAAACTATATCAGGAGGTACCCGGAGGAAGAAATAAATTTCATTCTGCTGTACTGACCAGCTTCTCTTTCAATTTTCACCATTTCGAAAACCAGGTGCTGAGAACTCTCAGGCAGAAATGGGTTTCAAGCATTATGGTACTGGTAGATCAGAGAATGCTTGACAATGAATTAGGGATTGCATCCGGTAACTTAAAATACCTTAGCCATTCATATTCTGTATCAGGAATTGAATCGAAGGGAGCTTTTCATCCGAAATTAAACTTATTGATTGGAGATGATCAGTTACTTCTATTTTTTGGTTCAGGCAATATAACTGCAGGAGGTCATGGAAAGAATCATGAGCTCTTTACTGCATTTTATGCTGACAAAGGAAACCGGGTTCAATTACCACTGATACTTGAAGCCTGGAATTACCTCCTTACTCTTGCAAAGCCTATTGAAGGGTATAGCAAAGACAGGTTATTCAAGGTACTTCCAAAAACTTGTAGTCTGTTAGAAAATAAGGTTGGATCCCAACATGGATTCTATGAACTAGATGAAGAATATGAAGTTGCTTTGCTATATAATGATCAGACAACCATATTCGAACAAATAGTAAGGCTCATTCCACCAGCTGAAGTAACCCGTGTTACTGTTGTTTGTCCATATTTTGATGAGGATGGTGCAACCCTGCTAAATCTTGAGCATAAGTTTAACAAAGCCAAGATCGATATTTACCTCCCCTCCAAATATGGATTGCCTCCCAATAAAATGGCACATCATCAGAAAATTGACTTTTACAACTGGGAAGAAACAAGAAGAGGGAACCAAAACATTTCCAGCGCGGAAGCTTACTACAGAAAATTGCATAGTAAAATCCTCCATTTTGAAGCAGGCTATCATGAATATTGCATTATCGGTAGTGCTAATGCAACTCTCGCCGGATTAGGCAGCGAAACGATTAAATCTGTGAATGAAGAGTTTTGTGCACTTTATAAGACAACAAATAAAGGATTGTTAAAGGAACTTGGGATTTCCGGGGGAAAGCATAGAATTTTCGTTGATAAATTAGTACGTGATGATTCATCTTTCGCTGATACGGATAGAATAATTCAACAAAAAAAATCACGGATCCTTTGTGCCGATTTAAGCGGAAGACGATTGCGGATAGAATATCGAGCTTCATCCGATTTGGTTCACAAGTTATGCATTTATGATAGCAATGGGAATGAAATACTAACTGAAATATTTGAGGCAACAGATTCAAATTCATCCATATTATCTCTTTCTGATAAAGTACTTGATAAAAATCCGTCATACGTCGTATTCGAGTCTGAATCAGGTGATGAAATATCAAATAAACAGCTTTTAAATTTTATCGATAAACTCATACACACTGATCCCTCTAAAGGGAACAGAACTATTAGGCAGGTATTAACATCACTCGAGGGAGGAACAATAAATGAATTTGAGATTATTGAATTCATCAATGATTTGAATAAAAGTCGGGAGGCATCCTCTTTCATTAAATCTAGGAGGGGAAAATCCATTGGTGATGATAAAGATGATGATGAGGTTTCTGCAGCAGAAATGACATATGATGAAGCTGTTGAAGCAGCTAGGGATAACAAAAAATCAGAAACAATTGTAAGAGGTCACTTTTCAACGCAGTTATGGGAAACCATATCAAGATTGTTTCAGGAAAAACATACCAATGTTGATGACGAATTGATGGATGAGGAAGAAGAAGGAAGCGCAGAACGAAGCAGGGAAAGAAAAGAAGCGGATCAGGATAAAGATAAGGTTGTAATCAAGAATATTGATCATTTTAGAAGGATGATTAACAGTGTTACCAAGCTAGCCGATAATTACATAGGCCAACTAAACAAGATATGTTATAGTACAAATCATAATATAAATGAACTTGATTTTGGTAATTTCCTACTGGTGACTCACATTTTAACAGTTGTCTGCAATTTTAAAGAGTATGAATTTGAAAAGTCTGATGGAGGAAAATCACATCTAAGGGAACTGGAGCAATTATATTCAGATAAAATGCTGGAGATAATGCTGCATTTTTCCAAACTATTGATTAAAATGCCCTTCATTAAATACATTGAAGATGATTTTCAAAAACAGAAATTTGATGAATTCCTTCCCAAAGTCAAATACCATTTCTGGCTCTATGTTTACCTAATTCAGCACAGATTCTGGCATCCTGTAGTAAAAGATAAAGTGGAATTGACAGCTTTAAATTTCATTCATTTTGTAGGAGAACCTGATAGGGGATTTGATCAATATTTAAAAACACTTTCATCAGCATATAATGATATGTATTTCAATCCCATATCAGTTATCAGGTTCTCTGATCAAATACTTGCTACTTATCTAAAACCAAATGGTCAATACATTGGAATTGACCATTCAGGTATTTGCAGGGTGCTTAGCACTGATGGAAAACAACTTAAATACACAAGCTTATTTATGTCTGCTACAGTTAATCTATCAAAGCTCAAGAAGCATCAGATTTATTAACTTAATCTTAAAAATCTATTTTTTTGAGCATATAAACTTGTTCTACAACTCGTTAGTTTGAAATAAATAAATTCTATTTTTGATATTATTCTTTTAATTTTCATTTACTATGGATACCCAAATCAATGAATTCATCGATATTCTGACAGATAATAGGTTGGTCATTAAACTATACACACCCGAAACAATAAGTATTGATGATCCTCGATTCGACAATTTTAAATTCAATGAGGACTTGTTGTTAAGTGAAAATGAATTGGAAGGTGATGAACTGTTATTTTACCTGCAACAAGAGTTACCCTTTATTAAAGCAGCAATGAGTTTTAAATTGAATGGTAGTGACCAACCATCAGATCTTGAGGATATGCTTGAGTCTGAATTAGAAAAATTTAGAATGTTAATTATCAGCAATTATAATGCTATTTATAAAAATGAATTTAAAGAAATAGTAAAAGAGATTAAAGGTTCAAGAAGTGAATTGGAGGAGATCCTTTTTGCTAACAGACTAAATAATAACCCTTTACTTAATAAGCTGATCGCTGTTAAGTTAGATTTTTGTGCTGAAACTATTCGGCTTATTAATTTTCAATTACCTGTATTACCACTTTCCAAGGAAACAGCGCCTAAGGTACCTGAAAGACAAAAGAGACCTTTTGAGACCCTTACTTGCCTGACGCAAAATGAAATTATAATTCTTGCCCATTATTTACGAGAACTTGGGTATATTGGAAAAGAAATGACCAAAATCGAATATGCCAAGCATTTTTCAGCGTTGACTGGATTTGCCGCGGAAAAAATAAGGCAGGACCTAAGTCACATAAGTAAGAAATCCGACAGTTTGGAGAGTACAGAGTTCTTGGAGAAAGAATATAGTAAAGTTAGGAGAGCCTTGGATGAGGTGATTGCTGCAATAAAAAAAGATTCTGACGAAAAATTTTCGTCCAAACCATAATTTGTACCCGTACTTGTACTCCTAGTAAACTTTTTTCATGTCGCAACTTTGTGGCATGAAAACAAATTTATTTTTTGCTAAAGGCCATTCCAGGAATGGAGATAGCACAAGATTTTTAAAGGAGAGACTTCTTCATGAGGATCTCTCAGCGAATTTCTTCCCCAGACATAATAGTCTAAACGTCACATTCAGCCTTTACCTTGATTTTTTGTGGTTGACTTTTACTAAGTCCAATGGATTAGTATTACTCATTGCCATGGTTATACTTAAAGAGTATTTGGAAGTTGGCCATGCTTTAGTAAATCAATTTGTTAGGTCATTTAAAACCAGACAGCTATGAAAGAGGATATTGAAAAATTCAAAGATCAATTAATTGAAACCATGGTCCCGGCATTTGAGATAGATGGGCAATTTGTTCGAACAGCGTTTTTATTGACACAGAATGATAGCATTATAGGATTAGTTGCTCCGCTAACCAAAAATGAAACTAATACAGGTATAGATTCTTTAGCCGATTTCATAAGAGAAAAGTGTAAAGATCCAAATATTAAAGCCGTAGCAGTTATTATGGAAATAAATATTAAAAATCCCGATGGTGTAAAAATCGGAGACGGTCTTATGGTATTGGTATCAAGCATAGAAGGAGATGATTTGAAAATCTATACTAGGGATTGTGACCAGAAAAAAGTACTCGAATTATATAATACAGATCTTCCTGGAGTAGAATTCAAAGGTGGGTTCTCAGGATTTTTTCAAAATGACAATAATTATAAAAACTAAATATTATGACAAAAGAAGAATTCTTACAAAATGAAATCAGTGATTTAAAGGAAATTTTTAAAAAACACGGAAGTATCACTCCAACCTTCACCTTGTTTTTGAATGATGGTTCTACGGAGTCCATCGCCCTGATTATTGACAAAAAAAGCTATAAGTTGTTTATGCAAAGAATCTGTGAAAATCCTAAAGTTGTGGCAGCTATTTTCATTACTGAAGCATGGATTTCGTGCGAGGCGGATGAAACCAAAGCTCCTTCGGAGTGTGACGATAAAGAGGAGATTATTATGTTGCTCTATAATACAAGGGATAATATTCATTTATGTCACATATATAAACCGTCAAAAAATGGGGAACTAGATTCAGTAGAAATTTATGCTGACTCCAATGGGAAATTGAGCAATCCGTTTGGCTCAGTTAAAAACCTGACAAGAGTTGAACGGCAAAATGCCATACAGCAATTCCAGGAAACGATCCGTGATACCATGTGTAAGGCTTTCGAAAAATTACACTATGTTGTTCCTATGATGTATTACTTATCTAATACACCAGAACAGGTTAGCTTATGTTATATTCCGCAAGATGAATGGATGGACAGAATCAGTTTAAAGCAGAAAATCAGTTCAAAATGTGCTGAACTCGAAACTCTTGCTTTTATGATGGAATTTCCCGAAGATCCTGATTTGGTCAAAATCATACTTGTTGCAGATGAAATTCATGAGATTTATAATTACAAAATTAATACTGAGTCTCAAACCCTGGAATTTATTGGCAAAGGCAACTATGACGGTGAATTTTCCAAATTATTTAAAAATTAAACTTATGGGATATTATATTACAAACGGCAAACGGGACATCAGGTACAACCTTCATGCATGGCCCCTTTTATTGGAACTGGCCTTTCATTATGGCTGGACACCAATGGGAACAAAAGTGGATCCACAGGAGAATTGGAATGGGACATACTTTACCAACGATGGTGCATGGGTCACTACAGAGGATGCACTGAACCTCGCAACAAGTTTGGAAAAAGCACTGCAGGACATTCCAGACGTAGATGATGATATTATATCATCAATATGGGGTACAAATATTTTTCACTTAAAACAGGGCGAGAGGATGACTGAAGAGAGATGGATTGAATTGGATAAGTATTTGAATCCACCAAGAGGCGAAGATAAAAGCAAATTGCTGCTCCGTTTCGGCGGAGAGGGTGAGAAATCCAAATTAAGATGGTTCATTGACCTATGCAGAGATGGGAAAGGCTTTTTTATCTATTGATTTAAAATGATTTTAAAAAAAATAACAGTATAAAAAATTTAAGAAAATGATACTTATTGACAAACATACAATTGACTACCTTGAAGAATTCATGCAAGAAGCAAGAAATCAAATAGAAATAGAAAATATCAATGAGATTATCAATGATTATAAAAAGCAAAATCAAATTGAT
>JAFGOZ010000678.1 GCA_016926235.1 Bacteroidales bacterium | reverse complement strand
CAATGTCGTTTAATTAAGAAAACCGCCCTGATAAGGGCATTAGCAATAGAGTAGGGCAACGCCCTACTAAAATTATTGATTGGTATTTCAAGCCCTGAAAGGGCGAAAGCTTGCGCCCTTTCAGGGCTTAAACTAACATATTCAAATTACACAGGGCTTTGCCCTGGGCTATTGCTAAAAGGCTTTCAGCCTTAATTAAACGACATTGATTTGTGATTTTAAAATTAATACTAAATCAAATGTAAAGAGGAATTCTATACCGTTTTTTTTATTGCGATTAACAGGAAATTATAGCTGACTTTTAACAGGTTCTTAAAGATGAATTGCAGTTTTATGTAGAATAGGGTGGTTAATTGGTAATTGGCCTACAAAAAAATGCTGATTAAAAGATTTTCAGTAATATTGCTCTGATGAATCTGTTAAGACATATCAGGACTAAAACCATTCTTATTCACCTGCTCTTCTGGATAGCCGCATGGTTCTTTTTTGTATACTTCTTTAGTTTTAACAGCAATGACAGAAGATACATCATCTGGTTCTCAAGCTTAATACTTCCTGTAACTTTACTGGTAACTTATTTTATGATCTACTTTCTTATTCCTAAATATTTGTTAGCTAAAAAGTACGGGCAATTTGCGCTGTATAGCTTTTATACCGTGGTGGTTTCATCAAACCTTATAGTACCTTTGATCTTCGGGAGCTATATTTTTATTTCCAATTATAATGTGGCCCATATGCCGCCTATGAGTAAGAATATTGTTTTTGTGTTGATAATGGTATATCTGATAGTGGGCATAGTAAGCTTCATTTCATTGTTAAACCATAATTTTAAAACCATCTCAAGAAATAACGAACTCCAGAATAAAATTCTAGAAACGCAGTTACAGCTTAAGGAACAGGAATTACATTATTTGAAAATGCAGATACATCCGCATTTTCTTTTTAATACTTTAAATACAATTTATGGTTTTGCCTTAAAGCAATCGAAACATACACCGGATATTATTTTGATGCTGTCCAACCTGCTGGATTATATTTTATACCAGATAAACAAGCCTAAAGTAAGCCTGAAAGAAGAGGTTCTGCATATAAAGGAATATATTGAGCTGGAGAAAATCAGGTTTCAGGATACATTACGAGTGGTTTTTACAGCTAATGAGATAGATGAGAGAACACAGGTCGCACCCATGCTGTTAATCCCGTTTATTGAAAACGCCTTTAAACATGGGAGTATTGTTGAGGGGTTTCTTAGGATTGAGGTAAACGTGGAAGTTACCGGCTATGAATTGCATTTTTCAATCGGAAATTCTGTTTTGGCTAACGAAACGGAGCATAGAAAGGGTGGAATAGGCCTTGAGAACATCAGGAAAAGGCTTGAGCTGAATTACAAAGATAACTATAAACTGGAAACTCACGCAGATGAGGAATGGTATAGCGTAAACCTAGAGATCTTTAATTTAAATACGAATACTGATGCATAAAATCATTCGTTGCCTCGTGGTCGATGACGAACCGGTTGCCAGGGAAATTCTTGAAACTCATTTGGCAAAAATTGAATCGGTGAAAGTTTTGAGTAGCTGTAAGAATGCCCTTGAGGCTTTTACTTTTATCAATTCAGAGAGTGTAGATTTGATATTTTTAGACATTAATATGCCAGAGATATCAGGACTTTCATTTGCAAAATCGATTAACAAAAACATTAAAATTATATTCACTACAGCATACAGGGAGTATGCTGTTGATGGATTTGATTTGCAGGCAGTTGATTATTTACTTAAACCCATTTCCTTTCAGCGATTGCTTCAAGCACTAAATAAGTATCAAAATGAAAATAACCTCACGGAATCAACTTTTAAAGAAGAGATAACCACAGAAAAGAGTGACTATATTTTTGTGCGGTCTGACAGAAAAATGGTAAAAGTAAAATTTGATGAGATCGCTTATATTGAAAGCCTGAGTGATTATATAAAAATCCATTTGATTGATAAAACGGTTGTTACCAGGGAGACTATATCAAATATTGAGGCGAAACTACCACAAAGTGATTTTATAAGGGTGCATCGCTCGTTTATTGTGTCTTTGAATCACATTGATTCTTTTACCAGTGAATATGTTGAAATATCCGGACATCAGATACCCATTAGCCGGGGATATAAAAGTGATGTTTTAAGAAGGTTGGAGGAAAAATAGGGATTATTTGAAACGATATGTTAATCCTAAATCAAACCTTTCTGTATTCAGTGACTCTTCATGAAACCAACCAGCTTCACTTGAACCATACAGGTAGAAATCTTCAATAAGATAAAATCCTACTCCCAGGAGAATTCTTTTATGAGGATTCCTTGGAGGCCCTGATGTTGTGTAGTTCTTGTAGAATTCAGCAAAAGGTTCGATTCTTTTTCTATAGTTCATTTTAATGATGATGCCATCTAAATACGTCCAGCCATTTTGGAAATTGCTGTATGCTATACCGAGATTATAAGTGATGTTGAATCGATTGAATAATGGGCGATAAATTAAAAATCTGATTTCCGGTGACATATAAGTACGTAAAACGTTTTCAGGTTTTGGTATAGTAAATTGTCCATAAAATGCCATTTTATAAAACTTGTTTTTAAAGAATCCGGGTATGTATTTCATCCCAAAAGCCAATGAGGTGTTGACATTATTTCTGTCGTAAGCTCTCACTTCGTCATCTCCTCTTACTAAATAATCAATATATGTGATTTGATATTCAAGTTTTTTACTAATGGCATGCTTTAGCTTTAAACTATTATATATGTTGTATGTAAAGTCTGTTTTGCTGTTTTTCCAGTTTTCATCAATGAGAATCTCGTTACGGAAAAGAATAGCTGTTTCGATTTGGGTATATTTACTAATAACCAGGATGGGAGTTATTGTGTGATTAAAGCGATCGCTGACTAATTTGTTGTCAAATAAAGAGGGAGGTTTATCCAATTTGGCAGGTTTAGGTCCTTTACACCATTCCTGGGCATTCAGAAATAATGTAATAACAAGGAAAGAGATTAGAAATAAAAGCTTTGGCATGATATCAATATAACTTGATATACAGTTGCTTATTGTGTTATAAACTTATATTTTTATTAATTAAATAACAAGTGCATTAAGAGTACTAAAAAAACAGGCGTGATTTTACTCAAAACCAGCTGTGGTTTTACCCAAAACCAAGCGTGGTTTTATCTGAAACCAGGCGTGGTTTTATCCAAAACCAGGCGTGGTTTTTTAATAGTTATTATCTTGATGGGCCCTCGCAGGATTTATGCGTTTGAAATACCACAATACTTCCTTTTTCAGAGATAATAGAAAAACTATCTCCCGACGATTCATTCAAAGTTCCCATCCACCACTCAGTAAGGTATTGCTTATTTAATGGGTATTTTAATCCTTCAAGGGTGATGGCTGTTTCAGGTTGAATAGAAAATATAGAAACCTGCTGGCCGGTGAAGCTTGAAAAGGTAGTAGTTTGAGATATTGGCGTGTATATTCCATAATCATCAACCATCTGAACTACTATTTTTTTGCCATACCGGGCAAGAAGGGCGATGTTGCCAATCGTATGATCGGTTCGCAACCCGGTGGCTCCTAAAATGGTTATTTCTTTGATGTTATTTTCAAAGCACCAGTTAACGGCTTTGGTCAGATCGTTATTTTCCTGTTCAGTGATACAGATCAACCGTCCGGCATATTTTGATTTTATCTCTTCCGGCAATGAATCAAGATCCCCTATTATAAGATTGGGCTCCCGCATATAATTAAGGAGTTTGAGTGTAGCGCCATCACAGCAGATTACCTGTTCCGCTTCATTTAAAATTTTTAAAGGAATGGGGTGTTTGGGAAATTCTCCGTTGGCAAGTATTACGGTTTTCATTTTTCCTATTTCAGATAGGGTTCAATTAGCTTTTTAAGTTCGTCGTAGTTATTTGTTACCGGTAATTCAGGATAGTCGTCAATTACATTTTGGGGTGGCTTAAAAAGTACACCGAGATCAGCTTCTTTAAGCATAGAAATATCATTATATGAATCACCAAAAGCAATAACTTTATACTCAAGACTTTTTAATGATTGAATAACTTTTCTCTTCGGATCTTTTTGCCTCAGGTTATAATTGGTTATCATTCCGTTACCATTTACAGTGAGGGAATGACAGAACAGGGTAGGCCGGTTAAGTTGCCTCATCAGCGGATCGGCAAATTCCCTGAAAGTATCTGAAACAACTATAAATTGTGTTCTTTCCTTAATCCAGTCAATCATTTCAAGTGCGCCATCCAAAGGTTTTATAGTAGCAATTACATCCTGTATGTCTTTTAATGTAAGTTTGTGTTCATCCAGAATTTTCAGCCTGCGTTTCATCAGAACGTCATAATCAGAGATGTCCCGGGTGGTAAGTTTTAATTCTTCAATACCTGTTTTTTTTGCAACATTTATCCATACTTCAGGAACCCATACGCCTTCCAGGTCGGAACAAATTACATACATGATTTATGCTTTTTTATAGTTTTTTATTAGGTAGTCTTTGAACTTATTATAGTCGTTCTTCATAGGAAGAAATATCTCCTTTAAATCGTCAAGTCCTTTAAGGCTCTCAGGTAACTCGGGATCGATATTTAAAATGTCATTTATCTCCGCGGGGAATTTTGCAGGATGAGCAGTTTCCAATGAAACACAAACCTGATCAGGGTTGTTATCTTCAGGATTTTCTTTCAGATAATTCATTAATCCCAGCCATCCTACAGATCCATGCGGTTCCAGTAGTAATTTATACTTCTTGTATGCCTCCTGGATGGTTTTTTTGGTATCATTGTCAGAGATGCTCACCGCATACATATCCTTTTTCATTGCCTCCATATCCGGAACTTTCAGAATGTCACCCTTTTCATTCATTACTCCGCCATATAATGCAACGATACGTGCCATATTACTGGGATGTCCCACATTCATCGCGCTGGATATACAGTTTTTTGAAGGAACAATGGTCTTGTATTTTCCGGAGTCAAAATAAACAGGAACTTCATCATTTGAATTGGTTGAAACGACAAAACGTTTCACAGGTAAGCCCATCCTTTTCGCGATAAGTCCGCCCATTAAATCACCAAAGTTTCCTGATGGAACCGAGAATATGACTTCGCCGTCGGCTTCTTTAATTAGTTGAGTATATGCCCAGAAATAGTAAACGGATTGAGGCAATAAACGTCCGATATTAATTGAATTAGCTGATGAAAGCCCCAGATTATCCAGGCTTTCGTCTGCAAAAGCTTTTTTAACCAGCGCCTGACAGTCATCAAATTTTCCATCGAGCGCAAGAACACTCACGTTTTTATTGAGGGTGGTCATTTGCTTGCGTTGTCTGTCAGTAACCTCATCTTTTGGAAACAGGATGACAACTTTAATAGTATCAAGACCATAAAATGCGTTGGCTATAGCGCTGCCGGTATCACCTGAGGTGGCAGTGAGAATAAGCATTTCGCTTTTTTTCTTTTTCAGGAAATGTTGCATAAGGCGGCCCATCATACGTGCGGCAAAATCTTTGAATGATGCCGTTGGTCCCTGGTCAAGGCGCATCACGTATTTATTTTCGTATGCCTTTTCAAGTGGGACATCAAAATTATAGGCATCCTGTGCTAAAAGATAAAGTTCGGAATCCGTAATCTGGTCTTCTGTGAAGAATTTTCGCAGTACTTCATAAGCTATTTCCCAGTAGTTAAGTGCTGAGAATTCACGCAATTCTTCTCTTGTAACCTGGGGAAAACGATCGGGCATATATAATCCTCTGTCAGGAGCTTGTCCTTTCAATAATGCCTCTGAAAAACTAACGGCTTTTGCCTGCAAATTAGTTGAATAATAAAAAATCGTTCCGTTCATGTATTTATCTCTCGCTTAATTTAAATGATTTAAATATTCAAAATGATCCTTATTAAATTCTTGCAAAGATGGCAATTTTAAATCAGCTATCACATATTTTGGGTCATCGAAATGCATTTTATCGGGAACAGCCAGAACTTTCATCCGTGCTGCTTTTGCGGCCAGTACTCCAAGAAATGAATCTTCAATGGCCAGGGAATCGGACGGATGAACGTGCAACATTTTAACCGCCGACATGTAAACGGCAGGATGTGGTTTGGCATGATCTTCATCTTCAGCTGTACACAGAGCGTCAAAATATTCAGCTATACCAAGGCTCGTGATCACTGCTATTATCATATCCATGGGAGAGGAGGAAGCCAGGCCGATTTTAAGATTTGCCTGTTTGAAAAATTTTAACGTGTTTTTTACCCCTTTGAGAGGTTCTATACCATTCATCACGCGGGCTATTACACGTTCCAGAAGCTCCTCTTTTACTTCTTCATGGGTTTTATCTTTCCAGGGTTTGTAATTGTACCAATGCTCAATCATTTCTTTTGGAGCAAGTCCATAGGTTGCCTCCTGCATAGATGGATTCAGCTCTATGCCAAGATTTCCGAATACTTTACGTTCCTCCTCCTGCCAAATGGGTTCCGAATCCAAGAGTACTCCATCCATGTCAAATACTACCGCTTTGAGCATTGTTTATAAAGATTAAAAAAAACTTAAACCTAACAGGTTTTTGAAAACTGTCAGGTTTCGTAACTCGAAATTACTATTTTTTTGAAGTTGTAAAAATGTGTTTTACAATATGCTTAGGCTAAGCACTCACTGTCTCAACGTCCTTATCTACCTTTTTTATAAGACCTTGTAAAACTTTACCCGGACCAACTTCAGTGAAAACTTTTGCTCCATCAGCCAGCATTTTTTTCACTATTTGTGTCCATTTTACCGGTGCAGTAAGTTGAGCAATCAGGTTTTGTTTTATTTCTTCAGGATCCGTATGAGGCATTGCATCCACGTTTTGATATATCGGGCAGATGGGTTTGTTAAAACTTGTACTGTTAATCGCCGCTTCCAGTTCAACCCTTGCCGGTTCCATTAAAGGGGAATGAAATGCGCCACCTACCATGAGTTTTAAGGCCCGTTTTGCTCCCAGCTGGCTGAGTTTTTCAATGGCAAGATCAATACCCTTGATTGATCCGCTTATTACCAACTGGCCAGGACTGTTATAATTGGCAGCAACAACCACCTCATTTATTTCTGCACATGCTTTTTCCACAACTTCATCATCAAGTCCGAGGATAGCTGCCATAGTTGATGGCTCTTTTTCACAAGCTTTTTGCATGGCCTGTGCACGTTTTGAAACAAGCACTAATCCATCTTCAAATGACAATGCCCCATTTGCAACAAGTGCTGAAAACTCACCAAGGGAATGGCCTGCCACCATGTCAGGTTTAAAAGTAGCGCCCAGGATTTTTGCCAGAATAACCGAATGAAGGAAAATGGCAGGTTGAGTAACTTTTGTTTGCTTCAAATCTTCATCAGTACCTGCAAACATAAGATCAGTAATTCTGAATCCTGATATATCATTAGCTTTTTCGAACATAGCTTTTGCTTCGGGGTTTGATTCATACAGATCTTTACCCATTCCTACAAACTGAGCTCCTTGTCCGGGAAATACATATGCTTTCATAGTTTGAATTTTATATATTGTGGCGCAAAAGTAATTTTATTCCATGGATTAACCCAAAAAAACAAGTAGAATTTTCAAGTGGCAGTAGCAGTGACAGCTTCAGGGAGCATTTTTTACAAAGTAAAAAGCTTCCCACTAAAAGTTGGAGTAGTTTTTCTTCATAAATTTGATTAGAGTGTGAGAGTGTTAATTACAAGATTATTGCATTCTCATGAATTACTAAAGTTAATTTTTAAAAACTTTGATTAATAACTTGTTATATAAAAATTTTATCGTAAATTATAATCCCAAAACCATAATGGCATGTAATTTGTTTTACAACTGATAGAAACTAAAGGAGATAAGTGATGGACCTGAATTATGACTTTTTTGATAACGCGGACCGGAGAGAGCCTAAAAAAGGCCGGATACTGATTGCCGAACCCTTTTTACAGGACGTGTATTTCAAAAGGTCTATCGTGTTGCTCACTGAACATAATGAAGAAGGCACGGTAGGTTTTGTTTTAAATAAACCGGTAGACATGAAAGTCAGTGATGTGATCAATGACTTTCCAAAAATTGATATCGACCTTTCTATTGGTGGGCCGGTGGCTACTAATACACTGCATTATATACATACCCTGGGAAACATAATTCCCAACAGCATGAAGGTAGTTGACAATATATACTGGGGCGGTGATTTTGAGGTAATACGTGAACTTATTACCAAGAAAGCTATAAAGAAGGATCAGATCAAATTTTTCCTGGGGTATTCAGGCTGGAAAGCCAATCAACTGGAAAACGAGCTGAAGGAACAATCGTGGCTGGTTGTTGATATGAAACCTCAAATTATTATGACTGGCGATTTAGATAGTATCTGGAAAGATGCTCTTTCCAACCTGGGCGATAAGTATAAAATATGGATTAATTCACCTGAAAGTCCTAGTCTGAATTAATATTTTCTTTCACTAGTGCCCGACAAATATTTGTTTATCCACTACGTGGAATATATTGCTTTTGTAATGTCTTATTCTACAATACTTAATCCGCTACGCGGAATTT
>JAFGOZ010000677.1 GCA_016926235.1 Bacteroidales bacterium | reverse complement strand
TATATAGGTTATTATTCGGCAATGCAAGTACATGGTCTAATAACACAACCAAGCCTGAAAGAGATTGTCGTAACTAATCTTCAGGTAAAACCTGCGATAAAAAAAATCCGGGGAATCGAATTCCAGTTTGTCTACCACATTGAACCAAGATTCTTTGGTTTTAAGAACACATGGATCGATAAGTATAATAAAGTAATGGTGAGTGATCTTGAGAAAACATTTGTTGATGCATTGACTCGACCACATTTAAGTGGGGGATTGGTTGAAATTGGAAAAGCGTTAAATGAATCAAAAGAAAAAATCGATTATCAAAAATTACTTGAATATTTTAACCGTAATAAAAATGAGGCTTCAAAGAAGAGATTCTTATTTCTTGTGAATTTGCTTGGCCTTACCTGGAAAACACATTATGATGAAATGTTAAAAGGAATTGGTCCAAGTTTTCCTGTTTTGGATACCACAGGTCCAAACCAAGGGCGAAAGGATTCAAGATTTGGCTTGAAAATAAACATCGATGTAAGTACTATTAAAAACTCAATCTTCACATGATAAAACCTCAGGAAATTTCGAAGATAGCAAGTAGAGAAGGCGTCAGACCTCAGCAAATTGAAAAGGATTATATCATATCCTGGGTATTATGGGGATTATATAATCATGGTATTCTAAAGGATGCATTAATCTTTAAAGGTGGAACGTGTATTAAAAAGATATTCATTAAGGACTACCGCTACTCTGAAGATATTGATTTTACATTTGACCCATCATTGGAGAAGACACTATCAGATGAAGATATTTATAAAGCATTTAATGAAATATTTGTAAGCATTAAAGAAGCAGTTAATATTAATCTTTCCATACCTGAAGATTTAAAGGAAGTTCATGAATCCGGATCCATTAAATTCTTAATTGAATATTCTGGCCCGCTTGGAGGCAATAGGGATCGTATTAAGACCGATATTGGGAAAGGTGAAAAGCTTGAATTTGAAGTTTTGAAAAAACCAATGCTGAATGATTACTCTGATCTTGAAGAAGAAGCGGAGGTAACCATAACATGTTATAGCCTGGAAGAAATAGTAATTGAGAAAATGGCTGCCTTGATGGGAAGAACACTTCCACGTGATTTATATGATTTTGAGTACTTAACAAACACAGAAGGAATTGAACTGCAGGATGTATTTATCGAATTTCAACTGAAAGCTGAACATAAAGGTCAGGATCCCAAAGAATTTGTTCAAAAGGTAACTGCAAAGGAGAAAATTTTTGAGAAAGCATGGACAGAGAATCTAAGCCATCAGATTAAGGGTCTGAGAAAATTCAAAGATGTATGGAGAGATTTCAACAAGCAATTGAGAACATTCGAAAAATGCAATTAACGAATCGGCCTGAGAGTTATATGAGATTTGTAAATCATAACGAAATACATCCAGGACGTTTTTTCATTAAAAATGTAACAAAATAGGTAGTAATACTTCCAAAATCATAAAATATTTAATGATATAAAATTAACTACCTATCAATATCCGAAAAACAAGTGTAAAAGTCAGGCAACCAGTTATCACGAATGTGGAAAATGGAAGCGGTTTTTAAGGGAATACCAAAAAAATCTCCCACCAAATAATTATGATTTTACAAGTATCTGATATTTAAATCATTAACAGTGCGACCTCCCCCTTTATTTTGACCACCAAAAAAAGAGTTATTTTTTTGGTCTGGTATCATGAAATGGAGAATGGGCAGCATCATAAATTAAATTCCAATAGTTCATTCTCCACATCAACTTCTTTCCACAATCTTCTTGACATTATCTCATCGAATTCCCTGTCATCCATAAGCCGCCAGATTACATACGCATCAGGTTGAAGAATCTGACTTACTGTGATGATCTTGTTCTCCGTGAAGAAATACAGTGTACAATAAAGGTAACCTTTATCTTTATAAACATCAAGCAGACGGACAATGTCAACATACCAACCTTCTTGGTAAGCATATATCTTATTAATCTTTACGACCTGCCCTGTTGTATTTATACAATTGTGATTGATATAGTGCCAGTGAGGAATAAGAATAGATCCCAGACGGTTTATCCCTGCTCTGAGACTATCAAGGTGACATTTGATAAAAAATTCTATTCTGTATTTTAGCCTCATATAAATAATTAAGCATTTTTATGTTTCACCACCTCATTAGTAGGTTTAATGGTATCCCCCCTTTTAGGGGACACCCCCTCCCCCCAGTCAATTTCCAATCGTGGGTGCTACATAAATAAATACTGATAAAATGAAAATCCGGAGAAATTTCTTTTTCCGATATAATTAGAAGGGCAAAAAAAATTCCAAAAAAAAAATGAGAAATCTTGAGAATCTCATTTATTTAACACTGTCAGCCTTGACTACTATTACCGAGAGAAGACTCCTCCTCAAGTACCAATTTAAATATGGTTAATGTACTGGTGCCGAATGTTTTTATATTGGCTGGCTTTTGAAATATGTTTAAACTTAAAATCTGTTTTCTCTTTTAATAATATTTTTAAAATTAAACATTTTAACTTAACTTTCTGTCCGTATATATGTACTATTTCCAGGAATTTAAGTGACTATATAAACCATAAATTTAATTTAAGGTTAAATTTTCGAATATTAATACTCAACTATGAGTACTGCAAATACTCATTAGTAATGATGGCAATTAATTTTTAATAGCCTATTTTTAAAAGTTACCCTGATCCATTAACAAAACAAACAGCATAATCATTAAACTTGATTTTCAAACATTTGGAGGACCTGCTATGAACAAGAACCCATTTCCATTGTTGGTAAATATCTGCATCACTTTTATTCTGTGCATCTCTGCACAGAATACGCAGGTGGTTGAATTAAAAGATATACTCAAAAATCCTGCTGCTTATAACCAGGAAGAGGTAGAGGTAACCGGACTTGCCATTCAGTATGTTGAGGCTACCGAAAAAACAACATCCTATTATTATCTTAAAGACGACTATGGAGCTATTATTAAGGTCCATACGGCTGAAAGTAGACCTGAGACAAACGTAAAGTATAACGTTAAAGGTATATTATATATTGATTCTGATACGGAATTACCATTTATAAGTGAACGATCAAAATCCGAAGTCGTTATTATACATACACCTATAAAACGTAAAACCTGGTTGGAAGAAAATTGGTTATTGGTTGTAATTATAGGAGCTTCTGCATTATTGCTCATTTTAATTTCTATTTTACTAAGCAAACGTAAAAAAGGGGAAATTCCGGAATCCCTGGAAACAGGTGTTAAATCTTCACTGGACGGAATGGATCTTTCTGTACAAAAAGACAACCTGAAAACTATGGTTATACCTGCTTCTGTTCCCAAAACAATGAAATTTATCCCTGGAGAACTCGAGGTATTGACAGGTGACGATAAAGGACGAATTATTAAAATAGGCGGATATCCGACTGAAGAGGGAAGTATAGTTACCATCGGACGGGAACGTGTTACAGGACCTCGTGATTTTGCGCATATTCAACTTAAGGAAAGGACTATTTCACGCAGGCAGGCAGAAATTATCCTAAAGGATGGTAAGCTCTATATTAAAAATCTTAGTGAGACAAATTATACAAAGCTGGATGGTAAAGAGATACCACCAAATACATCTGCTGAACTTAATGCAGGGTCAGTGCTGACATTTGGTGAGGTTGAAATGAAATATAAGATATAACATTTTGAATTGAAGTTATATTATAAATGCATGTAATATGATTATGGATCTACGTCATATTCAATCATAGCAAACCTCTGGTTCAAATTATGAGGTTAAAAACTGAAATATTATCACATAAGGGTTTAAGAAAAAGCAATGAAGATAATCTTACAGACAAAAAACTTGCCAGTCGGACTTATTTCCTGGCTGTTGCCGATGGTATGGGAGGTATGGCCGGAGGAGATCTTGCAAGTAAAAGTGTGCTGTTATCAATAACTGATTTTTTAAAAAAAGAGATAAAGAAAAAAGATATTCAATTAACTCTCAAAGAATTACTTGAGAAATCATTCCTTGTTGGTCAAACATGTATTGCGGATAAAATAGCTGCTAATCCTCAGCTTAAAGGTATGGGGACAACATTAGCTGCAGTTCTTATAAAAGATAGGAAATATGTGTGGGGAAATTTGGGTGATAGCAGAATTTATGTAATAAGTGATGGTACTATGAAACTAATTACCGAGGACCATAGTTACATACAGGATTATCTTAAAAATTATAAAAATGAAGTCAGCAGCCCGATAATCACTCAATATAAAAACATTGTAACAAAAATCGTTGATGGCGGATTGGATAAACCCGATATTTTCCCAAAATCAGCAGATTATGAAACCTTAAATAGAGGCGATATGTTCATGCTCTGTTCGGATGGATTGATAATTGACAAAACAAAAGATTATTCAGGATTTTTCGAAGGAATAATATACAGGAACAGATCCATGAAAAAGACAGCGAAAGAGCTTATAAATTGGGCATTAGATAATGGTTCAGATGACAATATCAGTGTTGTATTAGGACGATTTGGTTCACTTAAAAAACAGAAGCCAGTAGAAGATGATACGACAATAAGGATACTGCCAAAAGATAAATCCGGATCAGATTTAACTATAAATAAAAATGATCAGGAATGATGTAAAAACACAAATGCTTTATTATGAGCTGGTAATGAAAGTAAGACACTATATATCGAAATATAAATATCCTTAATAAATATGACCTGCTTAAAAAATTTTGGACTTTTTATATTACTCTTTGCCGGAAGTAATTCTTATGGTCTAAGTCTTTTTAATACATCTTATTATTCTGTATCCTACTTTGAGGGAAGTTCATCAGACCAGACTCCTTTTAATTTTACTAATTCTATACCTGGCAGGATCCGTATTATGGGGAAGGTGAATCTGAGTTTTTATGTCAATCAGTCAGTTGTTTTTCAATACAGATACAGGCTTGAGGTTCCCCAGGGCGGTGGAGTATCAATTAATAAATCATTGTTAAGCTGGACTGATTGGATCAATAGGGATATTAATGAAGTAATTGTACCGAAACTTGTTAAAGAAGGAAATTATAAAATGGTTATTGAATATAGAACCCATACCAGCAATGAAATAAGAAGGTTTGAAAAACCATTTGAAGTTTATAGCATTACACCTGTAAATCTTGCAACAACGAAACAATCCAAAAAAGAGGCAATTCCACAAAAAGAAGAAGCCACAGAAAAATTAGTCGTAGCCGGGAACAAGACAAACGAAATTCAAGAAGCGAAGTATCAATCTAAAAATATTAACCAGGATTTGGCTGCTACAAACCTAATAATAGAAACTGAAATTCCTAAAGTTGAGAAACAGGTGGAAGAGCCAAAAGTTGCTCAAGATATTATTGTAAAGAATAACGGCGAGGAAATAAAATCGAGAGTGCTAGAAATAACTCCAGATCTTATAAAATATATTGATTATAGCAGAGCTGATAATCCAGCCAGAGAAATAAATATTTCTGAAGTATATATGATCAAATATAGGAATGGTACAAATGAAATATTTTCCAGACCGGCGGAAAATGAAGAATTTCAGCAAGACAGGATAGCTGAAAGAGCAATTCAATCGGACGGAGATCAGAATGAACTTACTGGCAGATATTCGGAAAGGTTTAATAAGCAGGAAAGAAAACAAATTCGGAAACAAGGTAATTATTTTTCTGTTGCCGTAGGAGCCGGAAACAGTTATGGAGGTCTTGGCCTGTCATTACAATATCTGATGCCTGGCAATATGAGACTTGGAATACATGGAGGTGCTGGTTATTTTCCACTAGAAGGAGAAAATTATTTTTTCAATGGTGGAATAAAGCTTTATTTCTGGGATTACATCTATTCAGACCTTCAATTTGGGAGGTTTGGTATTTATAGTAAGTCGTACTTTGATCCATATATTGGTTACATAACTGATTATAGTATAATGTATGGTCCCAGTTTGTTGATTGGCTACGACTGGTATTTTTCAGACCATTTTGGTTTAAATGTAGCAGGCGGAGCAAGCTATGATATTAACGTTTATAAGAATATTACTTATGCATTGGACCTGGGATTCATTGTCAGGTTTTAAGTAATTACTAATGTTATCAAAAACACCTTGATCTATGTTATTTATTTTGAGTGATATCTGAATATTGGAACCAGGGATTTAATATTATCAATATGAAAAAAAGAGACTACACATGAAGAATATCCTATTTATATTACTATTTATATATGGAGCAAGTATTATTGATGCTAATTCCTCTATAATGCTCTATTTGGATACTAAAGATCACCTGGAGGACCAGACTCCTTTTAATTTTACTAATCCTATACCTTCCAAGATTAAGATTATGGGCAATGTTGACCTGAGTTTTTACGTCAACCAGGCTGTAGTTTTTCAATACAGATTCAGGCTTGAGGTTCCACAGGGAGGAGGTTCAAATGTAAACAGATCATTGCTAAACTGGACAGACTGGATTAACAAAGATATTAATGAAATAGTAGTACCGAAGCTTGGGAAAGAGGGAAGGTACAGGTTTATCGTTGAATATAAAACACATACCAGCAATGAAATAAAGAAGTATGAAAAATTATTTGATGTTTACGATACAAAGCCTTTAACAACCACTGTAACGGCACAAACAAAAACTATTCCTTCACCGGACAAGGTTGTTCCGGAACCAACCAGACCAGTTGCCGGGAATAGACCTGTAAAACCAGCGGATAATCAAGACAATACGGCTACAACTATCAAAATAGATAAGAATAGACAACTAAACAATAAACCGGTTCTGGCAGAAGATAAACCAAAACAGGAAGTTGCTGATAAGCAAGTTGAATATCTTCCTGAAAAACCAGTTGTGGTTGACAAGAATCTGACCAAAGACTACAACCTTCTTCTTATGGAATCAATCCGACAAAAAAATGCAGGATTGTTAAGGGAATCAGTTGCAAATGGAGCGGGTTTGAATTTGAAAGGTCAGTATGGCGGTAATATTTTACACATGCTTGATGACTATACAGCATCAGAGGATTTGATCTTAATTCTTAAAAATAAAGGAGTCTCAATAAATGAGCCCGATAATTACAATAATACTCCTTTGCACTATGCAATTATTCAGGGTGAAAATCTATATGCAAGATATTTAATAAACCAGGGAGCGAACCTCAATATTAAAAATCAGATGGATTTATCTCCCTTGCATTTGGCTGTTTTATTTAACAATAGCACTGCTGTTAAAGATCTGCTTGACAAAGGCGCAAATGTTGATATATTGGGTAATACTGGCTATACACCCTTGCATATTGCTTCTCAATTGGATCACACGGAAATAGCCAGAGATCTGTTAAGGAATGGAGCAAACGTAAGCTTAAAAACTGATCAGAATCTTTCAGCTAAAACAATTGCTAAGATTCAAAATAATAATAATATTGTTACACTATTTAATAGTAGGGGTGCGAGTAGTATACCACCCTCAAAATCAAAAACTAATATTAATCAGATTAAACCATATTCTACCTATCCAAAAATTGATTTTAATCTGCTTTATGATCCTATATCAATAAAAAACAGGAAAACCGCCAAAGTTATTCAAATGGTATCTGCTCCAGTCTTTGCACTTTGTGCAGCCGGGGCAACTTATTTAAAACTTGAAGCAGATAATTATTATTCGCTATACAATGAATATAAAACAATAGAAGATTCCAGGGATATAGCTAAATATAACTATGACAAGACTTTGGAATACGATACATATTTTTATATTTCTGGAGGTATTTCAGTAGTATCATTATATACATTTTTTCATTCTACGATATGGAAGAGAAATGTAACAAACAGAATGCGTAAGAAATTTTAATTAAGAATTAGTTCTTATGAATAAATAAACAATAAAAATCCATGAAACGACATTTTGGAATTATAATCATTATTGTACTTATTTATTCCGCGCTGCTAACAGACTGCAGGGAAGAGTTTCAGTATGAATACGATGAAGCTAACAATACTATAATTGATCCTGAACCAATCGATGGAATAAGTGCAGGTTATGTCAATCTCTATGATCCTCAATATGGAGTAACAGTAAACCAATATTCTGCTGAGGGCAAAGTAGTATTATCCTACTCAGGACAATTGCCAGATATTAGAAAGGGATCAATCATAACAGTTGATTTGGATACAATGGGATATCTTAGGAGAGTTCTTGAAGTGACAAATAAAGATAATAAAATTACCCTGCAAACTGAACAAGCTTATCTGAATGATGTATTTGTGGACAAGGATTTCACTCTGAATACTGACCTTATTCCTCCAGGAGAAATTATTAATAGTAAAAGCTCACTCGAAGAAATTTCAAAAGCTTTCACTGATGAAAAGGGACAATTACATCCTGTTGAGATCATCTGCTATGATGATGAAGGCAAAATCCAAAGAAGAAGTGCAAGTGAATTAATATCAAAATCAAAAGATGAAGATTACAATATTATAGAATTTTACGAAGATTTTTCAAACAAAGATCTTTATGGCAAGGCAGGTGATAATATCCATTTCTATATTGATGAAGGTCATGCATCACTGACCTCAGACGCTATCCTGGATTTTGATTTTGACTGGGATGGAGAACTGGATGAAGATACAAAGGTAAAAAAAGGTGATTTAAGGTTTTTTAGCTTTTATCTCGACAGCAGGGCAGGATTCCTGACAAAACTTGCTTTGGATATGTCAAGGGATTTCAATAAGGATGGTGATAAAAAGCTGCTTGATATAAAAAAAATCACTGTAAAATTTATTGTGTTATCTGTACCAGTATGGATCAGTGTTGATTGCGATATATGGGGAGCATATGAATTTAATTCAACAGCCAGCCTTTATGCTGATTGGGGATTTGAAAGCATTCATACTTTAAAGGTCGGAGGTACTTATAATGGACAAACAAAAAGCTTTGATCCTATAAAAGAATATGTCCCTCAAAACAACATCTATCCTTTAAATATTAGCGGTGAACTTGATGTTTTTGCCCGACTTGAATTGTATCCAAGAGTGGAGGTTTTATTTTACAGTGTTTTTGGACCTTTCGTCGAAATAGTTCCCTATGTTGAGGGTAATTACAATTCTGCTATCAAAAGTCAGATTACTCCGGGTGGGAGTAAAACATTTCTTGCCTGGAATGGAAATCTTGATATCGGCCTTGATTTAAGGATAGGAGCAAAGTTAACATTTTTGGGATTGTTCGGAGAAGAATTTGGACCTACCACCCTTAATTGCTTTAACAGTACACTATGGGATTCACCAAAGAGTTTGGAATTGTTAACAACCCTGCCTCAAGAAGTTGCAGCAAACAGCACAATCCCTTTAAGCATAATTGTTAAGGATAATCTTGATAATCCTGTTCCATTTTGTTCAGTTTATTTATTCGGAGATGGCTCTTTCAGCAATGAATTACCTATATCTGACCTTGAAGGAACAGTAAGTACTAATTGGATTATGGACGGCAATCCAGGAGAGAAACAGCTAATTGCTGAGATTTTTAATACAGAAGGCATTGTTATTGATGGCCTTACATCCAACATTACAATTCCTGAGCATGGTACAAATGATTTCGTAACTGTAATAATTCAACCGGGCCCAGAAGGAGAAGATGCCTATGTTCAACATGATCGTTATGCCGATGGTTCTGAATATTTTGATAATAAAGATGGCAATGATACTTTAATTTATGCATATTTAGATGGACACCAAGATGGTTCACTGTGGGAGAGGGAAAGCCTTATTAAATTTCCATTATCTCAGATACCTTCACATTCAACAATAATTTCAGCCAAATTTAATGTCTTTGGGTATGCAAGTATAAATTATAAAAACCAAAATGCAACAATTACACTCTCAAAACTGCTTAGTCCTTGGGATGAGCAAACAGTAAATTGGCTTACAAAACCTGAATCTGAGATTATTTCAAGTATAGATTTCCCTCGATATGGAGGTCCTACATGGCACGAATGGGATGTTACAACCATTGTACAATCTTGGATCAATGGAGAATCTAATTTTGGATTTGGAATTTCAGCGGCTAATAATACCATTTATTGCGATCTTTCAAGTGGAGATAATTCAAATTCCACCCAAAGGCCTAAATTGATAATCACATATAATATAGATTAATACTCAAATAGGATTTATTATACATCTAATTATGAATTAAATGACAAAAAGTATTCTTATGGAATCCTTTACCACCATCAGGCAAGCTTTAGCAGACAAATACGAAATCCAGTCGGTGATAGGTCGTGGAGGTATGGCAACCGTTTACAAAGCTGTTCAAAACAGCTTGAACAGATTAGTGGCACTAAAGGTAATTCATCAGAATCTTATTCATGATGAAGAATTTGTCGGAAGGTTCCTTCGTGAAGCTCAAATATGCGGTCAGCTTAAACATCAGAATATAGTCACAGTCTATGATTTTGGGTCAATAGGCTCGGTCCATTATATGTCGATGGAGTATCTTGAAGGGGAAACACTGCGGGAAAAAATTAAATCAAGAGGAATCCTTGGTGTGGATGAGACTGTAAGTTATATGCATACAATAGCACAGGCTCTGGGATATATCCATCAAAAAGGTATTGTGCACCGAGACGTTAAAAGCTCAAACATTTTTATCACAAATGAAGGCCGACCGGTACTGATGGATTTTGGCATTGTGTACTCTAAAGGTATAGAATCACTTAGCCAATATGGTGCAGTTTTGGGGACACCTGAATATATGAGTCCCGAACAGGCAGATGGAAGGATTAAAGCCGACGGAAGGAGTGATATATACAGCCTTGGAGTGATTATGTTTGAATGTTTAACAGGCAGGTTACCTTTTA
>JAFGOZ010000676.1 GCA_016926235.1 Bacteroidales bacterium | reverse complement strand
TTTCATTTGTATTGCCTGTAACCTGTTGAAAACAAAGTAAATGTATATATTTTTAAAAAATCGATAGGTATGGCATATTATTTGTATATAGTTCAGTATGAATTTAACAGATAACAATAAAATGTTATTTTGAAGAAAATTCGAAAGGAGGTGAAACTCCGAAGGGTTTTGGTTTTTAGGGTTTTAATTGATCATGATCAACTTTAAATTTTGGAGGAAAATTATTATGTTTATGAAAAAAGATGAAAAGGGTTTTACACTTATAGAACTTATGATCGTTATCGCGATCATCGGTATCCTGGCTGCAATCGCTATCCCGCAGTTTGCTGCATACAGAGTAAGGTCATACAATGCAGCTACACAGTCTCAGGTAAGAAATATTGCCACTGCCGAGGAAGCTTATTTTGTTGACTGGACAACATATACTACTACTACTGCGGACCTGGAGGATGATTATGGTTATACTAATGATCCAAAAGTTACTATAACAGTAGCAGCCGGTAGCACTGGTAACATCACAGATAGTTACCAAATAATCGGTACATATCCAGACCAGGACGGCACTAGAACATATACGCTTGATGGCCCTGGCGGAAAAATAACTGGCAGTAACTAATAAAATCAGCGAATAAGTATCCTTATTACATAAAGGGAGTCAGATTATATCTGATTCCCTTTTTTTGAATATAGGAGCATTAGAGATAAATTAAAAAAATACATTGATTTTTTTGATGCGCATGAAAATCTTTCATCCTAAGATTAAAGAAATAGGAGAATATCTAGAAACATATCCTATTTCTTTGCTTATGGATAATAATGAAGAGATTTTAAAACATGATTATAAAGACATATGAAAATGCAATCATATAATCTGAGTAAATTCCTAATTATAACAATCCTTGTTTTAACAGCGTACTTGCCAACCTTTTCGGGTGATTTTATCCTTGATGATAAAGCCCTTGTTAAAAATAATCAGTTCATCCGTGACTCACACACATTATTAACATATTTCAGTCAGGAGGATGGAGTCTCTCATGAAAATGATTTGGGGGCCTATCATAGTGGTTATTACAGGCCCCTAATCAATATAACATATCGCCTTGATTATCTTCTTTGGGGTATGGATGCGCGTGGTTTTCGCACAACCAATCTTATTTTACATTTAATATGCTGTTTTATACTTATGTATTTTTTTTCTTTGTTTTTGGAAAAAAATGTTGCATTCTGGGCCGCAGTCATATTTGCCCTTCATCCAGTTAATACTGAAGCGGTTTCCTTTATAACTTCAAGAAATAATATAATTGTTACTATTTTTTCAATCGGGTCTTTACTTTCATTTATTATCGCAAATGAAAATAAAAAAATTTTTGCTTATATTATTTCTGTTGTCCTGTTTGCCGGAGCCGTTTTTTCAAAGGAATTTGGTTTAATGGTCATCCCTCTGATTTTTTTTTACCGGAGACTTTTAGCCGAGAAAAAATATGGTTTTCTAAAAGAATCAATCAGTTATCTTCCTTTTATATTAGTTGCTATTATTTATTTTTTATTAAGAAAGGGAGTTACAGAGTCTGTATTAGCTCCTTCAGGGATAGAAAACATATGGGAAGGATTATTTTTTGCTCCCTTCCTTGTTTTTTGTAATCTCAAACTTGTGTTGCTTCCAAATAATCTGCATTTTTTCAATTTAGATTATCCGGAAATCATATATAACTGGTTAAGCATAATCTCATTTATTTTGTTTTTTTTATTGCTTATATTACTCTGGAAGAAAAGAAGGAACAAGGTGGCAGTATTTTCTGTACTGGCATTTTTAACAGGTATTATACCTGTATTAAATATCATTCCAACCTCATCTGTTTCTCTTATTTCTATGCGCTGGTTGTATTTCCCTATGGCATTTTTGTTTTTAGGTGTCGGATGTATCATCAAAAATGCTATTATCTGGAGAAAAAACATTTCTATTTCTATTTTGACCATCGTTGTCTCCTACATGGGAGCGTATACTTATTCATTAAACAGGGGGCTCTGGCATGATAACGACGCTCTAATAAAACAGGAAGTATTCAGGTTTAATAACATGATGTTTGCTTCTGATATTGCTGAAAAATATCTTAATAATAAACAATACAAAGAAGCTGAAGAATATTATAATATTGCAATTGATAAATACCCAAATCGGGCAATTAACTATATTGACTATTCCTATATGCTGATTGAAACCAACAGGCTGGATGATGCTGTTAAGATTTTGAATAAAGCCAGCTCATTGATTATGACTCATTATGAACAGGGTCGTTGGTATAATAACATGGGAATGGCAATGTGGAAAAAAGGAAATAATGTTGAAGCATTGAAGTTTTTTCAAAAGGCCGTTAAAGTGGCACCTGAAGAAGTAATTTTCTGGTCTGATCTGGGTGGAGTCTACGGTGCCATTGGTAAGTATGAAGAGTCTGTAAAAGTTTTAAAGCATGGAATAGCACTGTCCCCGGACTCCATTGAGCTAAGAACAAATCTTGCCATGAGTTATATTAATCTAAAAGATTATATAAATGCTCTATCAACACTGGAAGAAATATCGGAAAATGAAAGAAATACAAACAAAAAGATCCTGATGCTGATGGAAAAAGCAAAGGAAGGATTAAAAAAGAACCAGGCCTATTGAGATTGAATATGAGTCTATGTATTGTGTGATTCTGTTCTTATCTGAAAAGGAAGATTTATATGCTTAATGGGAAAAAAATTATCGTTGTGTTACCTGCTTATAATGCTGAAGAGACAATAGGTAAAACATATAACGAGTTACCTTTTGATATAGTAGATGATGTTTTACTTGTGGACGATAATAGTTCGGATGAAACGATAAGTATTGCAAAAAAACTTGGGATCAAGGCATATATTCATGATAAGAATTACGGCTATGGACGTAATCAGAAAACCTGTTATAAGGAAGCTCTAAAGCTGGATGCAGATATTGTTGTGATGGTTCATCCTGATTACCAGTACACTCCAAAGCTTGTTACTGCCATGACAAGTATGATTGCCTATGGTGTATATGATGTAGTCCTTGGTTCAAGAATCATTGGGGGCGGAGCCCTTAAGGGAGGAATGCCGGTATATAAATATATTGCAAACAGGCTGCTGACTGCAGTTGAAAATATACTGCTCGGCAGTAAATTGTCTGAATTCCACACCGGTTATCGTGCCTATTCAAGGGAAGTCTTGGAAAGACTGCCTTTTCACCTTAACTCAGATAATTTCCGCTTTGATAATGAAATGCTCGCACAGATATTTTATGCCGGTTATAGAATTGGCGAAGTCTCGTGTCCCACTAAATACTTTGATGAAGCGTCGTCCATAAGCCTGAAGAACAGCATAATATATGGACTTGGTGTCCTGGCGACAGCATTTAAATTCAGACTTCAAAAGATGAAACTGATCAACTCAAGACTTTTCGATAAAGTAATGCAACCACATAATGATTATTATCATGAAGTGTAACATGAAAGGTTATAATCCATATCTTAAATAATCTGTGTTGAGGATTCAAATCTTGAGATAGGCGCTGTAGCAAGCAAGGTTTCCCAGACTGCAGTTACACCATGGTGAGACTCCAAAATCTGCTGGAAAAGTGAGATTGTAGGATTGATCCACTTTATCATATTACTGATAGAATGCTTTCACTAATTCCACGACTTGATTAACTTCGTTGTCCGACATTTCATAGTACATAGGAAGCCGAACCAAACATTCGCTTATTCGTTCTGTATTGGGTAAATTACCATGAATACGACAGTGTTTTTTACCCATAGGAGATAGATGCAAAGGGATATAATGAAATACAGCGTTGACCCCGTTATCCTTAAGATAATTTATAAGTCTGGTACGTTCATTTAGAGAATTACTGAGTATATACATTATATGTCCATTACTGGTACTGTAATTGGCAATCATTGGTAACCGTATTATACCTTTTTTTTCCAACTCCAGTAAGCCCTGCAAATATGTCTCAAATATTCTACATCTGGCTGCAATAATCTTTTCAGCCGATTCTAGTTGAGCATAAAGGAATGCGGCAATTATATCGCTTGGCAGAAAACTGGATCCGATATCCACCCAGGTATACTTATCTACTTCTCCTCTAAAGAAACGTTTTCGATTTGTGCCTTTTTCCCAAATAATTTCAGCCCGTTCTACAAGCTCTGGATCATTTAAGAGAAGTGCCCCACCTTCACCGCTAATGATGTTCTTGGTTTCATGGAAGCTGAGGCACCCAATATCACCCAAAGTTCCTAGGTATTTTCCTTTATATGTGGAGAGATACCCCTGGGCAGCATCTTCAATAACACGAAGATTTTTATCCTTGGCAAGGTTAAGGATTGAATCCATGTTGCAGGGTGTTCCTGCATAATGAACTGGAACAATTGCTTTTGTTTTTTTGGTAATAGCATTACTCAGAATATGCTCGTCTATATTTTGCGTATCTTCTCGTATATCGACAAAAACCGGTATGCCTCCTCGCAAAACAAAGGCATTAGCAGTAGATACAAAAGTAAACGAAGGCATAATGACTTCATCTCCTGGTTTAATATCGCACAGAATAGCACTCATCTCCAGGGCCGCTGTGCAGGAATGAGTCAAAAAAGCTTTTTGGCAGGAAAGATTTTCTTCCAGCCATGTGTTGCATTTTTTCGTAAAAGGTCCATCACCTGCAGTATGTCTATTTTCAATGACTGCCCTGGCGATATAATATAGTTCCTTGCCGACTACAAATGGTTTATTGAAAGGTATATTATAAGTTTTCATTTTATTTTTAACCCTGACTGCCTATTGTAATACCTGCTACTATTAAAATTATCCCAATGACTTTTAGTATTGTAATAGACTCGTTAAAAAGGAAACTGCTTAAAAAAAAGACAATTATAAAATTAAACCCCATAAATGGGTATGCATGGTTCAAAGAGAATTTGGTCATTGCAGCCATCCAGCATAGTGATGCAAAAAATGCTGAGATAAAACCTGAAAAAATGTAAGGATCAAGGAGCAGCTTAATCAAGAATTGTATTCTGGGGAACAATGCCTTGGGTAATGCACCATAAAAATTAATCCTCCATTTTAGGATTAATTGGCCATAGACAGTAAAAAAAATAGTTCCGAAAATATAAGAATAATTCATAATTTTAGTCCTGTTCCAGAATCGCGAGGCCGAAACCCGTGAGACCATATTCGTTGCCATTATATAACATATACCTTTCTCCTTTATGGTCAAAGACAAATGGATATTCGATCATTTCAGAGTCCCAACCTGTTGATGAAACATCTATTCCAGCATCATCTAGCTTAAGTTTCCAGGAATCGCCATCACTGCTATAAGCATGACCAATGCGGTATTTAGAATGCACTGAACCTCTATATGAAAACCACATATGAAAGCCATCAATAGAGTTACCTATAACGCAGGGTCTTGAGAATGCTTGAGCTAATCCAAGTTTGAAAGGTAAAGCAACACCTTTTCTATGCCAAGTTATTCCATCAGTTGATTTTGCATAATTTATCACATGGAGCATTTCACTATTCCCTGCATCCCAGGTTATTGTTGAACCATACCACATGTAATATTCATTGTTTTCCATTTTCATTACAAATGGATATGAAAGACTTATAGGATCTGGAGCGTCCATAGAAAAAAAAGGCTCTTTATCTATTATATGAAGATTTAATTGATCATCAAGATAGAGTCTGCCGATATCACCTCGCCAGTGTTCTCCTGGCCGGATTTGCCAGGCCATAAACAGCATATATTTATATTCCTTTATTTCTAGAATATTTCCAATGCTTATGCCGTGTGAATAATAACTTCCTTCTGGTCCATGCTCGACGATGGGATCATTTTTAAAATGTATAATTTTTCTCTCACAAATATCAATATCCACAAATCCTACAGAAGATCGATTTCTTGAGTCTCTTCCACTGTAAAATATTCTATACAAATCCCCCTCAATTTTTACTGCTAAAGGATTGGATGCGTGGCTTAAAAGTTTTGGGTGATTTGATTGGGGGCAAAACAGACGCCCAAGTTTATGCCACTTCATTTCCATCCTCAGATATTTTTTATCTTTGTGCTAGGTTTATCCGAACGTTCAGTTTCTTTTCCAATATATAGACTCTCTGGTTCTGCATCGCTTAATAGTAATGTCCCTGCACCAAGCAAGCATTTCTCTCCTACTTTGATATGATCACGGAGTGTAGCGTTAACGCCAATAAAGCAAGATTCACCAATTTCAACACCTCCGGAGATAACCACATGAGATGAAATAAAGCAATGGTTATGAATTATAGAATGATGTCCAATGTGATTACCGCTCCATATGGTAACATTATCACCGATAGAGACAAATGGTTGAATAGTATTATCTTCAAAAATAAAGCAGTTATCTCCTATTTTACCATCGTTAAGGATTGTGGCTTTTGAACTTATATAATTTGCAAAAGAATAACCTAAAGACTTTGCATATAAATATTTCTCTTTTCGAGTCTGATTGAGCTTTGAATAACTGAGAGCTATGAATAGTTTAAATTTATCAGGTGGGAATTTATTTTGAACATCATCAAATGGAATAACAGGTAGTTCACAAAATCGATTTTTTGTTAGATATTCTCTGTCTACTGTGAAGGCTGCGACTTTATATTTCGAATCTTTCGAAAAATAATAATGAGCCAATTGAGCAATATCACCTGTCCCAAAAATTACTACTGGCTGTTTCATAGTTGCTTCCTCACCAAAATAGTGAATTCATAAAGACCATAATCATGTAACAATGCCACATTTTTAGAGTAATGAGTTTTGCACAGATCGAACAATGCACATGGGTCAGCATAATATAGGTATGATTGCATTTTATCAATATCTGAATATGATGTGAGGCAATTAAAAGAAAAACCTTTACTGCTATACTGATTCAAAATATCAAGTGTTTCCTTAATGTGTTGTTTCCATATATACTCACTATTTTCCAAACGAACATTAAATACTCCGCTGGCGACTGAATAATCTGCAATCTCCATAGGCATTCTTTCAGTACAAAATCGTGCATTTTTCCTATTAGCGTGCCGACTTTTTGCAGAACAAATCATATCATCTGATATATCGTAACCAATATATGTATAATCAACACCCTGGTATTTCATATTTAGAAAATCTAGTAGCCCACCATAGCCACACCCCAGATCATTTAGAGAGAAATTTTTTACTGGTTTTATTATTTGTGTCAGTTGATCAAAACGAAGTATCTGACTGTTTTCCCCATTCCAATCTACCCCGCATGGAGTTGCTCCGTGTTCTTTTAATTTGGAATTATAATAATTAGCTATTTCATTAAAAATTTCAGTTTTCTCTTTTTTCATATATTTGCCTGATAATAGTGAAAGGCCTCTGCTTGGTTTCTGAAAATACTTTTGATAGATAAATTCCAATAATACCGATGAATGAAATAACCAGGCCGCCTAAAAGCCAGATAGAAGCCATCAAAGATGTCCACCCACTAAGAGGTTTGGCAAAAAACATCCAGTTAATAACCAAATATGCCGTGTATATCGCTGCTAAAAGAGAGATCATTATACCTGTGTGGAAAATTGTTATTAATGGTTTATTGCTGAAAGAAGTAACTGAATTAACAAGAAGTGAAAGCTTATGTCTAAAGGAATATGTTGTTTTACTTTCACTTTTTTTACATACAGTTTGAGGATTTTGTTCAAACCCAGTGATAAACCAAAGGCCGGCAATCATAAGCTCCCTTTCTTTATGCCTTACCAAGGCATCCACATAACGTCTGGTCATTAACCTGGCAGTAACAATATTTTCAGGTAATGCGATATCTGTCAGAAAATGAAACAGGCTGTAAAACCACTTACCCGACCAGCGTTCAAATATATTGCCTTTCCTTTGTTTTTGCACACCATAAACTACATCACAGCCTTCTTCAGTCATCTGTTTATAAAAAGGGCCTATCCACTCAGGAGATTCTTCGAGATCACTATCAATTAAAAAAACATACTTGCCTCGCGTATAAGAAAGACCTGTCATCATCGCTTTGTGATGTCCAAAGTTTCGCGATAGATCTATCAATATAACACGATTATCTGACTCTGTTAATTGTATTGCCAGAGGAAGAGAGTTATCGGGTGAACCATCATTGATCAATACAATCTCGTAGTCTTCGGTAAGGTTTTTAGCTGCTTCACTCATTCTCTGGTAAAACTCGCTAATATACGGAGCTGATTGGTAAAGTGTAGCTACAATTGATATATCCATTTTTATACGCACCTCATATAGTTTCGTGCCTCAGTTCCACAGTTGAACAGGAGATCAAGGATACTGACATTATGAGTAAATTCACCCCAAAGCTGAGGATATTCAGGATAACCGTTATAGTCGAACCAGGTAAGTTTAATGCCTTTTTTATGAAAAACAGTTTCATCAATATAGTTCTGCGCAGCTGGCCCTGAAATGTATTCACTGCCGCCAGCCTGTATGCATAAGTCAGCCAGTCGCTCGGTCTGACCGTTTTTTAACTGATAATCCCATGAGTTACTGATGATAGTTTTAATATCCAATTTCATGCAAACCCATTCAATAAATAGTCGGTTTAGTTGTGACAAGTGTGAGTATTTTTTATTTAAATATAACGGTTCAAGCTCATGCGCTATTTCAGAAAAATGCTTTGCTTTTCTATAGTTGCGATTGAGCGTTTTCCAATGGCTCGCAGCCCAGGCTAAGCCATCAATTTCCGTTTCACGAATAGTCTGGCTATATTTTCCCTTTCCCTTTACTGGAACAGTAATCCACGCGGTTCCTTGAGGTGTTTTGATTTTATTGCGATTACGCCAATCGCGCCGGGTATATTGCATGTCATCAAATAATATAAACTCATCCACTGCAGCAATTATATCGAAATACCCCTTCCAGGGAATGTAATTGGATTGTAATACAGCTATTTTTTTCATATTTATTCTCTGTTCAGGATTAGCTATGAAACACATACTTTTTTTTGAAAGAATTATTTGTCAACTTCACCAATTTTAACTAAATCTGATTTTATCTCAACAAATTTTTTCAATATGTAATATATTTGCTCGAGGATTTGGGCCAACCGGCATAGGATATAATCAATGTTGTATTGTGACAGTTTAATGATATTAATACATCTGTAATTTTTTTGCTTATAAATCTATATAACTCATTATAATAACTTGCGTTTTCCGGTAAGACTGTCACCGATTACGACAAAAACTATACTACGAGACACCTCATCCAATTCATGATTGACAGCAATACCAAAGTGGCAGGTTTGGTCAAATATTTGAATGATTTTTTCTCATAGAATCTCCGTTCAATCTTATTCTGTGAAAAGGGGGCACTCCATAAATAATCAAATACCTCAATCAGTTACATCATAATTGCTGTCCTTTTCTATTTCCTCTCCACGCGTTACCCCATATGAGTCCGAGTCTTCTGTCGAATTCTGCATTTTTATTTGAGAATCTAAAGTTCAGGCATAAATATATTTCTTTAAAATATTGCGTTCACCATATAATTTTATTTTAAAACTTCATTATTAAACATATATTTGCATAATTAATACGTTATAGTATATAAACAATAAAAAAACTTTGCCCAGAATGATCAATTATTACTAATGATCTACCGGCTTAGTAAATCCAGCATTGAGGGGTAAAGATAAATGGGATCCAAGATTTGGAGATTAAAGCTATTATTAAT
>JAFGOZ010000675.1 GCA_016926235.1 Bacteroidales bacterium | reverse complement strand
ATTTGTTTATCCACTACGTGGAATATATTGCTTTTGTAATGTCTTATTCTACAATACTTAATCCGCTACGCGGAATTTCGCCGTAGGAATTTAGTACTGTAGAAAAAATGACCCCCTGGTTTGAAATACCTCTTAGAGGTTTGACAAAATGGGCATTATAGCATTATTACAATAATTTGCTCGGGCACTATTGATTTTTTTAGATAAACTATTGTCAATGTCTTCAACCACTGAGAGTATTGAGACCTTATTACCCTGATAGTGGTTATTGACCCTGTCAGCGGTATAAGAGAAGAGATATTTTAACTCAAATGCAAACTGTTATACTGAAGCATAAAACTTTGTTTCCGGTTTGGAGATATATATATCGTTGTGCCATCTGTCATTAAAACCTCCCATGATATGTTTTTGCGTGAAAAAGATTTTATGTGCGAGAGGTTTATAAGGTCCGATTTATTTACGCGGCAGAATCCATAATCTGATAGCCGGTCTTCAAATGATTTAAGATTACCGTTAATGAGGTTGTTTTTGTTTTCTATATAAACAAATTTGGTATAATTTCCCTGTGCTTCACACCGAATTATATTCTTAATTGCGGTTGGGGTATATGTAAACCCTGCCTGGAGTGATATTTTGGCTTCCTGCACTTCACGCACTTCTACATTATGCTTAAATATTTCAATCTTATGTCCGTTACTTGAAGTAGCACTATTTATCTCTTCATACACTCTTTTAATGGGTGCTTCGAAATCAGAGATTTTTGTTGGTTTTATTAAATAGTCAATACAGCTTAATTTTATTGCTTTTAACAAATCGTCCTGTTCACTTTTAGCCGTAACGAATATTATCTTGAAATCATGTTTTACTGTATCCAGGATCTTGAATGCACCATACCGGTCTCCGTTTAATTCGATGTCCAAAAAAAGCAATTCAGGTCTTTGCTTTTTTATTGCAGTAATGGCATCTTTTGCATTATCTACCGAGCCTACAATATTAATATAATCCGAATAGTTTGTGCATAATATTTTTTCAATCAGTTTTCTGTCATACATCTCATCTTCAATGATCAGTGCGCGTATTTTATTCTCCTGCATAGTGTATTTTTTTCTAATCAAATGTTTATCCTTTATATATTTCTTTTGGCATGCCTGTACTGGGACTAAATATTAAAGGCATGGGAAACTGGATTGATATTTTTGTCCCGGGTTCATTACTTCCCGGGTTTAATTCTTCAATATTGACAATTATACTTATTCCATAGAGTTTTTTTATTATCTCAATTCTTTTTTTTGTATTGACTATACCAATATTGCTCCGGTTTATTTTTGATTCTGAATGCATTTTTTTGGATGCTTTAATACCAATACCGTTATCTTCAATAGTACAAATAAGATTATCGTAATAGTATCTGAATTTCACAGACAGGTATCCTTTGGAGGCTTTAGGTTTTAACCCGTGTTCAATTGCATTTTCAATGTAAGGATGGATTAAAAGTGGTGGCAATAGAAATACTTCCGGGTTTATTTCCTCATCCACTTCAATAGTAGGTTTTTCACCCTTTTCATTGTTTAAAGAGATATAATTGAACTTATCATTATGCCTGAGATGCTGAAGTTTCAGATACAAATCCAGAAACCTGAGTTTTTCTGTAAGGGTGACAAAGTTTTTCTTTGAAAATTTTAGTATGTCTTCCATTAACAAAGAGAAATCGCATAAATAGTCGCTTGCTTTCTCTTTCTCATTATTGAGGATAAACCAATTGATGGCCTGCAAAACATTTTTAATAAAGTGGGGATTAGTATGGCTTTGAAATGCCAGTAACGCATATTGCAGTCTTTTCTTCTTGCGATTGTCGAAACTCCGGTAAAGTATAAAGAGAAGTGTGATAATGGTTGCTGCCAAAAGTGTCCCTGTCAATATTTGCTGGGTGGTCATTTTTCTTTGTTTATTCTTGTTATGTGTAAAAATCGGCTGATCAATATACAAAAATAATAAAATACACCGGGAATATACATTCATACATTTATTCATAGTGATCATACTTTTTCAGCTTGAAACCATTGAGAACACATTTATATTGGCAGTATATTCAATTAAAACCGACATTTATGCATCAACTGGATTGGGTGTTTTTAATGCTTTATATAGCAATTATTATCTTCATTGGCATTTGGGTTGCAAGAAAAAACAAAGGATTTGACTCTATTGCCATAGCTGACAAATCGTTACCCTGGTGGATTATTGGATTTTCACTTATTGCTTCCAATATTTCGGCTGAACAGATCATAGGTATGTCAGGAACGGGCTTTGCCATTGGCCTTGCAGTAGCAAGTTATGAGTGGATGGCTGCTATAACACTTATCCTGGTTGCTAAGTTTTTCCTGCCTATATTCTTTAAGGAGAATATCAAAACTATACCTCAGCTGGCAGAGCATAGGTATAGCACACAACTTAAAACCATCCTGGCAGTTTTCTGGATATGCCTGTTCATATTTGTAAACCTTACCTCTGTAATGTTTTTAGGTGCAAAAATGATTGACACCATTATACAGGACAGAAATATCATGCTGATAGCAATTATCGTCCTTGCTCTTGTTACATTGGCATATTCAATGAAGGGAGGTTTGATGTCTATCGCCTTTACAGATTATATTCATGTGGGGATATTGATAATAGCAGGATTATACCTGGCATATGTCGTTCTGAACAGTCTGGGGCAGGGGGGTACCGTTGAGAATTTCAGCTATTTATTGAAAACATTTCCTCAAAAGTTCCATATGATTATTAGAGACGGGAAGCATATTACACCAAATGGATCGAACGGATATATGGATATTGCCGGTTTGTCGGTGCTAATTGGAGGTTTGTGGATTACTAATCTGTATTATTGGGGATTTAATCAATACATCATTCAGCGGGCATTTGCTGCAAAAAGCCTGAAGGAAGCGCAAAAAGGACTGGCTTTTGCAGGTTACTTAAAGCTCCTGGTCCCCGTACTTGTCGTAATTCCGGGAATAGTAGCTTATGTAATTCTTTCAAACGGGCATGGACAGGTTACCCATGACTCCATTACACAATTTGGAGCTGATTACATGTTTAAACCCTCTGATGGTTCAATTGATAATGACCGCGCCTATCCGATGATGGTAAGCATGTTTATGTCCACACCGTTTTTAGGAATTGTAATTGCGGCTATTTTAGGGGCTATAATATCATCTCTTGGATCCATGGCAAATGCAATAGGAACTATTTTTACTGAAGATATATATAAACCTCATTTTCAAAAAGAAAATAATGGAAACGGAAATCATACAATATTGGTTTACAGGATTGCTGTGGCCGTATCACTATGTATTGCAGTAATTATAGCCCCATTCCTGAAAAATTTCGATCAATTATTTACATATATTCAAGCCTCTACAGGTATAATAAGTCCCGGAATACTTACAATTTTTCTCTTAGGGATATTTTGGCCAAAAGCAACCAATAAAGCTGCCAAGTGGGGTGTTATCATACCTTTCTTTGTAGCAATCGGTTTAAAAGTATTAGAGCTGGTTTATACACATAATCACGGACCGGAATCTACTTTTAACAGGCCATGGTATGTATTGCCCTTTATGCACCAGATGATGGTTACTTTACTATGTGCATTTCTGATTGTGGTCGTTGTTAGTCTGGTTGAAGGAAAGGGTAAAAACTCTGAAAAAGCGATATACTTTGAAACAAGTATGTTTAAGACAACAAGGAAGTTCAATATAAGCGCTATAATTATTGCCGCTATACTGGTGTTCCTTTATACGGTTTTTTGGTAATTACTGGTATATAATTACTTTTTCTGTAAAAATACCTTTATCACACTTATATACTAAAACATATAATCCTTTTTGAAATTCCGTGGTATTGATGATTGCCGTTCCGGTATCAAGTTTTCCTGCGGCTACCAGTATTCCCTGCTGACTAATCAGTTTGTATATGGAGTTTTGATCTGTAGTTTGTATTGATAGCTTAATTTCTTCATTATTTTTAGAAATTTTCAAATCACTGTTTTTTATTTTATCATGTTTAACGTCAGATTGCGTTCCCCAATATTTCAGTAACCAGATATAAAATACGCCACCCGCCATATTTCCCGGACGGGCATCGAAACATACTGTTATATAATCTTTTCCTTCCAATAGTGTATCAGAAATTGGATATTCTACATTAACAAAATCAGAAATATTCCACTTGCCAGTCACATTTTCGGTGGCAATAATAACGCCATCAATTTTAATATCAAATGTTCTGGCCCCGAACTCATTACCCCAGTACCTGACCATTAATGTCAGATCTGTTATACCTTCAGTTGCCATTTCGTAGCAAAAGTATCCTCCATCTCGGGCATCTCTCCAATACTCATCCATATGTGTTCCTGAATAGGAATTTAACGTAGTCATATTATGGTCTGCTTCTGGCTGTTGTTCTCCTGTAGCAACCTGGTCAACAGACAGGCTGTCAAGCAATAAGGCATACCGTTCTTCTTCTTCAAGCTCAGCAATTATAACTTCATATTCTTCCCTGGTTACATTTAGCCAGTACATCATATACCTGGCATCGTGAATTTGACTGAATGGCTCAAATTCAATTGTTTTATAATTTTTCTGATTATAGAATAATTCCGGAGCGGTAAATTTAAGCGTGTCATCGTCTCGTACAAATTTTTCCAAAATAGAATCAGGATGGCTTACTATTATCGGAGCTCTGTAAAGCGGTTGTAATGGTCCGTTGGCAATATGTCCCCACCGGCTGTCATCAGCCACAAGCCCGTCAAGGTCTTCTGTTCCTGTTTTAGCTCCTAGTAAGATAGGGCCATACATGAAAGCAAGATAATCGGGTACATTGGGCAATTCTTTGTAAGTTAATCTCATTGGAAGTGCAAATTTTACTGTGTCACCATCATTCCAGGTCCTGTTAATACAAACAAATGACGATGACTCAGAAGTTTGAGACAAGGTATCGCCGTTAACAACTACTTTAAAAGTATTTGAGGCAACCCATGCCGGGTGACGTATCAGTAAATTGAACTGTGTGGGAGCACTTGTATTTATTATTAACAAGGATGAGTCATTTTGGGGAAACTGCGTGTATTGGGTTATTTCCACATTTTTATCAGTCCAGTTTAATTTTGAAGGGATAAAGAGATTAATATAAAGGGAATCAGATCCTTTACGCGTATAAATGAATTGCCCGTACTTGCCATGGTTTTCCATACCAGTGCCCACACAGCACCACATAGCCATATTGGGCGCCGAATATACACGGTAATGGCGGGGACGTGCAGGGGTAAAATACACATATCCTCCATGTTCCGGATGTTGGGTTGAACGGATATGGTTAAACAGGGCCTGTTCATAAAAGTCTGCATATTTGGCCTGGGGATCTGTCCTGAATAAGTCCTCCGTCAGTTTGAGCATGTTGTATGTATTACAGGACTCAGGACCTTCACGTGTAGTGGTATAATCGATGCAACTGGCTGCTGACGGGAAATGTTCACTCCTGCTGTTTCCTCCAAGGGCTAATGAACGATAATATACTACCCTGTTCCAAAAGAATTGTGATGCTGTTTCATATGTTGTTGCATTTGGGTCCACTTCAGCAATTCGCTCAAAACCAATTACCTTGGGGATTTGTGTGTTGGCATGTAAATTATCCAGGTTATCCGTACCTGTAACCATGGCATTATATATGGTATTGTGTGTAAATTTCTTTGCAGCGTTGAGGTATTTAACGTCCCCAGTCATTTGGTAGGCGTCAGCATATACCTCATTCATACCGCCGAATTCCTTGTTTAGCATTGTTTGCATTTGCGTATCATCCAAACCGGAAATTTCATCGATTCCCCAATCACATAATCTCAAAAACATTACTCTGGCAGAGTCATTATCTCCATATAACCAGGCATCTCTAAGACCTGCATAGGTTTTGTGCATATTATACCAGGGCACCCAACCTGAATTATATAGTGTAAAATCACCGGTTTTTAATGCAGACCAGAGAGCATCACCCCCGGGTACACCGCCCAGATAGCCATTACTATTAGCATCCTGACAGTTTTTTAATTTTACTATCATAGAATCCAGACGTGTCTTACAGACCGTATCACCTGTTGCTGCATAATGAATAGCTAATGCTGACAGGTAGTGGCCTTCAATATGACCAGCCAGTCCATCCCAGTTTGCAAACCGTTCGGCGCTGGTTGGAATTCCTGCTTCCGTATAATATGGTTCAAGAAGCCTTTCTACGTCATATTGAAGCAGTGTATGGATGTTTAAATCCATGGCATTTTTAAATGGTCCGTCCAACAGTGTAACCTGTTTTAATGAAAACTCGTTGGTATAAAGTTTGTCCTGAGCTGATGCACATATAATCAATGATACAGTAATTATAATAGTGCTAAATATGTTTTTCATATAATATTTCATAAAAAATGAATTAATTCTACTTTGACACATTTAAGTTACTGAATAATATCTATTTATATCATTTTGTCGAATAAAGTGTCTATAGGCAATCTGTTT
>JAFGOZ010000674.1 GCA_016926235.1 Bacteroidales bacterium | reverse complement strand
ATTTGTTTATCCACTACGTGGAATATATTGCTTTTGTAATGTCTTATTCTACAATACTTAATCCGCTACGCGGAATTTCGCCGTAGGCGATTAAATACTGTAGAAAAATGACCCCCTGGTTTAAAATACCTCGTAGAGGTTTGACAAAATGGGCATTATAGCATTATTACGATAATTTGCTCGGACACTATTGATTTTCTTTCTTTGTACTGTTTGTGAGCTTTTTTCAATACACGATATTTCATCAAACTCATTTTTGATATTTTAACCAAAAGGTTATCCTTGTCTAATATTAAGTGCATTAATTACTGTAATTTTCTTTCTTAAAACCATGTTTTATTTTTTTTTCATATATTAGATTTATTAAAAGAAACTAATATATGAATAGGATGAAGAAAAGACTTTTAAATCACATGGTTATTTACAGTGTATTATTTATTATTCTTGGATGTCAGTCGAAGAATGATAAGCTAATACTGGCTATTTTAGAAGATGATACTACATTGGCAACACAACTTATTGAGGAAGGAGCTGGTGTGAATACAATTCTTACAAAGAACATAATAGACAAATCAACAAAAAGAGTGGTTGGCAATATTGAAGGGGATAATAGCATTGAATATTTTGAGAATGTCCCGGCCCTGATAATTGCAGCTACAAACAACAATATTGATATAGTAAAAAGTTTACTTGAAAATGGTGCAGATGTAAATGCCCGTTTTTATAATAGTAATGGAAGATTATTCGATGCCCTGATGGTAGCGGTTGATAATAATAATTATGAAATGGTAAAGTTATTACTCGACCACGAAGCCGATCCGAATATTCAATATTTTGAAAATTATACGGCATTAATTTTAGCTTCATACAGGGGACAGGATGAAATTGCAAAAATACTTATTGAAAACGGGGCAGATATTAATGCTACGGATTTTAAGAACAGATCTCCTCTAATATGGGCTTGCAGAAAAAATAAAATTGATCTTACTAATGACTCAACATGGCATGAATCAGAAAGGGGATATGAAAATACGATTCAATTACTATTAAAGAATGGTGCAGAGGTCAATATTCAATGTAAAGATGAAGGCTTTCAAAATTATACGCCTTTAATGTTTGCAGTTTTTTATCATGATGTTGAATTAGTGCAGCTTTTACTGGAACAGGGTGCTGATATTACGCTGAAAAGTGGTTGGGATGAGAGACCAGTTGATTTGGCACGAAGCAGGATTCATGATGGAAATAATAAAACAGAACAGGAGTATAAAAAAATTGCAGAACTAATTGAAACTTATTCAAATCAAAGGGAATAATGCTATCTTGGTATGATTAATTAGTATAGATTTACCAACCTATTTCCTTAAGAAAGGATATCCTTTTATCTAAAATGTATTCCGAATTTTTCCCCATATAAATAATATGGGATACTGCTGGAGCAATATACAATTGCGAATTTTTAATATTTTTATGAGCATAAAGGGCATGCGAAAAGGGAACGTTTTTATCAAAAGGGGAATGCGTTATAAGAGTTGGAACAGTTATTAAATGAATATCCTTGGCTTTGTGGTCTATGTTGTGAACAAAGCCATTCCCTGAGTTAAGATGTGAAAGCATATCCCCATAGAACCCAATATCTTTTTCATCCCAGTCACGTAGCACATATTCCGGTTTTAAAGTCGAAAACATTTTGCATATCCTTTTTAAATGCTTGTCCCTCGTGTTTTTAAACTCTTCACGTTGTTTTTCCCAAAGTTTTTCTTGCCTTTTAGGGTTTAATAAATATTTCATCCCATAATATTGAACACTATATTTGGGTACCCATGTTTTTGTAATAGCTTCTTCCAGAATTAAACAAGCCGTATTTTCTGAATACTTTTTTGCAAATTCAAGACCAACTGCGCCCCCGGCTGAATTAGCCAATACTGCAACTTCTTTAATGTTTAATGAATCCAGCAATATCTTCAGAAAATCAGCCTGTTCGCTTGCAGTTTTGCCAAATTCAATAGAAGTATGGCTATAGCCTGGCCGTGAGGGGATGAGTATCTGATATCCATCATCAATCAGGTGCTGTTGTTTTACATCTGAAAAACAATTATCATTACCGCCATGTACAATAAGTATTGTTTTGCCTTCCCCTGCCAGGGTGTATTCAATTGTACCAACATCGGTCTTTAAAATTTTTGATTCCATAATAGTTTTATTTTGCGAATATGTAAATAATGTATTGACTTGTAATACAATGCTTATGAATAAGAGGAAATATTTAGTATTCATTTTTTTAAAGTTTTAATTGCATGTTCAATCCAGCGAATTTCATTTTCCAATGCCCATATTCCATTTTGGGCTATTAAGCTGACCAATTCCTGTCTTTTATTATTTTGAATTCCTTTGATATGCTTTTTTGTTTCAGGATAAGTCATAAATGACAACCTTTGTTGCATTATTGATTTATAATGTTTTAGGTTTTTAATGATGGTTTTACTATCTATACAATCAGAAAAGAAAAATTGAACAAGGAATTGATTTCTATGATTTGGTAAATCAATATCAGATTTTAACCATTCAATCAATTCCTTTTTTCCTCTTGGTGTTAATGAATATACTTTTTTATTGGGTTTCTCATCCTGGTATATTATTCGCATATCAACCTGCCTGGCATCTATTAGTTCTTTTAATGTTCTGTAAATCTGGCTTTGTGTTGATGGCCAGAAATGATTTATCGTAGTTTCTATTTTTTTCTGTAAATCATAACCAGATAATTCCTGATTATCTAAAAAACCAAGTATTGTATGTTTTAATGACATGGATATTTTTTTTACAAATATAATACAAAAGATATATAACACAAATGATATATTAATTATTTTAATTTTATTTGCAAGTTTTATTAATAATTAGGTAATACAGCGAAAATTTAAATGTTGAATTATTTAGAAAATATATAAAGAGTAAAAGCGGTCATGAATAAAAGTAGAGCATGAATGAAATATCTTTTGAAAATAATACCTAAGAAGCAAGGTGAATTCCAAAGGGAGGTAAGTTAGCTCTTAAAGAAGTTAATCAGGAGATTATTTTATCCCGCACTTTTCTTTTAACCACTGAACGGACTTGTCGTTTGTTTCGTTAAAGCGCCAGTGACCTGATATTGGTGTTATGACAACTTCTTTCGGTGCCGTAATAACATTTAATGCAGACAGGATCGATGTTGGAGGACATGTATGGTCGTTGTATCCAAATGAATAAAATCCGGGAACGGTTATTTTGCGGGCAAAATTTGCTACATCATAATATGCAGCAGTATTGATTTTTTCAGGTGTGGCATTTATTTCTTTGTATCTGTCACTGAATATATGAGGCCACCCTCCGGCACGACCGTTTAAATAACCTGTAAGATCGCACAGGGCAGGATAAAAGGCTGCAAGACAGGTTACTCGTCTATCTAAAGCAGCTGTCACAATTGATAATGCGCCTCCCTGGCTTCCTCCGGTAACTGCTACATTTTTACCGTCAAATTCAGGCAGACTGGTGAGAAAATCTATGGCACGAATACATCCTACATATACACTTATATAATAATAATTGTCCTTGTCGTCCAGTTTGTCTAACCAATAATCACCAAAAGCAAATCTTATGGTATTATAATCTTCTTCCGAAAGTTCTGGTGAAATGCCATGGATTTCAATTGAGAGGCTGATAAATCCCTCGTCTGCATAAAAAGTACCTGAGTCTATCTTTTTTATTCCTGCACCTGGTGGCAAAAGCAGAACGGGGTATTTGCCTGGTGCTTTTGGTTTGCAAAGGTAACCATACAGGCGTTTTCCTATTTTATAGTTTTGAAGACTGACCAAGTAAACATTTACGGTAGCTGTTGAGTACTCTGGTTTGTAGGTAACAATCGCATCCATAGGCACTTTAGAATTCGCCTCAAGGGCATCCTGCCAATATTTGTCGAAGTCTTGGGGTAGTATTATAGTAGGTTGGATTTTTGTAGGTTCAAAAGCTACCTTAATTTCATCTTTGTACTCATAGCCATCGGTTTTTATTTTAACTTTTAACTGCCGGAATCCGGGTTTGTTAGTTGTACCAATATTGATTTCACCAGCACCCTCTTTTAGTATAAGTACATCCTTTTTTTCGGGCGCCAACATTTCCGGGCCAAACTCATATTCTATTTCTGCATTGGAAACAGGAATGCCGAATTTTGTTACTAATATTTTGATCGTTGCTTCTTCGTTAAGTTTGTAGTTCCAGTTTGAGTGGTCTGGGGTTAATACAAACTGAATGAGCTTTATTGGGGCCGGACTGTTTTGTGGGAATGTAATCTTGTTGGTAAATACAATTATAATTAAAAAGGTAAGTATTGTTTTTCTCATGCCAGTATAATTTTTTCAGGTATAATTAGAATAATGCAATTTAAATTTAAACGAAGAAACTTCAAATATGAAATAAAAACGTTGCTTTTCCAAAAAACAATAATGATAGTCTTTTACACATCTTGGTAAAATATTATGAAAAAAAGCTAAATTTACACATTCCGCAGACCCTCAAAAAACTGATTTATGGAAGAAAAAAAAGGAATTGTTCTCGCAGTTGACGATAATGAAGATATCCTGTTTGCCCTGAAATTGCTGCTTAAGAATCATGTTGAAGAAATACATACAACCGCTAATCCTGGTGACATCCCAAAATTGATGGAAGATAATACCTATGATGTGATTTTGCTCGATATGAACTTTACAAAAGATGCCAGCAGCGGTCAGGAAGGATTCGACTGGTTGAAGCGCATCCTTGAAATTGATCCTGAAGCAGTTGTTGTTTTTATCACTGCTTATGGAGATGCTGAAAAGGCAGTGTCTGCAATAAAAGCCGGTGCAACGGATTTTGTACTTAAACCCTGGCAAAATGAAAAGCTTCTTGCTACATTACATTCAGCTATGAGCTTGAGAAGATCAAAGGTTGAGGTGGGAAATCTTCGGAGTCGACAGCAGGGAATTACGGATTGTCTGAGTCATGGATTTAAGGACTTTATAGGAAACTCCCCGGAAATGAAGCAGGTTTTTACTACGATTAATAAGGTAGCGAAGACAGATGCAAATATTCTTATTTTAGGTGAAAACGGTACAGGAAAAGAGTTGGTAGCCCGCGCTTTGCATAAAAATTCCATTCGTAAGGATGAAATATTTCTAAGTGTTGATTTAGGATCCATAACAGAAACGTTATTTGAGAGTGAACTTTTCGGACATGTGAAAGGTGCATTTACAGATGCAAAACAAGATAAAGCCGGACGCTTCGAAATTGCTTCAAAGGGTACATTATTTCTTGATGAGATTGGGAATCTGTCTCTGCCTTTACAAACAAAGCTTTTGACGGTATTGGAACGTAGAGAAATAATTCGTGTGGGAGCAACCAAACCGACACCAATTGATGTAAGACTGATATGTGCTACGAATAATGATATTCATGAAATGGTAGCCCAAAGTAAATTCAGGCAGGATTTGTTGTATCGTGTAAACACGGTAGAAGTCCATCTTCCGCCACTTCGTGAAAGGGCAGGGGACATAAGTCTGCTGGCTGATTATTATCTGGATATATATGCTAAAAAATATAAGAAAAACATAAAAGGCATAAATGCGGCAGCACATAAAAAACTGAATGTATACACATGGCCGGGAAATGTACGTGAATTGCAACATGCAATAGAAAGAGCCATTATTATGGCTGATGGCAATGTTTTAACGGAAAACGATTTTATTCTTACACCTTCCGGCAGACATGGAGATGACCTGGAACTTGACAATTACAACCTGGACGATATTGAAAAGAAAGTGATATTAAGGGTATTAAAACAATGCAGGGGAAATATTACCCAGGCATCTGCAGAGCTTGGACTTACACGTACATCATTATATCGAAGAATGGAAAAATATGGTCTATAAGAACTTTAGGTTACAGGTAATTGTAAGGGTACTGCTGTTAGTTGTATCTATTGTCCTCATTTGGATTACTTACCAGAGAGGTATGTATATTATCCCTGTTTTATTGGGACTGATTCTTATCATTCAAGTCTATTCATTAATACAATATATCGATAAATCAAACCGGGATATTGCCAATTTTCTTGAGTCAATACGTTTTTCAGAGTTTACAAGAAGTTTTGAAGAAACCGGGAAAGGTAAATCCTTTAAAGCTTTATATGAAGCTTTTGCCAATGTTATGGCTGATTTCCAGAAAGTAAGATCAGAAAGGGAGGAGAGTTTACATTATTTGCAAAGCGTAGTGCAAAACCTGGATGTATGCATTATTGCTTTTCTAGGTGATGGAACGGTTGAATTGTTTAATAATGCTGCAAAAAAACTTTTTCAGATAAACGCAATAAGTAATGTGAACGAATTAAAAAAGTTAAGTACAGAGCTGGTTGTAACTTTACTCTCGATTAATCCGGGGGAGTATAAATTAGTGAAGGTCTTTGATAAGGATGATATTTTACATCTCTCTATACATGCTACCGAAATCAAGATAAAAAATAAACGTATTAAGTTGACGAGCATAACAAATATCCAAAATGTGCTGGAAGAAAATGAAACGGAAGCATGGCAAAAACTTATTCGTGTTCTTACCCATGAGATAATGAACTCCATTACCCCCATTGCATCATTATCAACCACTCTCGAGCAAATGTTGACTGAAACTGCAAAGGAGACCTACTCTAAAGAGTTTGATTATAGCACAATAAACGAAATAAGCCAGGGAATAAAAACAATAAATAAACGTAGTACGGGCCTCATGGAGTTTGTTGATTCCTATAGGGGCCTAACACGTATACCTCAACCTGATTTTAAAATTGTAAGAGTTTGTGAAATTTTTGCTAACGTATGCAAATTGTTTGAAGATGAATTTAAACGAAAAAAAATTTCAATAGAAGTACTGACAGACCCTTTAAACATTGAAATCTTTGCTGATGAAAGACAGATAGAACAAGTAATCATTAATTTGATTCAGAATTCTATTCAAGGGTTAGAAGGACGAGATAACAAGGTGATTAAGATGAATGCATTTTATAACAGGAGAGGTAAAGTTCTTATGCAAATAATTGATAATGGACAAGGAATTTTACCTGATGTACTGGATAAAATTTTTGTTCCTTTTTTTACTACAAAACAACAGGGCTCAGGTATCGGACTTAGTTTGTCAAGACAGATTCTCAGGTTACATAACGGTACTATTAGTGCTCAATCGGAACCGGAAAAAGAAACTATTTTTACATTGACTTTTTAGTTCAATTGTATTTTAATTTGATTTGCTTGTTTACAAGTTTTAGATTAATTTAGAAAAACATAATACTAAGTATGTAATTCTAATGAATATATGGATATTGGTTCTAAGGTTAAGTAAACTGCTTTGCTGTGTATTCGTAATGATTGTTATGAATGGGTGCTCCCTGACCAAAACCCAGATAAGTCATTGCAATTCCTATTTTGCAGCTATGGATGATTTTTATGAATATGTGAATGTTGTAAATGAACACTCGGCTCATGCAAGGCTAAATCGTCAGATCATGGTTGCATCAGCTATAGATAGCGCAGAAGAAGCAGTAGATATTTTGGATTCGGCGATTATTTTCTACCAGGATGAATTGTCAATGCCATTTGAATTAAGAAAGTCGCTAATGGAAATTGATGGCTATGTTACAGGGTATAATTTTCGTTCTTCGTACAATACAGAGTTTCTGGTTAATTTTAAGTCATTCCTTGTTGAATATATCCCTTTAGGTTTGGGGAATATCATTTATAATGTAATTTATGCCACCAGAAGAATTATTATCAAACCCAATGTAGGACGTAAAATTAAAAATCATGTTGAAACAGGCAATGAAATAATACCGAATGCCACTGTCGTAATTATAGGTTATTCCAATGAATATATTCAGGCTTTAAACCGGGAAAGCGCATTAGTAAAAAGTAGTTTCATACATTTTACTGAAGGTATAAGACGAAAGCCGGATTCATGGGAAAACTATTCCATTTATCAACCAATTTTTATAAGAGATTTTGGTGAAGTCTACATTTCCCAGCAGATGGCGGAGCATCTTATAGCTGCATGTGAGAATCTTAAATCAGCTCAGGAAATTTTATATCAAAAAACACGGAAGCATAAAAAGATAAAGGGCACAATACCTGAATTAACAGACTTTTATGTTGAAATAAATTATTTAAAGGATCTTGAAAACCTTCTTGAAAAAGATGTAATGCCCAATCCGTGAATACATCTGAAATACAGTGAGTTTCGATATTAGAATATGATTCTCAACCCTCCCTAAAGGAGGGCTATTAAAAATAAATATTTAGGTTGTGTTCATATATCGCAATGTACAGTAAATTAAAGATAATACTCTATTTGACTAGTACTATTTTCGATCTGTACATATTTTCATTTGCCCTGACTATTACAAAATAAATACCATCATCAAGATACGAGAGATTTATTGAGTATTTTGTATTGGAACTTTCTTTACAGATTCTTTGATTGAACACTTCCCTGCCTATGGAAGATATTACTTGTATTGTTAATTCATTTGTTACAGCTTCTAATTCAATATAATAAGTCCCGTTAGAGGGATTTGGGAAAATATCAATATTTCCAATATCTGAATGGGTAATATATTCAGGAGGTTCAACGGTGAGGTTTGTAATAATTATACTATCACAACCGTATATGGTTTGCAGGGTGTCATAGTACGTTCCGCTTGTGGTTTGATATTCTCCACCAGCCAAATAGCTGTCACCCTCGGTTATTGTCCTGTTTTTTGTTCTTTCGTAAGTGTCATGTACTTCCAGATGTGTAATAATAATACTATCTAATCCATCTACTTCTGCAGTCAGCGTATCGAAATAAATACCTGTTGTTGTCTGCTCCTCTCCTTCAGCGAAGAAACTTTCACCTTCGCAAATTCCCGGGTATTGATGTGTTCTGTATTCCGTAATCGTTCCTTCCCAACCGGCCATCCGGGCAAGCATCCACCACATAGCTTTTGCGAGACGCACTGCACCGCGTTCACCAATATGACCAACATTACCATCGTAATTTCCATCCAGATCCAGCATATTATCATCATGAATGTGTTGGTATGTTTGCGGATTGCCAGCATAGTCTGTCCATGTGGTATTGCTTTGTAATCCGTCATTATCCCAGCATAGAATATCTGCATAATCAAATAATATTAAACTATCTGAATTACGGACGAAATCCCGTATATATTCATGCTTAATAAAACGCTGATATCCATTCTCACCAGTATTACCTCCACCATCAACAGGCCCGGTAGTAAAAAATACTTTTGTTGGATAACCACTATCACTGCATAATTTTATATATGACATGGTGGCATTTATATAGGTGTCCATACATACACTATTACCTGTTAACGCTGAGTCGGCAGATGTAAGTCCCCAACGCAAGTTTCCCTGAGGACCACCAGAACTCGATCCTGCCCATCTGACATGGTAAACATCATTGGTGTCACCGCCAGGACCATTAGTCCAGGTCATATCCCAGCACCATCCAAAGCCTGTTGCGTCTAACATAAATCCATTGTTATTAGCATGAATTAATCCTGCTTTTGTATTGTTTCTGGCGGTTTGGGAAGTATACCAGTCTTCCTCACCATAACTGTACCGCCATCCACTGGTATTATCTACGTCACCCCAGGTAGCCCTGCTGAAGCGCAGACATGTATCAGTAAAGCCTTCCGGTGTTCCACCTTCGGTTATATTTACTTTATAAGTGCTGTTTAGAATTTCAAGAAACTCCAGGCCGCTTCTGTAAGCCTCAGAATGCGATTCTCCCGGAACAGTTACCCACATCTTCTTTACCGAATCAATGTATTGCTGAGGTATTAATTCGTAATCATTTACAATGGTATGGTCTGCAATAATCTGGCCGTTTAGTAAGGCTGGCATGCTTATTATGCTTAAAAGAAAAGTTAATCGTCTCATAGTATAAATAATATTGTGGTTAGGTTAATTCTGTTAAATATTAAGAATTACATGAGTTAAACAACGTATGTGTCATTATTTCAATAACATATTAACGAATTTTGTTTGAATAGGTTACCTGAAATATGAGAATAATGCTAATTGTTTATTTTTGGAAGATGCTAATTAATTGATTAGGTTGGGAGTAAGATATTTAGTTACATAATCATTTACACCATCTTCCAGGGTGTAAAAATCCTGGTTGTAACCAATCGAGCGCAATTTACTCATATTAGCTTCGGTAAAATACTGGTATTTGTCTCTAATATCTTCAGGAGTATCAATAAATTCAATATCTTCAGGTATTTTCATAGCCTTGAATGTGTTTTTCGTAAGGTCAAGGAATGATCTGGCTTTTCCTGTACCGAGATTATAAATTCCTGAGTCTTTCCGGTAGTGCATTAAGAAATACATAACATCAACCAGATCCTTAATATATATGAAATCGCGCTGTTGTTCACCATCTTTAAAATCAGGATTATGGGAACGGAAAAGCTTCATTTTCCGGGTGGCTTTTATTTGTTTGTATGCATGAAAAATAACTGAAGCCATGCGTCCCTTATGGTATTCATTCGGGCCATACACATTGAAGAATTTTAAACCTGCCCAAAAGAAAGGTTTTTGTTTTTGTTTCAATGCCCACTTGTCAAATTCATTTTTTGATTCACCGTAAGGATTGAGAGGTTTGAGTTTATGTATTACTTCATGATCGTCATTATAGCCAAGTTCACCTAATCCATAGGTTGCAGCTGAAGATGCATATACCAGGGGCAAGCCGAATTGAACACACAGATTCCAGACATTTTTTGAGTAGCCCGTATTTAGCTTCTCAAAAACGGATTTGTCAAATTCAGCGGTATCGGTACGGGCACCCATGTGGAACACAAATTGTATAAACCGCTGGTGGGCCTGGGCCCAGTCAATAAACTCGTTCCGGTGCACTCTCTCGGTATATTTCTTGTTTTCAAGATTCTTATTCTTTTCCGGATTTGAAAAATCATCAACTACCACCAGATCATTGAATCCTTCGTCATTTAATTTTTTTACAAGGTTGCTACCTATAAATCCTGCTGCTCCGGTTACTATTATCATTGTATTATTTTTTCTAAGAAATTTCAGATACAAAAATATCATTTTCCGGCATAGTAAAACAGCCAGCTTGTGATCCTTCTTTAAACAATCTTACAATTGCCTCCTGGCCTGCTTTTCCCATATCGGCAGAATACTCATTTACATATAACGAAATATGTTGAGAAATAATATCTTCATCGAGTTCGGCCGAGTAGTTTTTAATAAAAGGTAAAGAAGAAATGGGCTTTTGCAAAGCGAATTGAACACTCTTTTTTATAAGTAATTCAACTGATCGCTGAGTATTTATATTTACACTTCTTCTAATTACAATTCCTCCTAAAGGAAGAGGTCCATTCGTAGCTTTCTGCCAGAATTCTCCCAGGTCGAGTATTTTCAACAATCCTTTTTTTTGATAGGTAAACCTGGTTTCATGAATGATTACGCCTGCGTCGACTTCGTTAGCCAGGATAGCATCCTCAATATCTGAAAAAAGATATTCAAATTTCTTTTTTGCTCTGGGATAAGCGATACTTAGTAATAGATTTGCCGTAGTATGAGTACCTGGTATAGCAATTTTAACATCTGGAATTTCGTCCGGGTATATTTTCTTTTTTGAAATAATTAGCGGACCATTATTTATTCCCAGAGCGCATCCGGATGAAAGAATTTTATAAGCAGAAGATATTTGGGGATAGACGGCAAAGCTTATTTTTGAAATATCCGGTTCGTTTTCTATAACTTTTTGATTTAATTGTTCAACGTCTTCTATTATTGTCTTAAATTCAAATTCACCTGCGTCAATTTTTTTATTTACCAGGGCATCAAATATAAAAGTATCATTAGGACAGGGTGAAAAGCCGAGGGTTAGCTTCATAACATACTATTTAGTTCTTCCAGGATACGGATCATTGTTGTATTCAGGTTGGTAATTGCTAGAGGCACTTCCCAGTTTTTCTTATTTCTGGGTTCCACGAAATTTGAAATGGCCCGTATTTCATAAAACGATAGTTTCTCCATCAGGCAGGAGTAAAAAACTGCGGCCCCTTCCATGGTTTCAACATCCGGGTTGAGTTTTGATTTTATTCGGGCAATACTCTCAACACACCCATGGGCTTTGTTTACGGTCATTCCTTTCACTTTCTTCAATCTTTCAATAGCAGGTACATTAAATGTTGTGTCATTAAACAATCTGCCGTTGATCCATGGTGGTACGTTAGGGTCTTCCAGTTTTAATTCAAAGGAGGTTAAAAATTCTTCGTTGTCCTCCACACCAATATCTCCAAATTGCTCAACCATTACATTTACTACATCACCCACCTTGATCTCAGGATTAAAACTTCCTGCAATACCTGAGTTTATAACCAGATTATACCGTATATGTTGCGTGTTTTTTACAACATAGTAAGTTGTAGAAGGTATGCCAACACCTGATATCAGGACATCCACACAAAGATCTTTGTATTTATAAAATTTAAGCTTGGAGTTTCTGTTATTGGTTATTTTTAACACTGACAGAACCGGTTGTATTTCGGGCACAGTTGCTGAAATAATAAGTATTCTCACGCTAAAAAAGATTAATTTCAATTAAAAGTACTACAAAAATATGGATTATTGGTTTATTTTTCCTTAATCCGACAGGCCAAAATGCATAGAACGTAAGACAAACATTTTGATTAGATGCTGAGTAGATTATATTTTGATAAAAAAACGTAAATTTGCAGTTCCAATAAAAATTGAGTAATGGTATATATAACCCGGAGAGAAAGATTTAGTGCGGCACACAGAATGTATAAGGATGGTTTGACAGATCAGGAGAATCTTGCACTATATGGTAAATGTGCCAATTCTAACTGGCATGGGCATAATTATGTACTATATGTGACCGTAAAGGGAGAGGTGGATATAGAAACCGGATATTTGGTAGATTTAGGCACACTAAGCAAGATTATTAACCGACATGTAATTGATAAGCTGGATCATAAAAATATTAACCTGGATGTAGATTTTATGCAAGGTAAAATTGTTTCTACGGAGAATCTGGCTATAAGTATTTGGGAGCAACTGGAACTTCACATAAAAAAGTTGGGTGTTACACTACATTCTATAAAACTCGAAGAAACAGAAAACAATTTTATTGAATATTACGGAAAATAAAACAATCATGGAAGAAATAAACAATGGTATCGGGGCTTTACACGATGAAGGATATTACAGGGTTGATAACTATAATGATGGTAAAACACAAAGACTACAAAAACTGTATCAGGCCATCGTAGAAGAAATTGATCCGGATCCGCATCGTGAAGGGTTGGAAAAAACACCTGAGAGGGTTGCAAAATCCATTCAATTTCTAACACAAGGATACGCAATTGATCCGTCTGAAATACTACGTTCAGCGATGTTTAAGGAAGAATATCAGCAAATGGTGGTAGTAAAAGATATCGATATATTTTCCATGTGTGAACATCATATGATACCTTTTCTAGGAAAGGCTCATGTTGCTTATATTCCCAATGGTTACATTACAGGTCTCAGCAAAATTGCCAGGGTAGTGGAAGCATTTGCCCGCCGTTTACAGGTACAGGAAAGACTTACGGTGCAAATACGTGATTGTATACAGGAAACATTAAATCCATCCGGTGTGGCAGTGGTTATTGAAGCCAAGCATATGTGTATGGTTATGCGTGGTGTACAAAAACAAAATTCGGTAACTACAACTTCTGCATTCACAGGCGATTTTTTAAATAATTTTTCTACACGTGAGGAATTCATCCATTTAATTGGATCAAAGTTGTATTAAAATAATCAGGGTAATAACCAAACTCTTTGCGTTCTGAGTGAAATCTTGAAAAATATTTTCAATAACAGATTGTTAAAGAATTAAACTAATCGATACCATTAATTTTATCTACAGAATAAATTTCGTCGATTATTCCTTTGTATTCTTCAAATACCAGCTTGCGTTTTAGCTTCAGGGTTTGGGATAATTCACCAGCCTGGGGGCTCCATTCTTCAGGAACAAGCCTGAAACGTTTTATTTGCTCATGCAAAGCAAGGCCCTTATTCATCTCATTCACTTCATTTTGATAACATTCCAGTACAGCAGGAATCTTGATTAATTCTTTATTATCCCTGAACCGGATATGTTGTTCTGCACACCAGTTGTGCAGATAGTAAAAATTAGGTGATATTAAAGCACTTGCGAATTTTTGATTTTCACCTATTACCATGAGTTGTTCAATGAAGATCGATTCCTTAAACCTGTTTTCTATTACCTGTGGGGCAATATATTTACCACTTGAAAGCTTGAATATTTCTTTTTTGCGGTCAGTAATTTTCAAATAATAATTATCTACTAGTTCTCCCACATCACCCGTATGAAACCACCCCTCTTCATCTATTACTTCTTTTGTTAATTCTTGTGCTTTGTAATATCCCTGCATTACGTTGGATCCTTTACAGAGTATTTCTCCATCATTGGCAATTTTTACTTCAACTCCTTCAAGAATGGGCCCTACGGAGCCAAACATTACTTCATTTTTATGTGGATTGTTTACAGCTATTACGGGAGATGTTTCAGTTAATCCATATCCTTCAATAACCAGTACTTTTCCTGCACTGAAGATACGGGCCAGTCGGGGTTGCAATGCCGCTCCTCCTGATACTACAAGTTTAAGATTACCACCCAGACTTTCTCTCCATTTTGAATAAACCAGTTTATCCGCTATTTTACGCTTTAATTCATACAACCAGCCATTTTCCCCATGGAGCTCATATCGTAAACCAAGGTTTACTGCCCAAAAGTAGATGGTTTTCTTAAAACCTTTAAGGTCTTTGCCTGCGGCAATAAATTTATCGTATACCCTTTCCAGCAAACGAGGCACCGTGACAAACATATCAGGTTTCACTTCCTTGATGTCATTGGCGATAGTACCCATATTTTCAGCGTAATAAATGCTCATGCCTTTGTATTGGTAGTGATAATTCATCATCCTTTCGTATATGTGGCACAAGGGAAGGAAACTTAGCGTGCGGTGGTTATAGTTTAGTTCATGAGCTTTTGAGGTAGTTTTAAAATTTGAGACAAGGTTATTGTGTGATAGCAATACTCCTTTTGGAAAGCCGGTGGTACCGGATGTGTAAATAAGTGTTACAATATCATCGGGAGTTATGGATTTCTTTAGGTCATTTAACCTCTCTTCATATATTTTAGCATTATCCCTGCCAAGCTGTAATATTGTATTCCAATTGTTTGCTTCACCAATGTTGTTAAAGCTATAAATGCCTTGAATTGAAGAAATTTCCTTTGTTAACTTACTAAGTTTCTGAAAGAGCATTTTGTCAGAAACGATAACTAATTTTGGTTCAGCATGATTCAGTATATATTTATATTCCTCTTCGCTTATGGTAGGATATATGGGGATATTGATCATACCTGCCTGAGCCAGTCCCATATCAACAAAATTCCATTCAGGTCTGTTGTTGGATATTATGGCTACTTTATCTCCAAAAGTAAGACCCAGGGCCATAAATCCATAACTTAACAAGGTGGCGTTTTCAATATATTCATTTGCAGAATAGGCAGCATATATACCCTTTTCTTTTCCGGCAAGTGCGTCTGGTTTATCCGGATATAGTTCTTTATAGCGGGATAAAAGATCGAAAGTGCGGGTGACTTCCATTCCTTCGGATTTATAGTTTAACGGTAAAAATAAAATAAAAATCAGAATACTCAAATAGACGGATTTTGGGTTTGAATTGCAATGGATTTTTTTTAACTTTAGTAATAATTAAAATTTAAATCTTGATTATTATGAAAATGAAAACCCTACTTTATTTAATTTGTATAGCATTTGTATCGGCTATACTATTTTCTTCGTGTAAATCAGGTGAAAAACAACCTGCAGCAACAGGCGAAGATACCATTGCCGTTGTTCCCGAAAAAACTGCTGCTGATGTTTGTACTTTGGATAATAAAATAGCTATTACGATTAAAGGATATGGCTATGGGATGAGTGACAAAAAGTATGAATATCTTGATACCAACTTTAATGTTGTTCAAAGTACCTGGAAGATTAAGAATGACAGTGTTGCAGAATTAAAGTTAAGTAACTACAAGATGGAAGAATTAGTAGGTGACAGAAAGGATAACCAGGTTGATATTGTGGTTGAGCTAAGAGCTAAGAATGGTAATTCATTGAAACCTGCTACTTATCCGTATATGGAGTACCAGGAAGATTTTAATTCAAGTGTCACCATGAATACCGCAAAAGGAACTGTTTATTTCAACTGGGTAATGGGAATGCCTGAACAGGGTGATGTCACTATTGACTTTATTGATGATAACAATGTTTGTGGTTCTTTTGCACTGAATGTTGAAAAGCCTGAAAGTGAAACAATAGGTGTAGTAAGGCTTAATGGTACATTTAAAGTCAGCAAATAATTTCTGAAGAATTATACCTAATAATATTGCTAATTTTTTCAAGCTATTGAATGAATTTAACCCGAAAAGTTATAGGACTTTTCGGGTTTTTTTATGCCGAAACCAGGCTAATAGCTTTTTTAAGTGCATTTTCTATACCGGCAGGATTTTTCCCTCCGGCAGTGGCAAAGAATGGCTGACCACCGCCCCCTCCCTGGATTTCTTTAGCCGCTTCGCGTATGATATTCCCGGCATGCAGGCCTTTATCCTTTACCAGGGAGTCCGAAATCATGATTGCCAGGTTTGCTTTACCATCAATTTCAGCACCTAGTACCAGAAAGAGGTTGTCAATTTGATCTTTCAGCTGGAATGAAAGGTCTTTTATTGCTCCTGTATCATCAAGGTCAACTTTTTCAGCAATAATATTAATATCTCCTGTTCTATTTACTTTGTTTGCAAGCTCACTCTTTAAATTTTTTAGAGAATCTTTATTAACGGCTTCCAACTCTTTTTTAAGAGAATTATTCTCTTGTAATAACAGTTCTATTTTAGTAATTAATTGCTGAGGATGGTCTAGTAATTTCCGTATATTTTCCAAAGTCTCCAGCTCATTATTAATATATTCCTGTGCCTTTTCTCCCGAAATAGCTTCGATACGGCGTATGCCTGCTGCTATTGAGCTTTCCGAGATGATTTTAAATAACCCGATTTGTCCCGTAGAATGAACATGTGTGCCACCACATAACTCAATGGATTCGCCAAATTGGATGACCCTTACCAGGTCTCCGTATTTTTCTCCAAACAAGGCCATGGCACCTATATCTTTTGCAGCAGACATAGGTATGGCCCTTTTCTCATCAATAGGCACATTTTTTCGGATCTCTTCATTTACAAGCCGTTCAATTTCTTTTAGTTCTTCAGGGCTTACTTTTTGAAAATGTGCAAAGTCGAAACGCAGATAATCCGGATGTACCAACGATCCTTTTTGTTCAACATGATTTCCCAATACCTGCCTTAAGGCATGATGCATCAGGTGCGTTGCACTATGGTTGTTTGCTGTACTTATGCGTTTTCGCTCATCAACTATGGCTTTAAAACGAGTATTAGGATTTGCCGGAAGTTTATCTGCAATATGTACAATTACATTGTTTTCTTTAATTGTATTAGTAATTTCGATCTTTTCCTCAAGATTTTCAATGTAACCCGTATCCCCTACCTGGCCACCACTCTCTGCATAAAAAGGTGTAATATTGAATATAAGGTGATAGAATTCTTTGCCTTTAGCTTTTACCTTCCGGTATCGGGTAATAATCACATCAGATTCGAGGTAGTCATAACCAATGAATTCTTCCACATCGTCTTTGGCAAGTACCGTCCAGTCTTCTGTTTCGGTTTTTGTAGCCTGGCGTGAACGGTCTTTTTGTTCTTCCAGTTGTTTGTTAAATTCTTCCATTTCAACGGAAAGATTGTTTTCACGAAGGATTAATTGTGTTAGATCAAGAGGGAATCCAAATGTATCATATAGTTCAAAGGCAGCTTTTCCGCTTATTGTATTCTTCTTCTCACTCTTTGTTTTTCCCATAATATCATTAAGCCGCTTGATACCCATATCCAGTGTTCGTAAAAATGATAACTCCTCCTCTTCAATTACTTTCTCAATAAGCTGCTGTTGGGCTTTTAATTCAATAAATTCATCTCCCATCACGGAAATTATTGCCGGAAGCAGTTTATAGATAACAGGTTCATTCAAATTCAGGAAAGAGTAAGCGTATCGTACAGCACGTCTGAGGATGCGGCGGATCACGTATCCTGCTTTAATATTCGAAGGCAGTTGACCATCTGCTATGGAGAAGGCCACTGCTCTAAGATGGTCGGATATAACGCGCATGGCGATGTCTGTCTTTGGATTTACCCCGTATTTGATGCCAGAAATATTTTCGATCTCGCGTATAATAGGCTGAAATACATCTGTATCATAATTGGAACGCTTTTTTTGCAGAACCATGCACAGACGTTCAAATCCCATTCCGGTATCAACATGTTTGTGAGGGAGTAGTTCGAGTTCCCCATTACTTTTCCGATTATATTGAATGAACACAAGGTTCCATATCTCTATAACTTCCGGGTGATCTTGATTTACAAGGTTTTTCCCGGGAATTTTTTTTCTTTCCGCATCATCACGCAAATCAATGTGTATTTCAGAACATGGTCCACAAGGCCCGGTGTCACCCATTTCCCAGAAATTGTCTTTTTTGCTGCCATATAAAATACGGTCCTTGTCTACAATTTGAGCCCAGGTTTCCAATGCTTCAGAATCTGCTTCAAGTCCATCCTCTTTACAGCCCTCAAAAACGGTAACGTAAAGGCGATCTTTAGGCACATCCAATTCTTTTGTTAAAAACTCCCAGCCCCAATCAATAGCTTCCTTTTTAAAATAATCTCCAAAAGACCAGTTTCCAAGCATCTCAAACATAGTGTGATGGTAAGTATCGTGTCCTACCTCTTCCAGATCATTATGTTTTCCGGATACACGAAGACATTTTTGTGTATCTGCAATACGTTTATATTTAATGGGAGAATTTCCGAGGAAAATATCTTTAAATTGATTCATTCCGGCATTGGTAAACATCAGTGTCGGATCATCCTTAAGTACCATTGGAGCCGAGTTTACGATGTGATGTTCTTTGTTTTTAAAAAAAGTTAAAAACGCTTCTCTAATTTCTTTCGAATTCATAAAATGCTGCCTTTAAATAGGTTAAGTTTTGTCAATATGACCATTTTTTTAATAAAAATATTTAAAATTATTTTGACAAATCAATATTTTTAATATATTTGTTGCCCTAGGATATTGTTCCATAATAATTTATGATAAAAGCCTAGGTAAAATATGGCAAAAAACCTATATTTTTTCGACCCGAAAATACTAAGCTTTGGACAGAGAAAGAAGACTTTTTATGAAAAATTTATAAATTTCTTCATCTATTTCTGTATCTGCCTTGTTTCAGCTTTTATAATTAATCATTTTTATATATTTCATATTATTGCTCCTTCTGAAAGAAATTTTGTAGAGCAAAAAGAAAGATTATTTGTCCAGTATTTAGCATTGGAGAAACAAATTAGCGAGATAGATTCAGCGCTAGCAAAGATACAGTATTGGGATGATAATATCTATCGTTCTGTTCTTGATCTGAAACCTATTTCGTCTTCTGTCAGAGGCGTAGGTATTGGAGGTCACATTTTAGCATCCGAATATAATGACTTGGATGACAAAGATTTGGTTAACGGAACAGTTCAGAAGCTTGAGAATGTGAGGAGTAAACTTCTTGTGCAGGCTAAATCACTTGATGAGCTTACTGAGGTTGCAACCTACAAGGAGCAATACTATCATTGCAAGCCGGCAATACTACCACTTTCACCTAAAAATTACACATATATTAGCTCATACTTTGGTTACCGTGTTGACCCGATATATGGAGTACCGAGAAGGCATCTGGGATTGGATTTTCCTGCTATGCGCGGGTCACCCGTATATAGTACAGGTAAGGGGACGGTTTCGCTTGTTCAACATTCCAGAAGAGGCTATGGGAATGAAGTGGTTGTAAATCATGGCTTTGGCTTTACTACACGTTATGCCCATCTTCATAAAATTCACGTAACAGAAGGGCAGATAGTAGATAGAGGTACTCTTATTGGTGAAGTTGGTAATACAGGGAAATCTACAGGCCCTCATTTACACTATGAAGTTCGCATAAACAATGTACCAGTAAACCCAAAAAATTATTTTAATTTTGATTTATCGCTTGATGATTACGAAAAAATTGTAACTTTAGCCGTGAAAAACGAGTAAAAATATATAAATCCCTATTACTTTGTAAGATGGCCAGACAAAAATACAAGTATAATCCGGAGACTCTCAGTTATATAAAAGTAGAACATAGTATTTGGGATAAAATTATAAGAGGTACAATCATTCTGTCACTATTCTTTATTTCTTCCGTTTTATTAAGCTTTGTTGTTTCATATGTATATGATTCTCCACGGGAACGAGCTGAGAGGCAAGAATATAAAAGAATGAAAGCACAATACCAGGTATTGGATAAAAAATTTGAAGCTGCAGAGAACCTGCTTTACGATATACAACAAAGGGATAACAATATTTACAGAACAATTTTTGGTGTTGATCCCATTCCGCAATCTATAAGAGAAGCAGGTTTTGGTGGTACAAATAAATATAAAGAGCTCGAAGGAATGAAAAATTCCGAGCTAATTATTAATACCACCCAGCGTCTTGATAAATTAATGGTAAAATTGAATGTGCAGTCAAATTCGTACGAAGAAATTGACCGCCTGGCTCAGAAAAAAGAGGAAATGCTTGATTGTATACCAGCTATACAACCTATATCAAATAAGGATTTAACGCGGGCGTGCTCAGGCTGGGGATATCGTATTCATCCTGTTTATAAAATTCGTAAATTCCATTATGGGCAGGACTTTACTGCACCTACAGGAACCGAGATTTATGCAACAGGGGCTGGTGTTGTTGAACTTCTCGATTCGAGCAGCAGGGGTTATGGAATGAAGATTGTGATTAATCACGGATTTGGATATAAAACCCTTTATGGACATTGCAGTGCATTTAGCGTAAAAATTGGACAGAAGGTTAAACGTGGAGATTTGATTGGACTTGTTGGATCTACAGGTTTGTCAACTGCTCCACATGTTCATTATGAGGTACATAAAAATGGTAAACGCGTAAATCCGATCAACTATTATTTTAATGATCTTACCCCGGAAGAATATGACAGGATGATTGAAATTTCTGCCAACAGTGGAAAAACATTCGATTAATCAACCTTGAAAAATACTTAAGCAGACTTTTCTCAAGGTCTGCTTTTTTTTTATATTATCGTGTAAATAACCGATTGAAAACCTGAAAGAATGAAAAGATTTAAAAGAGGAGAATTAGTAAGAAGAGCAAGAAATTTATTTATTGGTGCGATTACAATGATGCTTATTACACCTTTGTGTATGCATAAGAATATACCTGATCCACAATTGAATGAGATAGAAGTAAATAATAGTAAACAACTAACAGATACACTTGAAGATAAGGATACACTGATTACGATAGTTGGAGTTGGTGATATAATGCTGGGTACAGACTATCCAAATACATCATATCTTCCCCCAAACAAAGAATGTAGTGGATTGATGAAAGGTATAGTATCCTATCTTTTAGAGGCAGATATAACATTTGGAAATGTGGAAGGTGTGTTTGCAGGAGAAAAGGGAAAGGCAAAGGGTTGTAATGATCCTACAACATGTTATGTTTTCAGAATGCCTGAAAGATATGTTGAATGCCTTGTAGACGCAGATTTTGATTTGTTAAGTGTAGCAAATAATCATGTGTATGACTTTGGATATGAAGGCACACTAAATAGTGCAAGGGTACTGACTGAAGCTGGGCTGAATTTTGCAGGTTTTGAAAGCAAACCCTCTATTACAATAGAGAAAAATGGGATTAAATATGGTTTTTGTGCATTTGCCCCGCATACAGGCACTGCTGATTTTAGAAAATTAAATGAGGCTTGTGCCATTGTTAAAAAGTTGAATGAAGAATGTGATATTGTAATAGTATCATTTCATTCAGGGGCTGAAGGAAGAAATAATCAGCATGTTACACGTCAGGATGAAATATTTTTGGGGTATAACAGGGGGAATGTATATGAATTTGCACATAAGGTGATTGATGCAGGTGCTGATGTTGTATTTGGTCATGGACCGCACGTGACCCGCGCTGTTGAATTATACAAAGGACGTTTCATAGCATATAGTCTTGGAAATTTCTGCACCTACCGAAGATTTAACCTGTCAGGGCCCAATGGTTTTGCACCTATCATAAAAATAAATATTGATTCATCCGGTGGCTTTGTGAATGGCAGGGCAATACCTGTATATCAGCCGGGAGAAGGCGGACCTGTTTACGACTCGTTAAACCGGGCTGTTAAAAAGCTGCAGGAACTTACCAGTGAGGACTTTCCTGAGGGGAAACTTGTTATAAAGGACGATGGAAATATTCTGATTCAATAAAATATGCATAAAAACCTGATCAAAACATGTTTTTATTTTCTTCTTATTTGGCTGTTTGCCTGTAATTCAGGAACTGATCAGGCTGAAATTACAGATTCTGACAGTCTTATCATAGATACAGTAATAGAAGAACCAAAATACTTATTAATTAATCCTACTTTCCTGGGATGTGAAGAGCGCAATTATTATGGGAACGTGGCACCGGATACCCTTGGTATTATTTGGAAATTATACCTTGGCAAAGGAGAAACAGTAGTATCTAAAAAAGACGGCAGAAAAGAATGGGCAGGAGCCGGATGGACTGGTCAGCCTCTTTTGGTTATGGAGAAAGATACATTATATGTAATACAAGGTGCATTTGATCACAAATTGAAAAAGATAAAGGCCGAAACCGGAGAAATCGTTTGGCAGTATGAATTTGATGATGTTATAAAAGGTACAGGTACTATCTGGTATAACAAATCTACAGATGATAGTCTGAATAGCCTGGTTATACTACAGGGAAGCAGGTTTGGACTGAATAATAGTTTTCATAAGAAAGTAATTCCAAGTTACCGGGCGATTTCATATTTTACAGGGGAAGAGTTATGGAGACTCAATGTCTGGGAAACCAGGAGTTATAGCCGTGACGTAGATGCTTCAGCATTAATTATTAATGATACGGCATATATAGGTCTTGAGAATGCCTATTTTATAGTTTTTAATCCTGACAAGGAAAAAGCATCTCTTAAGGAGGAGATACTTCAACCTGAGGTTTTTCAGAAGCATATATTGTACAAAAGCAGCGATGTTATCCGTCATGGAGGGAACCTTGTTACCGAAGCATCACCCAGTTTATTGGCAAATAAAATATATATCGCATCAGGATCCGGGCATATATGGGGTTATAACCTGAAAACGGACAGTATCGACTGGGACTTCTATATAGGGTCTGATATTGATGGTTCACCGGTTGTTACCTATGATAAATGTTTACTAGTCAGTGTTGAAAAGCAATATATTAAAGGAAAGGGTGGAATTTACAAATTAGATCCATCTAAAACACCTGACAGTGCGGTTGTTTGGTTTTTTCCAACTGGAGATAAAAAATATGCAAGCTGGGAGGGGGGAGTTATTGGAACGGCTTGCGTTAATGACAAATATATTGCTGATTCTGCAAGACATTTGGCTGCATTTACTGCAATGGACGGCAATTTGTATGTAGTGATACATGATTCCCTGGCTGAGGGGAAAAAAGTATTATCACATGACAATAAAAAATACTATCCCACACCCAAAATGGTTTATAAGAAGTATATTATGCCTTCTATTTCAACACCCATCATGGTTGGCAACAAACTTGTTGCCCCGGGATATGGGGGCTTACATTTGTTTTCATTTAATGATTCACTGGAATTTACCTTTCATGGGAAGATTCAGGGATCATTTGAAGCTACCCCGGTTGTTCATGATGGCAGGATGTATGTTGCGAGCAGGGGAGGGTATTTATATTGCCTGGGCAGGAAATCTGAAAACTAAAAAATCCTTAATTTATAAGATTATTTAATGTTTTGCAAACATCTAAATATCAATTATATAATTGATTTATATGTTCATTTTATTCCGATAAATAAAAATTGTCTAATATTTTTTTTTAAAATCATTGTAATAAAATAAATTATTAATGATAAATTTGGGTTGAATTTTTACTAATAATTTAGTATATTAGTTGAAGTAATAGGAGATAACCGTTTAAAATAGAATAATTTATTAATTATGCCATATAAACCTCAAAAAATCGAAAAATTGTATTACTCTATTGGAGAGGTGGCAGAAATGTTTAATGTAAATGCTTCCTTAATCCGTTATTGGGAAAAGGAGTTCGATATCATTAAACCCAAAAAAAACAAAAAGGGTAATCGTTTTTTTACAAAACAGGATATTGATAATTTTCATATCATATATCATCTAGTTAAGGACAGAGGGATGACTTTAAAAGGTGCTAAACAAAAGTTGAAGGATAATAAGGATGATACAGTTAATAATGCCGAAGTAGTAAAAGTGTTGGAAAATATTAAACAACTCCTCTTGGAGATAAAGGATCAGTTGTAGTCCTGACAACTTATGAAAAACTCCAATAATTCGATTTATTAATGACTGTAAAGGATATTATTTCAGTTTTAGAAGATTTCGCCTCACCCAATTACCAGGAATCATATGATAATTCCGGATTAATTATTGGAAGTGAAAATCAAACAATTGAATCAGTATTGTTGACCATTGATGTTACTATAGAAGTTTTGGATGAAGCAATAAAAAAGGGTGCCGGACTTATCATAGCGCACCATCCAATAATTTTTGAGGGCCTTAAACGCATAACAGGAAGTAACTTACAGCAGGAGATAATAATAAAAGCAATCAAGCATGATATTGCTATATATGCCGCCCATACAAATTTTGATAATGTAAATCGTGGTGTTAGCTATAAAATGAGCGAAAAACTCCTTTTGAGAAATACCAAAGTATTAAGGTCTTTAAAGGGTGGTTTATTTAAAATTGTATGTTATGTTCCTAAAGACCAAATTGATGAAGTACGTGAAGCTATGTTTGATGCAGGTGCTGGAGTTATTGGTAATTACGATAAATGTAGCTTTAACCTTGATGGAAAGGGAACTTTCAGAGGAGGCGAGGATGCCAATCCATATGTGGGTGAAAAAGGCAAATTGCATTTTGAGGAGGAAGTGAGGGTTGAGACCATTGTCCCATCAGTCAAATTAAAAAATGTAGTAACACAGATGATTGCTGCTCATCCATATGAAGAAGTAGCTTATGATATATACCCACTTGAGAATGAAAATCCGCTCACAGGTATGGGAATGATAGGAGAATTGGAAAAAGAGATGGAAGAGAAAGAATTTTTAGATCATTTGAAAGAAGTTTTTAAAGTACACTTGATACGTCATAGCAAATTGCCTGATAAAAAAATTATGCGGATTGCCTTATGTGGTGGGGCAGGAAGCTTTTTATTGAGGGATGCTATAGCTCAAAAGGCGGATATTTTTATTACCGGGGATTTTAAATACCATCAGTTTTTTGATGCTGAAAATAAAATAATTATAGCGGATATTGGCCATTATGAGAGTGAACAATATACGAAAGATATTTTTTATGAACTACTTATTAAAAAATTCCCTAAATTTGCAATCCATTTCTCAGAAGTAAATACGAATCCGATAAATTATTATTGACATGGCAGTAGAAAAGACAAAAGCAACTGATGTTGCGGACCTTTCAATAGAGGAGAGATTAAAGACTCTTTATTCATGGCAGATTGTTGACTCAAAAATTGATGAGATCAACACACTTAGGGGTGAATTACCTCTTGAGGTTCAGGACCTGGAGGATGAGATTGCCGGATTAGAAACCCGGATGACCAATTTTGAAGAAGACGTAAAAAACCTGGAAGTTGCTATTAATGAAAAAAAGAATGCAATTGTTGATTCAAAAGCACTCATTAAAAAATATGAAGAGCAACAGAACAATGTAAGAAATAATCGTGAATACGATTCTCTTTCCAAAGAAATAGAATTTCAAACCCTTGAAATTGAACTTTCTGAAAAAAGAATTAAGGAGTTTACAATCCAGATTGAAGAGAAGCAAGATATTATGGAGGAATCCAAGAAGGTTCTTGAAGAAAGAATCCTGGATTTGAATAATAAAAAGAATGAGCTTCAGGAAATTATTTCTGACACACAGAAAGAAGAGGAAAATCTGCTGAATAAATCCAAGGAGTTTGAAAAGTTGATTGAATCCCGTCTTAAGTCAGCATATAAGAAAATACGAAAAAATGCACGCAATGGACTGGCAGTAGTAACTGTTGAGAGAGATGCCTGCGGTGGATGTTTTAACCAGATTCCACCTCAGCGTCAACTAGATATTCGTTCAAGAAAGAAGATTATAGTTTGCGAATATTGTGGTAGAATATTGGTTGACCAGGAACTCGCTGACGAAATGAAAGCACAGAATTAATTTTTATCTTTATAATAGAAAAAGGCCCTGCTTGGAGGCCTTTTTTTATTTATCAGCTAGTAGTTGAAGTTCATTTTTGTAATTTGCATCGCTTAGGTCTATCCGCTTGGTCTCATTACCGGGCAGTAGTATTTCAACCTCCCTCGAATTGATCATCTTCATTATGTTTGTTTTCTGGTCATTATTTAGAACACTCCAGACTTTTGTTGCGGGATTGTATCTTATATCCATTTGAATATTCGTATCGTTAATATCCTGAATGAAGATATTGTTTTTTGTGGTAAGTATTTTATAGGTGGTCTCAGGTGTAACCACAAGGTTTTCATTTGCTTCTCCTTCTTTCATGGAAATGGGGTTGTCGCCACTCCAAAATTCAATAGTATTAAAAAGCAAGGCATCAAAGAGTGCAGCAAACTCATAAATAGGTATTATGCACATGGCAAGAAATACAGCTTCCTGCGCAAATTGGTCATCAATATCTTCATTGAATTCATAAACTTTACGAGTTAGGGCAAAAGAACCAAAACAACCTGTTTGAAGCATTAATGCAATAATTAAGAAAAGAGATAATAGTATTTTTTTCATAGTTATAATTTTTTAAGTTTAAATTTCATGAAAATTACTAATATTTCTATTTCAAACGTGAAGATTCAGTCAATAGTATTCGTTCAATCATAAAAAAACGCCCCGTTTTTTCGAGGCGTCTTTTGAAATTTATGGATCTCACAAAAATTATACAACACCTTGAGCAATCATTGAATCGGCAACTTTAATAAAACCACCAATGTTTGCACCATTAACGTAGTTAATAAAGCCTTTTGAATCAGTACCATACTTTACACATGTTTCATGGATGCTAACCATGATCTGGTGTAATCTGTTATCAACTTCTTCACGTGTCCATGGGAGACGCATTGAATTTTGGGTCATTTCGAGACCTGAAACAGCAACACCACCAGCATTAGCAGCTTTGCCAGGACCATAGCATATTTTCGCATTTAAGAATACTTCAACAGCTTCCGGAGTTGATGGCATGTTAGCTCCTTCGGATACGGCAACACAACCATTTTTAACCAGTTCTTTTGCATCATCCTCATTTATTTCATTCTGAGTAGCCGATGGAAGGGCAACATCGCATTTTACGCTCCATGGTCTCTTGCCTTCTACGTATTTCACCCCGTATTTTTGAGCATATTCGCTAATACGGCCACGCTTAATGTTTTTCAGTTCCATTACATACGCCAGTTTTTCAGCGTCAATACCGTTAGGATCATAAATAAATCCACCTGAATCAGAAAGAGTAACACACTTTCCGCCAAGTTCGTTTACTTTTTCAACACTGTATTGAGCAACGTTTCCTGAACCAGATACAGCAACTATTTTACCTTTAAAATCCTGGCCACGGGTTTTAAGCATTTCCTGTGCAAAATACACAGCACCATAACCTGTAGCTTCAGGTCTTATAAGGCTTCCACCCCATTCAATACCTTTTCCGGTTAACACTCCGGTAAATTCATTGCGTATTCTCTTATATTGACCAAATAAATATCCTATTTCACGTCCACCTACTCCAATGTCACCTGCCGGAACGTCAGTATCGGGGCCAATGTGTCTTTGAAGCTCTGTCATAAAGCTTTGGCAGAATCGCATAACTTCGTTATCAGATTTTCCTTTAGGATCGAAATCTGAACCACCTTTACCTCCACCCATTGGAAGAGTTGTTAAACTGTTTTTGAATACCTGCTCAAAGGCAAGGAATTTTAAAATACCCAGGTTTACTGTTGGGTGAAAACGAAGACCTCCTTTGTAAGGTCCTATAGCACTGTTCATCTCGATACGAAAACCTCTGTTCACTTGTATCTGACCACTGTCGTCAATCCAGGGTACACGAAACATCATAACCCTTTCAGGTTCTACTATTCTCTCGAGGATCATAGCATGTTTGTATTTAGGATTTTCTTCAACGAAGGGCAACAGAGATTCCACAACTTCTTTTACAGCTTGATGAAATTCTGATTCGCCGGGATTTTTGGCAATTACCTTTGCCATAAATTCGTTTACTTTTACATCTAAGAAATCTGCCATTGTTTTAGTTTTTTTATTTAATGAATAGGTTCATTTTTATCAGGAAAAAATATCAATATGTATTGTATAATTATTAGTATATTTCCCGTGAAAATTTGTTAGGATAAATATATAAAACTTTGCTATACAAGATGTTTGAATGATGTCTAATTCCGAGAAACACGTATAAGATTCCGAGAAATGCTTATCGGGATGAAAGTATTAGTATACGTAAGTTTTGGAATATTATATTTCGATGATATTGTTCTTAATAGCAAATTTTACCATATCCACTGTGGTCTTCAAATTCAGTTTTTGCATGATATGATTTTTGTGAGATTCGACGGTCCTGACACTTATAAACAGTTTATCAGAAATTTCCTTATTTGTATAGCTGTTACCCCAAAGCTGAAGTATTTCAACTTCTCTTGAGCTAAGGCTTTTTACATCACTTGAACCCTGGCTGTCTTCTGTTTTTAATTTAGTTATGTATTTGTTAATTAATATATGTGTGATAGAATTACTATAAAAATCAAAACCATTTCGAATTGTGTAAATTGCTTCAATCAAGTCATTTTTGCCACTTTCACGTGCCAGGAAGCCTTTTGCACCTGCTTTTATTGACTTCAGTATAATTTCTTCTTTATCAAGTGCCGAAATGATAAGGATTTTAACCTGGGGGTTACTTATTCCAATTTGTGTAATGAGGTTTATCAGCTGGCTGTTAACATTATGGATATTCATGATAAGGATGCTTACGGCCATGGATTTTAAATCGTGCAACAAGTCTGTTTTTGCATTTGATAAGAGAACCACATCAATATCTTCGATATTATTCAGCAAAGAACTTATTCCTTCCTGCACTATTCTGTGCTCGTCATGTATACCTACCAATACTTTACCCATTATCCTCCTGATTAAATGTAATGACTGATTTTCTCTGTTTCCCGTTCATAAGCACTTTTAGCGGTTTATTAAATCGTACATGCTTGAAATATTTTGTTTTTTGCACCAGGTTTTGCTTATCCAGCAAATCCCAGCGAATAAAATCTGTTGTAGAAGTATCCAGAATTGAAAAATACCCAATATTCATTGATGTTACGTTATGAAAGAAATGAGAACCAAGAGAAGAATCCAGAGGGTAATTAGCCAGGCTTATTTCCACAATAATGCTGGCATTTGATATTTGTGACCATACAACGGGGATGCCTATAAACCTATCACGGCTACCCCATCTTCCGGGACCAATGAGTATATAATTCCGGGCCTGTTTTGCCAATATATTGTTGAGTTTCTCAATTTCATCTGCCATTTCAACGGTTTTAAGCTTGTCGAACTTCTTGACATCTACATATATAATATCTTCAATTCCTTCAATTTCGCCATTTCCAAGGCTCGATTCGGTATAAAGAAGCATATCTGATCGGTTGATATTACCCGGTTCGAAGCCGTTAACTAAACTCGAGCCTACGAGAGGCTTTATTTGTAATAAATAGAAAGATGGCAGGTTGTTAATTGTTTTGTTCAGATCCACGGCATATTCGATCTCAACAGGTGATCCCAGTGCTTCCTTGATGGTGTTAAGCATTATGTCAATTGTTTCGGCGAGAGGAATGTAATCGTACTTTAAAATGTTCGCAAAATTTATTATCCGTGGCCCGTAGGTGTCGATTCCGGCTTCAATTCTGTCGTTTGCAGAATTGTATACTGATGAGCAATGTTTTATGGTGTCATGCTTTTCTGCTTCACTAATATCAATTAATTTTATGGCGGCCATCTCACCATATTTAAGGAAATCTGGTTCAGTCAATGAACAATCTATAGCAAAGAACTGCACTTGTGTACTGTTTAGCAGATCTTTGGTCGTATACATTTCTATTTTCGGGTACCTGGGAGAAAACCGGAAGGATTTATAACCATTTACTACATATGATCCTAAACCAACAGCAGCAACGGCGAATCCTTCCTCGGGTTTCATATTGGCTACCGGATAATAATTATACGATTGTGCTACCCCGCTAATATGCGGGTAGTAATAATTTTCATATCGGTTCCCGACAAATTCCTGAAGTATAATGGCCATCTTTTCGTCTTCAATCCGGTGCTGGATAGCTTTAAAATATGTGGTTGCCTCGTCCGAAAAAATGGATGCATATACAAGCTTGATGGCATCTGTTATATGTTTTAAAGCCAGGCTCTTGTCTTTTACGACGTTAGGTAGAATATAGGTGTCAAAAACGCCGGCAAAAGGTTGGTAGAGGGAATCTTCGGATAAGCTGGATGATCGAATGGCAATGGGTTTGTCAATCTGCTGTATGAATACTTCCAGCTTTTGGATTATTCCCGGTGAAAGATGGCCTTGCACAAACTGTTCTTTGATTTTCTGGAAGGATAAATCCCGGTTCAGTGCTGAATCGTAAAGCATATTATGTTCCATGAAATATTCAAATTCATCGGTACCGATAATTACTGTGATAGGAGACCGGATATTTATTGCTTTGTTAAAGGTTGAATAGTCCAGGTTGTTTATTAGTGCATTAATGAAAGCCAATCCACGTCCTTTGCCTCCATAGCTTCCTCCCGCAAAGGCTACAATGTTTTTTTCGTCAAGGGTTGCCGTTTCATCAAAGCTTAATATCTTTCCTTTTTTCTTTTCTTCTTTGTATTTATGTATCGTTTCTATAAAGAATTCTTTTGATTCACTTATTGAATTAAAGTCTTTTATCCTGATGGGATTTAGGGTTTTGGCAAGCTGTATTTCTCCACGTGCCATTAACCAGAGTGAAAATTGATTTTCAGTTGCATGTATGTAGAATGACTCGTCTGGAATTTCCTTTAATACGGTTTCAAATTCCCTCAGAGAACGGGCTTTAGCAATGGGTTCCCCTGATTTATTTCTGAAAATAAAGTCGCCAAAGCCCAGATATTGTGTCAGAAAATTCTTAAGATCATTGAATAAAGTATCGGAATTTTTATTTATAAAATGCACTTTCAGTTTTTTCGCTACTGTTTCATTTTTGATGTCGGATGATTGAAGGATTATGGGTAAATTGATGATGTGTGACCTGACAAATTCAATAAACTTTAATCCAGCCATACAGTCTTGTTTCCCATTTCTGTCGAACTCTACATCAGATATTACACATAGAAGATAATCTTTGTACTTATTGAAGATATAAAGGGCATCTTCATAATTTCGGGCAAGGAGGATTTTTGGCCTCGAACGCATTTTACTTATCTTATCCAGTTCGTTTCTTGGCATATCTCCAAGTAGTTGCTGCACCTGGCCAAAAACTATTGAGTAAAGTATTTGCAGGTATTTGGAATAATATTGAGCGGAATCTTCAATAAGGAGTATTACCCTTACAAGTCCTACCTTTGTGTCGTTCTCAACATTAGCACTGTCTTCGATGCTTTTTACTATGGCAAAGAAAATATTTGAGTCGCCAGACCATACAAATGTCTTATCAATAGAATCGATGTGTGGTACAAGTTCTTCAAAATACGTGATATTGCTTTTCTGGTTTAGCAACAGATAGATTGGGAGGTTAGGCTGTTTTTTCCTTATTTTATTACTTATATCAATAGGCTTTTCTTTATCGAGCCCTACCATAAGCAGTACGAGGTCGAAATGTGTGGTTTCAATAAGTTCAAGGGCTTCTTCTGTGGTTGTAACACCTGTTATACGTGGAAGTGAGAAAAGGCTGTAATGATAAATCTCTCCCATAAATTGCTCAAAGAAGCTGTCTTCGTTTTCAAGTATAAAAGCATCATAGAGAGTAGCAACAAATAGTATTTCCTTTACCTTATGTTTCATCATATCAAGGTAAATGTACTTATCAAGGATCTGTTGGTTAAAAAACAGCTGGAGCGATTGTTTGTCCTTTATAAGTGATTTACGGTATTCTTCTGCCTTTTGTGTTGACCTTTCTTTAAGAATATTCAGGTTATAAATTTCTCTTCCTTTGTAATTATTAAGATATCCGCTTATAAGTTTACCTATATTTATAATCAGATGCCGTTCCTCTTTTAAAAAAGGTCCTTCATATATTCTGGGAAATAGTTTTAGATAAAAAACTTCGATAGTCCCTTTCTTGTTATCAATGGTAAGGAAGTTTTCTTTTTGCACCCATTCTGTTTCCTTAAACTTTTTACTGGTATAGGTTTTCCCTTCAAAGATAATTCTAACTACAGTATATCGTGGGTATTGCCATGATTTGGGTAAGATATTACAAATCTCCTGCAATGTTTCATCAACGGGCTTGTTTTCTTCAATTAAACGCGAAGTAAGATTTATTGCCCTCAGTTCTTTCAGTCTTTCTTTATTTTCTCCTATTAGCTTAAATAATACTTCCTTTGTAGCAGAACCGGCTATTAGATTAGCAAGGTTAATCAGCAAGTGTCTTTCTTCTTTTAGGAATGGTCCTTCGTCAGCTTTCGGAAACTCTTTCAGATAGCATATCTCAATTAAACCTTTTTTATTTCCGGGTGTTTCAAATTCCTGTTTTTGTACCCACCGTGTTTTTTTAAAATTAGGTGTAGTAAATACTTCTTTTTCAAAAGTGATACGGGCAGCAGTGTATTCAGGGAATTGCCATGCTTCCGGGAGTATGGAACAAATGATTTCAAGGGCTTCTTCAATGCTGCTGCTTTGTTTAAGTATCGTTGAGGTTTGATTAATCCCCCGTAATTCTTTGAGACGTTCTGTATTTTTAATTAGCAGATCCTGAAGGGCATTTCTTGAAACTGAACCTGATATGAGTGCGGCAAGGTTGTCAATCAGGCTTCTTTCTTCCTTAAGAAATGGGCCTTCAAATTCATTTGGAAATTCTTTTATGTAGAAAACCTCAATAACACCTTTTTTATTATCCGGTGTTTCAAAATTCTGTCTTTGTATCCAGGGTGTTTCCTTGAATCCGTTACTTATAAATATTTTATCTTCATACATAATGCGGGCAACAGTGTCCTGGGGGTATTGCCAGGCTTCGGGCAGAACATTGCATATTTCCTGCAAAGATTCTTCGAGTGTTGCTCCTTTTTTTAGTATTTCAGTAGTTCGATTAATACCTTTTAATTCTTTCAGCCTTTCTGTGTTATCATAATGGAGCTTCTCAAGTCTTTTTTTAGAGATGATACCCATAATAAGTGAAGCTACACTTTCAATAAACTCAGTATCTTTTACCAGGCTGTCTTTGTCTAATGATTCGATATATTCACCAGGAAAGTAAATTTCAATGATGCCTTCATTCTTGTCAGGTGTTTCAAATGTTTGCTTTTCAATCCACTTAGAGGATTTAAAGGGTTTGCTTGTATAGACAGCCTGATCGTATGATATGCATACAGACACTTTGCTGGTGAATGGATAGGACCGTGAGAGTATGTCGCAAATCTGTTGTAAAGAACATCCAATTTCCTTTCCTTCTTTCAGTATTTGAACTATATTCTTGAGAGCAATATACTGTTTCAGTTCTCTATTTTCAGATATTGTAGCTTTTTCAAATGAAGACATTATGCATAAAAATTATACACAAATCTATAAATTTTAAGGTAAAATATTTCCTATGCGCTACAATTTCTTGGATTTGGTTTTGTGTTATACAACCTAACAAATATGAAATAAGCTGTAAACTGTCAGCATTCAACAATTAGTAGGGCTGAGATAGGAAAAGGCTGAGGCTAAGGTTAAAAGGAGAAGTGGTGGCAGTCTTTGGTCTCCTTACTTGGGTTATGATTGTTTTTTATGGCTAGGCATGGTAATGCGCTGATCTTGGCGAAGTATAATTTCTATATAAAAAATTGCCAGGCTTAGCCATACATAGTCTTTCCTTCCGGGGAGGTGTCTGCCATGACGAAGGGAGGTGGAGATATTTACAATCCTGCCAATGCTTACAATGACAACATTTCGTAATTCGATGTTCATTAATCAAAAAAATATAGAATATCAAACATACAATGCAGAATAATGAAGTTCTTCGGTCTTCTATGTTCTTCCTAATTTCCTATTTTCCCATAATATTTCATAAACTGCATTCTTTCGAAAGTAGTAGGATTTGGAATGGAAGTATAATTCATTTTTCCTTTAAAATCTTCGATCGTGTTAAATCCTTTTTTATTCATCCATTTTTCAACCTCTTCGTACATTCGGCTTAGATAGCTGGTCCCGTTCAGATAAAGGGCAGAAACCATCTGTACCGCATCAGCACCGGCAAGGATTTGCTTGATTATTGCATTACTGTGATGGATGCCTGTAGCTGCTGCAATGCTGCATTCAATTTTATCAGATATAAGGGCTATCCAGCGAAGAGGGATAAGATGATCTGCGGGAAGGCTGTATACATTTCCTGCCGCAATAAAGAAATTTTCCGTATCAATATCGGGTGTAAATGCACGATTAAATAACACTACTCCCTTTATTCCTTTTTCAGCTATTTTTAAAAGACTTGACCCTAAATTATCAAACCGGTTTCCGATTTTTACTGAGATGGGTATTGGAATCCTTTTAACGGCTTTACTTAGAATTTTAATAATAATATTTTCATAATCCTGCTCGTTGAGACTAACCGGGTTAAAAAACATGTTAAGTTCAATAGCATTAGCACCGGCATCAATAATCTTCTCAAGGAAATCAATCCATTCAGTATCCGTAAAGCAATTTATACTGGATATAATAGGTATGGTAGTTTTTTGCCTCGCGTTTTTAATAAATTGCAGATAGTCATCAAGTCTTTTCTCTTTTTGGTATTTGCTTACATATGCCACTGTTTCTGCCAGGTCATGGTAGTTTGGATTGCTGCGCAATTTGTTTGCCGCATCTGGATTTAAACCAAAGAGTATCTCTTCTTCATATAGTGATTTAAGTACAACAGCACCGGCTCCATTTGCTTCCATTTGTTTAATATTGTCTACAGAAGAGGGAAGATTGCTACTGCCAATAATTAAAGGACTTCTTAAGTCCATACCCAGATATTTGGTTGTTAAATCCGCCATGGTAATATATTTTTATAAAATAGTCATTAGAATATGTTTGCTTTTTAAAAATAAAGTTATTATTTCATGATATGAAATGATTGGATGAAATTACGTGTTTCCTGTAATGATATGTTTGCGGGATTTACGTAAATAGTTTTTTGTCATTTATAGTCCTTCATAGTCCTTCATAGTCCTTCATAGTCCTTCATAGTCCTTCATAGTCCTT
>JAFGOZ010000673.1 GCA_016926235.1 Bacteroidales bacterium | reverse complement strand
GTTTTTATGAAAGATTATTAACTTTTTGTATTTAGTTATCAAATACTTAAGTCTAAAATTCCAACTTTAGTACGTTCAACTAATTAACAATTCTTTTAAATTTTTCATAATTAGTAAGATTTAAGCAGGTAAAATTTAACTACTGAAATGGGCAACACTTACAGCTGCTCATTTTTTAACGACTTTAGTTATTAATAAAACTCAATTTGGGAGCGCAATTTAATTACCGGATTTTTCTTGTTCAACAGGGAATTTGTGTATGGCAGGTATTTATAAATAAGTGGTAGCTTAAACTTTGTTTGCGGTTAATCTGTTAAAAACAAAACTGCAAAGAATAATTCAAATTAAAGCCTATAGTCAATTCAAAGCAGAAGAAGCGCAAAAAATTATGATTAAAACTATACGATTAAGAAAAACAACAGAAACGAAATAATACAAATTATTGCTCTATTTGCGCAATAAATTTTATCTTGCAATGGAATATTTTATTGAGCATATGAAGAAAGCAATATTAACAATTATAATACTATATATTTTTTCAAACACCCACCTTCAGCAGGTTTTGGCCCAGGAGCAAAGGGTTATTGACAGTCTTTTAAACTGCCTGGACAATGCCATTGAAGATTCTAATAAAGTAAACCTATTAATTCATTTAGGATCAGGGTATAAAAACAGTATTCCTGAAAAAGCTATTGATTATAGTACTCAAGCTCTAAATCTTGCAATTAAATTAGGTTACAATAAAGGGATTATGAGATCATACCAAACGATTGGAACAACCTATATAAAACAAGGCAATTATGATATAGCAATTAACTATATTGAAAAAGCAATGGAAATAGCGGAAAAGACAGATGATAAAAGTGGGATTTCAGCGTGTTTAGGAAATATTGGAGTGATATACGAGATTAAGGGTAATTATGAAAAAGCGTTAGAGTTCTATGAAGAGTCTTTGAAAATGGATGAAAAAATTGGAGATCGAAAAGGAATAGCAGATTGTTTTAATAATATGGGAATAATATATGATTATCAGGGTAATTTTGATAAAGCAGATGAATATTACAACAAATCATTAGAAATGTATAAAGAGATTGGAAATAAAGAAGGAATTTCAATGGCGTATGGTAATCTTGGGACATTATACAACCAAAAAGGGGACTATGGTGAAGCTATAGATCTTTTAAATAAAGCGTTGGAAATAAATCAGGATATTGGAAATATTAATGGGATATCTCTCTGTTTATTTAATATTGGGCTTATTTACATTAAACAGGAGAATCCTGATAAAGCCATTGAATATTATGAAAGGTCATTAGTTAAAGCTGAGGAATTGGAAGATAAAAAATCAATTTCAGAAATTTCAAACAATATAGCTGAAGTCTATATAAATCAGGGTAATTATCAGAAGGCTTTGGAATATTTGCAAAAAGCGCTAGATATTAGCAATGAAATTGGAGACAAAGCAACCAAAGCTATATCTGTTAATATTTTTGGTCAATTACTCTTAAAACAAGACAGATATTATGAAGCTATAGCTAAACTTAAAGAAGCTCTAAAATTATTCCATGAATTAGGAGTTCAGGAAGGCATTTCACTTGTTTACATAAATATAGGACAAGCACAATTACAATTAAATAATTATTCAAATGCAATAGAAAATTGCTTAAAAGGTTTAGAAATTGCAAAAAATACGGGAGTAAAAGCAAATATCAAACTGGCATCAGAAATACTGGCTAAAAGCTATGCCCAACAAAAAGATTTTGAAAAAGCCTATCAGTATTATGTTTTGTTTAAAGAAACCCACGATAGTCTCTTTACCATGGAAAGCCAAAAGCAAATTGCCAAAATTGAGAATAATCTGGAGCTGGAACGAAAAAAAACCGAAATAGCTGAAAAAGATTTGAAAATAATGCAACAAAAAAGTCATCAGAATATGCTCATTGTTGGATTTGTTGTTTTTGTTATTGTCCTAATATTAGTGTTTTTCTTGCTGAGAATTAACCAGCAAAAAAAGCTTCATAAGTTAAGGGAAGCACTTTATATGAATATGCAAAAAGCCCTTAGCCAGCAAATGAACCCTCATTTTATATTTAACACCCTTAACTCAATACAAAACTACATCCATAAAAATAAGGTAGAAGAATCGATGAAATACCTGGCAAAATTTGCAGATTTAATGCGAAAAATATTGTATTATTCGCAAAATTATACAGCACCGCTTAAGGATGAAATTGAACTTTTAGAGATATATAGCCAATTGGAATCCCTTCGTTTTAAATATCCGTTTAATTTTGAGCTTGAAATAGATAAGGGCATTGATTCCAATACCTTCAATATACCCGTGTTTTTGTTGCAACCATTGATTGAAAATGCTATTAAGCATGGCTTAGAACCATTGCAGGGCAATGGTTTAATCCGGTTACGAATAATAAAAGATGAGGTAGGAATAATTTGCAGGGTTGAAGATAACGGGATAGGCCGATATAATGTATTAGAAGGAACCGAAAAAGAGGGACACAAATCCATTGCCACCAATGTAATCCAAAACAGGCTTACTATTTTAAGCAAGTATTACAAAAAGAAATTCCAATTCCATCTGGATGATTTAAAATCAGAGACCGGAGAAATAATTGGCGCTGTTTCTGAAATTACAATTCCTGTAATATAAATGCATATCAAAAATGATAAGAACTGTAATTATAGAAGATTCTGAAGGCTCAATTGATTTATTATCGGGCTTATTAAAGGATTATACTCCTGAAATTGAACTGGTTGGCATTGCAAAGAATATTGAATTCGGCATTTCCATGATTAAAGAAAAGGCCCCTGATCTTGTTTTTCTGGATATAGAATTAAAAGACAAAACGGGTTTTGACCTTTTAAAAGAATTTCCGAATAAAAACTTTGAAGTAATATTTGTCACTGGTTTTAACAATTATGCTATTGAGGCATTTAAACACAATGCTTTACATTATATTGTAAAACCAGTAAATCCAACGGATTTAAAGGAGGCTGTTAAAAGGGTAGAAAATCGTAGAAATGAAAGAAAAGTTCAGGAAACAACTAATTATGCATCATACAAATCGATTGACAGAAAAATTGATATTTCAACAGAACATGAAACAAGGTTTGTTCCATTAAAGGATATACTATATATAAAGGCAGATGGAAGCTACTCCCAGGTAGTCTTAGTATCCAACAAAAAAATTCTTTTATCAAAACTACTAAAGGAATTTGAGAAGAAGCTTTCCAAAGAAGAAGATTTTTTCAGGGTAAGTAAATCATATATCGTCAATTTAAATCATGTAGCCCTGATAAAACATATTGACGGTGGTTTGATTGAGATGAGCGATGGTGTTAATATAACTATCTCCAGGCGTAAAAAAAGTGAGTTTACAATACGTATTATGAAATTTATGAATTTAGCTTAATAGGTTTGTACTTCTCATTCTTGTCCCTTTTTGTTCTTTATCGTAAATTTGGTTTAGTTCCATGCACTTTTAAAAAACATGTTCTACCCCCCCCCCTAATTTTACTGGAGTTTATTTTTAAAATGGGATCAAAGCAGTTCAAAACCAGGCTCCTTAAGATGGATGACTTACAGGCTAAGCTACACACAATAGTCATGAAAAATTTTTAAATTGCTGCAGCGCTGAAAAAAGGCGGGTTAAGAAGGGTTTCATAAATGGACTTCCTTTATTCAATGTGTAAGAGGAATCCAAATTTGTCATTGGCGATTGTATAGTATTACAATACCAACCTTCCAGTTAATTGCTATGTTATAAAAGTGTTGCTTAACCCACGCTCTGAAAGGCGGTTGAGAGGGGGGGGGATGCCTCTGTTTTATCTATTCAACTTGTATTTATTAGTTTGTAAGTGTGCCATTAATGGATAATTACTTTTGTATACTTACGGCAACTATTACTAATGACCTCTATAAAATAGATGCCAGGCTGAAGTTCTCCTTTATCTAAATGTGCTTTATTGATGCCTGCAGCATACATTTGATCATTGATAATATTTGTCCGACAGCCATTAATATCGTAAAGGTTTATGGATATTTTTCCTGGTTGCGTCAATTCAAAATGAATATGTGCATTTTTGCTAAACGGATTCGGAATAACTGAAATGTTATTGATAACAAGTGCATTAATAGTTGAAATGCCACTTGATTTTGTAAAATTAGCAGCCAAAACAATATTTGAGTCCATAATAACGGTAATGACAGAATCAGAGGATTCAATATCACCTGTCCAGCCTGTAAAGCTCCAACCTGCTTCTGGGATAGGTGCCAATGTTACCGTATCTCCCGCTGGAAATGATTTTTTATCCGGTACGATGTTAATGGATCCACTTCCAACTACAGTGGCAGAAAGGATGTAATACATACCCGGATTAGGGATATTGATCTTACATGCACCACAGCTTTTAGCAATCTCAGAAGGTACAGAATCAGGATTGGAGATGGTTAAACTATAGTAATCGTAAGGGTCAGGACTTGGATAGTTGGGAAACTCACCAGTTAAATCATCAAAAGTGCTGTCCCATGGAATTTCACCAAACCAGATTTCGTTACTATCAGCTTTGCATTCAAAGATGGTGTTATTGCGTTGCTTCACCTCGCCGGGATTATCATCTCCGTAGGCAACCTGTGTGGCCCACTTTGGCCATTGGTAGTAGCAACCCTCAACGGTTAACCTGCCATCTTCGTTACATACTATGCCATCTATTGCAGAGTTTATGTTTTGCCCGTGAAAATAGCAATTCGTGGAATGAATAATACCATGACGTATACGCGGATGCCTTGAGCCACGCTCTGACTCTTCATAGTCATCCCAATAGCAGTGATCATAAGTAGCCCTGAGATGTCCAATGTCCATGCTGCGAACATCAGGAGAATGACCTACCAGCGACATTTTCCCGTGGTTATAAAAATGACACCAGGAAACCGTTAAATAATCGGAACCACGTTTAAAATCTAACAATCCATCTGTCCCATCTGTAAATGAACAATGATCTACCCAGATATGGTGTGAGCCACCCTGGATGTTAATTGCATCATCAAGGGCACCTGTAAAGGTTATGTTTTGGATTATCACATTTTTAACCGTAGATTCTGCTTCATAATTAACCCCTTCACCATCACCTGAATATATGGACAAGCCACTGCCATAGATGGTTGCATCACAACCGAGTCCTAAAATGGTTTTATTTGATTTTACTTTTGTCATCCTCGTTGTCATATCTTCAACCGGACTTTCCGCTGCATTAGTGTATTCTGGCAATTGTACTTGTCCGATTATATAAATTATCCTGGGATTATTATCATCGTCCAGTGCATCCTGTAACTTTTTTGCATCAGCTTGTCCATTTATTATTACAACTTCGCCCCCGGCACCGCCTGTTAATTCCGTTACTCCGTAGGCTGATACTGCTGCAAACCCATAGGGAATTCCAACAAATTGTGCATTAATACCTGAAAACACAGACAAATAAACACCCAGTAAAAAAAATCTTCTCATAATCCTTGATTTACTATTTTATAGTTAATAAATGAACAGACAAAATTAAATGTATTAACCAAGAGCACAAATTATTTATGTAAATAGGGCTTTTTTTTTCACTTTTGCTTTTTATACCTTTATCCCAAATACAATTCCAATGGAAGAGAGTTTACAGCACGAAGAGCGCAAAAAATTCCTGCAAAGTATTATATACCCCCTTATTTTTGTCATTACCATTTGGATGGTGAAAATTGTGGAATTGGAAATGAATTGGAATTTTGCGCGTTTTGGATTGTATCCGTTACATGCAAAAGGTTTATGGGGTATATTGTTTGCACCTTTAATACATTCGGATTTTCAACATTTAATAAATAATTCTATACCTGTACTTGTGTTAAGTGTAGCTATTTTTTATTTTTATCAGGAAGTGGCTTTGAAGGTTATATTTTATACGTGGGTACTTACGGGTATGGCCGTATGGTTTGGGGCAAGAGAAGCCTATCACATTGGGGCCAGCGGATTGATTTATGGATTTGCTTCTTTTTTATTTTTTAGTGGCGTTATTAGACGTAATATAAATTTACTGGCCATTTCCCTGCTGGTGGTTTTTTTGTATGGTAGCATGATTTGGGGCATATTCCCAATTATTCCGGATATGTCATGGGAATCGCACTTGTATGGGGGGATAGTTGGAGGAATACTTTCCATTATTTATCGAAGATATGGACCACAACGTAAAAAATATGACTGGGAGGATGAGATAGATTATGACGATGACGAAGAAATAAATGAATTAATCGATAAAGAGTTGAAAATCAAAAATCGCGGCTTTATCTTAAAAGATAAGGAATTGTAGAATAATCTCATCTGTAAAAACGAGAAATGAACACCTGTCGGTTTTTAAATTGTTAATAACTTATTGGAACAAAATCCAAAATTGGAAGTTATATTTGAAAGGATAGGTAATATACCTGCATCAGTATTTAAAGCAAGTTTTTACATTAAAACCAAGGATAATGGTACTAATATATGTAATCGTAGAAAATTCTGTGGATGCAATGCGTGTTGCGAAAAAAGTCCTGGAAGAGAGGCTGGCGCATAACATTCGTGTATTACCTGAAACATGGTCGTTTAAGCGTGTACAGGATCAGATTATGGATGAGAGGGAAAGTGTTATCATGATTGAGACTAAATCAAGCAACTACGCTGAAATTGAATCACAGATCTTGCGTATGTTAGCACCTAAGAAACCAGCTATTTATTCGGTACCAATGATCCAGTTAAATCAGGATTTGTTTAATGTAATACAAAGTCAGGCTGTTGCTGTATAAATATTACATACCATGTAATCATGGCACAGTTATTAAAAATTTACCCCGACAATCTTAATCAGAAGCTAATATTGGAAGTTGTTGAAACACTTCAGCAAGGAGGCGTTATCATCTATCCTACAGATACAGTATATGGTTTAGGGTGTGATATAACCAAGCCGAAAGCAGTAGAGCGGATTGCCCGGATAAAAGGTGTTAAGCCCGGAAAGGCAAATTTTTCTTTTGTTTGCTATGATCTGAGCCATCTTTCTTATTATGCCCGCCAGGTAGATAATGATGTATATAAATTGATGCGATCGCATCTTCCCGGTCCATTTACATTTATTTTAAATGCAAGCGCTAATGTGCCAAAATTATTTAAGAGTGCAAAGAAGACGGTTGGGATAAGAATTCCGGATAACAGTATAGCTCGCGAAATTGTGAAAGAACTTGGAAATCCAATTATGTCTACTTCTGTTCATGACGAGGACGAGATACTGGATTATACTACTGACCCTGAGCGAATTTATGAGAAATATATGGATATTGTGGATATTGTTATTGACGGAGGGTATGGACATAATGAACCCTCAACTGTTGTGGACTGTACAACTCATCCGTTTGAGATTTTGAGGCAGGGGATAGGGGTAATAGTTTGACCTATTTATTGATTTTGAAAGGTTTTGAACGCTCCAAATATAGTACTTAATGAATTCCGTTTTCCGTCTTCGGTCTCATATCTTCTGATTTCTCTCTACTTCTTCCAAAACGAAGGTGAAAACAAAACAAGCACTGTAAACAATTCCAAACGGCCAATTAACATTAATCCGGAGGTGAACCATTTCAGGAAATCAGGCATGTGCGCGTAGTTTTCTACAGGACCTACAGCCCCAAGACCCGGACCAATATTACCCAAAGTAGCTGCAACTGCACCCATAGACGAATCGAGGCTGTAGCCAAAAGCCGAAATAACTACTGTACTTAGTATTACCGTAATAATATAAAATGATGTAAATGCAAGAACATTGGTAATAATATCCGATGGAACTGCCTCACGGTTTAAACGTACCGGAATAACTGCATTTCTATGGATCAGGCGTTTTAGTTCAAGGAAACTATTTTTTAACAGAAGCATAATACGAACAACTTTAACCCCGCCACCAGTAGATCCTGCAGAACCTCCGATAAACATACATACAAAGATCAGAATAGTAAGCAGGGGTGCCCATTGCAGGTAATCTGCCGTTGCATATCCTGTAGTAGTTATGATTGATACCACTTGAAATAATGAATCTCTGAATGATTGTTCTGCCGAAAGGTTTGTTGAGAAAAATAATCCTACTGCTATAATAAGGGTAATAAGAAGAGTCACCACACCATAAAAAAGAAATTCTTCATTCTTGAATACTCTTTTAAATTTAAAATGCATGGCAAAATAGGAAAGGGTAAAGTTTGTACCTGCCAGGAACATAAAGATAATTATTATATAGTGCGTATAAGGTGATGTAAATGCTGCCACACTTGCTTGTTTAGTCGAATATCCACCTGTTGCCATGGTTGTGAAAGAGTGGTTAATTGCATCAAAAAAATTCATTTCACCTGCCCATAAGAGTAATGTTTCCATTACAGTAAATATAATATAGATACCCCATAACCGTTTGGCTGTTTCTTTAATGCGAGGGTGTAGTTTGTCAGGAGTAGGCCCTGGTACTTCAGCTACAAATAACTGCATCCCCCCAACCCCTAAGATTGGTAATATGGCCAATGACAATACTATGATTCCCATGCCTCCCATCCATTGTGTGACGCTTCTCCAAAATAGGATGCCATGTGAAAGACCTTCAATATCATTAAGGATAGAAGCTCCCGTTGTAGTAAACCCTGACATTGTTTCGAAAAAAGCATCAGTAAATGACGGGATCTCTTTAGTAAGAATAAATGGCAGTGTGCCAAAAAATGAGAATATTAACCAGGTGATGCTAACGATAATATACCCTTCTCTTTTTCCAAATGACTTGTTTGAGTTTTTGGTTGTAATCCATAACAAACCTCCTGAAGCAATGGTTATTCCTGCAGCCATGGATATCTCGTACATCTGACTTTCACCATAAATAACTGCTACAAGTGCCGAAAGAAGCATAAAAATCCCTTCAACTAATAGCAATAATCCTAATATGTTAACAATTACCCGGAAATTTATCATTTTTCCAATCAATTAAAGAATTTACCTATTGTTGGAATTGCAGTAGGCAATGCAAAAATAACAACTTTATCGTTGGCATTTATTTGGGTGTTTCCTCTGGCAATTATTGCTTCATTATTTCTTATTATGCCTCCAATAATTGAGTCATTGGGCATACCCAGGTCTTTAATGAGTGCCTGAGTTACTTTTGATCCTGGCTGAGCAATAAATTCCATAACTTCGGCATCGGTACCGGTGAGACATGTTATAGATGATACGGCCTCACTCATTGTAAACCGGAAGATCCGGCTGGCAGTAATAAGTTTCTTATTAATAATAGCATCTATACCAACACTTTCAGCTATAGGTATATAATCAATATTCTCAATTTCGGCTATAGTTTTCTTTACACCCATTTTTTTTGCAACCATGCATGACAAGATATTTGTTTCTGAGTTTCCGGTAACGGCAATAAATGCATCCATGTTCGGAAGTCCTTCTTCAAGTAGTAAATTTAAATTCCGTCCATCGCCATTTATTACCAGGGTGTTACTTAAGAAGTTTGATAGTTGATAGCTCTTTTCCCTGTTTATCTCAATAAGTTTTATATTATGATCGGGTCCCAGCAATTTAGCTGCGTTTTTACCAATACGGCTGCCACCAAGTATCATAATGTTCTTAATGTCAAAATCTTTTTTCCCGGAATATTTTATAAGTTTCTTAATACCTTTTTCATTGGAGATAACATATACCATATCGTTTACCTGGAATTTCTCAGGACCTCTGGGAATAATAGTTTTTCCATCACGGGTAATTGCTACTGCCCGGAATTCGAAGCTATCCAGCTTTTTGGTTGTGTCAAACAATGATTTGTTTATTATTGGAGCACTTTCATCCAATTTGAACACATACATGGATAATTTTCCTCCCGAAAAGGTAACAATATCATTGGTGGCAGTTTGATGTACCAGTCCAACAATTTCCTTTGCGGCAAAACTTTCAGGGTAAATCATGTAGTCGATTCCCATCTGATTGAACTCCTTTAAATTGTCTGGTTCAAGGTATTCAATTTTGTCAACGCGTGCAATAGCTTTTGCAGCACCAAGTTTTTTACCCAGTATTGCAGCAACAATATTAATTTCTTCTGAATGGGTAACAGCTATAAATAAGTCTGCAAGCTTGATGTTTAGGTCGTTCAGCGTTTTAATGGATGTAGCAGAACCTGAAAATGTCATAACATCAAGTGTGGATCCAATGTTTCTGAGTTGGTTTTCATCACTGTCTACCACGATAATGTCGTGGTTTTCATTACTTAGCATCTTTGCCAGATGTGAGCCTACTTCTCCTGCTCCTGCAATAACAATTCTCATGTGAAAATATAAATCAAAAATTGGGACAAATTAAGTGATAATCTGCCACTTTTAGAATATTTTTTTAATGTTTTTTAGACCTTCCAATACTTTAATACAACTTAAAGTTATTATTCTTTTTGCATTTATCATCGAAAACTCAATTATATTTCTTCTATATATGCTGAATGCCCTGAATAATGACATTTTATGCCCTCTTTATTACAAGCATTTGTAATTGCATCAGCTTTAAATACGGGAATTGACGAGTCAATTATAATGCATTTAGTTTCAAATGATTTTAATATTTCTTCAATGGACAAATTCATCGCATTGCATAATACGATTTTATCCAAAGAAAGTTTTCTATTTAGCATATGAATACAAACAGAATCATTTTGCAGGAATAAAGTAATACCAGATTCATTAATTATAAATGTATTGTCCCTGATATTCCGAATCTTCCAGTTTTTTCCTGTTGTTATTGTATTTAAAGATTCATTATTGGAATAAAAGTAGGCTTTTTCCTGCCTGTAGGTTATTTGTGGTGGGGTTATTGCATAGAGGATGCTGCTTATATCATTTTTTGATTGAATAGTAGTAACTATAATATTCACTTTTCCATCAATCATTTGTGCAAGTGATTTATCAGGAGTGTTGTAAACTATAAATCGATTTTGTGTATATGCTTTATACTCTGATAATATATCTGAACAAATAAACAATACTATGCATGAGAGGCTTGCCAATAGCCACTTTTTATTATATGTCAAGAAAGAGACTGCCAGTGAAATAATAATCAAATAAATAAGTATAACTTCTGTTTTTGAGATTGAAATTTCATTAATTGTTGAACCAGGCAGGCTGGAAATGTTATTTGTTAACAGGTTTAAAAACCTAATTGTCAGGCTTATTATCCAGGCAATGGAAGAGGCAATTATGTTGCTAAAGGAGAATATGATAAGTAATATTGCACAACTATAAAGTAATGGTATAATCGGAATGATAAGCAGATTTGTAATCCAGAAATAACTCGGAAAATATTGAAAATAATATAAAGTAAGCGGAAAGGTACTTAGCTGGGCTGCAAAAGATACGGATAATAGTTGCCAGGCAAAATTCATTGCCTTGGTTTTTGGTTTTAAAAGACTTGAAATCCTTGGTTGGAAGAATATAATACCGGCAACAGCTAAGAATGAGAATTGAAAGCCGGCCTGGAAAAGCATCCTGGGATCAAATAGTAAAATTATAAGTGCTGATAACGAAAGAATATTATATATGTTTATGTCTCTTTTCCCTGCTTTCCCAAGAGAAATAAAGGAAAACATAATTGCAGCACGTTGAACAGAGGGCGATAAACCTGTAATAATAGCATAAAACCATATACAGAGCAATATTATTGTAACTTTCATGAACTTTCTTTTTTTTCTGAAAACTAATAAAAAGTTCAAAACCAAATAGAGAATCCCGATATGTAATCCTGATACTGCAAGGATATGCATGGCCCCTGATTGGGCATAAGCTTTGTTAAGGTCTGCATCTAATTCCGAGCGATCGCCAAGAGTAAGAGCTGATAATACTGCCAGTTCACTATTATTTATTCCATACTTTTGATACAGGGAATGGATGTGCTGCCGGATTTGAATGCTAAGCAACCTAAGTGTTACTGTTTTTTTCTCAAGATATCTCCAGCTTTCATTTTTAATATATGTATAACAGTATATGTTTTTACTATTCATATATCGTTGATAATTAAATTCTTCCGGATTTCCCCTGTTGAGGTAAGGAAATAATTTACTGTGGAAAACTATAGTAGATCCTGTACTGAGGCTTGAGGACTTTTCATTTTTGGGTAAGTATACAATGGCTTTTCCTTTAGTTTTATACCAATTATTATCCTTTTTATAGCTTATTATACGTACTAAATACTTGTTTTTTATTTCTGAAGTGTCTGGTGTTTCAGCAATATAAGCAATATATGTACAATGGGCAGGGTCATTGTTAACGTATTGAGGTACCATATTCTTACTATAGGAAAGTGATAATCCGGCAATAAATATTAAAATGTTTATAATTATACCGTTAATCCATTCGTTATTTGCCAGTTTTAGTTTGTTTCTGCGAATAACATAAAAGACAAGTATTGTAAGACTAAAAATGTATAGAATGTTTATATGATACCTTTTGAAAGGGACATAGTTTTGAATGCAAATCCCTATGATAAAGGGGATAAGAAACCGCAGGAAGGGAATTTTCTTTATTTCTTTATCAAAAATCCATTGATCCATAGTCTAGAACGGATAACCAATACCAAAATTAAAAGTTTTATCAGTTTTCCAATCAAAGCTCTCGTGAGACATTATCCATTTGCTGGGATTGTTAATGGTTCCTTCCAATGGATCTCTGAGTTTTATACCTAAATCAAGACGGAAAATAAAAAAGGAGAAATCAAAACGCAAGCCAACTCCTGTACCTACTGCCATATCGTTTAAAATTTTGTTAGGGCTAAAATATTTTTTTTCTATGCTGCCATCAGAATTTCTGTCAATCACAAAAAAGTTGGCATCATCACGATCAGGAGCATCGATAATTTCCCAAATATTACCTGCATCAAGGAATAATGCCCCTTTTAACAGCCAGAACAGGTCAAAACGGTATTCCAGATTTGCTTCAAGTTTTATGTCTGCTGACTGATTTGGATACTTGGTTAGGGTTTCTTCCTCAAGAGATCCCGGGCCAAGACTGCGTACCTGCCAGGCCCTTATACTGTTTGCTCCACCTGAGAAGTATTTCTTTTCGAAAGGTAATACTGTAGAGTTGCCATAAGGATACCCGACTCCGATAAAAATGCGATATACAATATTATCGGTCTGGTTTAATGCATGAGAATATCTAAAATCAATATCCCCTTTAACAAATTGGGAATAAACCATTCCAAAGATCTTGTAAGAAGTTATGGAGTCTGACCCAAATGTATTGTTATATAGAGTAAACATGTTACCAGCAGATTCCATATTAATTCGAAAATAAATGAAGTCCGTGTTCTTCTTAATGTTCTGATTTGTATAAATAAAACTATAATTTGAAGTTGCTACGAAGTGGTTTTCATAACTATATCGAAGTAATGGTATAAGGCTATTGTAAAAGGTAGTGTTCATGTCAAATATTTTAACTGCATTTAATTCAATAGGATTGACAATATGAGTAGTAAACCGGTTTCCTCTCCAGGTATAACCAAAACTTATATTCGCTATTGTTCTTGTATATTCCGGTCTGCGGTGGTAGTTATAAGCAGTTGTAATAGACGTTTTTGGATTGTATTTCTTAACGAATCCTTCAGTCTTAATGGGTAAAAGAAATCGTGGAATTAACAAACTAACTTCGGCTCCCAATTCAAGGGTATTATCAATTGTTCTTGTGTTATTGGCTTCAGCATCATCAGGGTCCTTGGATTCCTGAATTGCTTCAATAGCACCTGTAAACCTAACATTAAGCATTTCAGCTCCGTTAAAAAGATTTTTATGCTGATAAATTAAGTTGCCAGCCGCACCAATATTACCTGATGAATTCGTGCCTTCAATTTCTGTTGTATAGGATTGGGTTTTAAGCGGAGATAGTTTTATTGTGCAATCAATGGTTGAGTCATTGGTATTCTCAAAGTTTATATCAACATTTTTATATACTTTTAAAGAAAGCAGGTGCTTATATGTTTTTTCTATATTAGAAATTTGATATAAGTGATCTTTAGTGATAAAAACGGACTGATCAATAGTGAGAGGTTTAACCTGTTTTCTTTTTCCTTGGGTGTAATAATACGTTTTATCATTGAAATATGTTGTGTCATATACTGCGGGCAAAGTATCTCTTTTATAGAGCTCATCCCCGGAGGATTTTTCACTATAAATATTTACATTCGCTATGTTGTATGTTCTGTGTGGAACTTCAATCGTTTTATCATCGGTTATTTCAAAATATTTTTTTATTATAAGCAGGATATCTACAGAATGTTGCGTGTCTGAGCTATCTGCTTCATAAAAAATATATTCTTTAGAAAACATATAATACCCTCTGTCTTTCATCTTTCTCTCGATCCTGTTTCTTTCGGCAAGGAGAATGTCTTCATCAAAATTTTTATCTTTTTTTATAAGGCAATTGGAAGTATCCGAAAGTATTATGTGTGTAATAGTAGTGTCTTCAATACTGTATTTAATCTTATTAATAATAAATGGTTCATTGGGGATTACATGATAGTACACCCATGCTTTCTTCTTCTTTTTTGATATTACCTCACTTTTTACGTCATTATCGAAATAACCTTTTTTACTTAAATAGAGTTGAAACTGGCGAATAGTTTTGTCAGTGAGCAATTGATCATAAATAACCGGTTCTTCTCCTATCTTTCTAAGCCAATTGTTAAAACCATTTTCCTTCTTTTTGGAAGAGAGGTTATATATCCAAAGATGAAATCTTGTACCAATGATTCGTTTATTTGGTTTTTGTTTGAGATAACTTTTTAATTCTTTACTGTCAATTTTGCCCGATTCTACTTCAATTTTTGTTTTATCAAGAAGTTGTTTATTATCAGGGACATATTTCACAGGGTTGCATGAAAAAAAGCCAATAGTTAGAACCAATAATAGGTTCAGATTTACAAATTTTTTTCGAATATGTCGTTTTGTTCTATTCAATGGGAATGCAACCTATATTTCTAATAAGGGCAAAGATACTCATTATTAACATTTGTGAAACGAATATAGTATGTTTGTATAATAAATCTACAGTCATGTTATCAAAGAATAAAATAAAATTAATTCAATCACTGGGACATAAGAAGTATAGGAACTTTCATAAATTATATGTTGTAGAGGGAGAGAAAGTGATTGTTGAGTGTATTCTCGCTAAAATTGAGATTTTACATCTGATTGTAACAAAGGACTTCTGGGAAAAAATAAAGGGGTTGAAACTCGATAGTATTGTTGAGATGGATGTTGTTGAAGAACAAGAACTGCGAAAAGTAAGTTTACTTAGTTCAGCTTCAATGGGAGTAGCTATTTTGTCGTTACCTGATGCAAAAAACAACATGCCTGATGTAGAAGATAATCTTTCCTTGGTTCTTGATACCCTGCAAGATCCTGGAAATTTTGGTACAATTATTAGAATTGCTGATTGGTATGGGATTCGTACTATTTTTTGTTCTGAGAATACAGCCGATATTTATAACCCAAAGGTTTTACAGGCAACGATGGGTTCGTTCCTGCGTGTAAATGTTTATTACTGCGATTTAATGCATTTGCTTGAAACGTACTCCCAGAAGTCCGGATTTGAAATATATGGTACTTTTCTCGATGGACGAAATCTTCATGAAGAAGAATTATTTAACAGGGGATTTATAGTTATTGGTAATGAATCGAAAGGAATATCTGACGCAATTGCATCGAAGATAAACAGGCGTTTATTTATTCCGGGATATGGCAAGCGGGGAGCTGAATCTCTTAATGCATCTGTGGCAGCTGCTTTAGTATGTGCAGAATTCAGAAGAAGAGGGGTAAACAATTTATAAATGGTTTATTTCCCTTTGGGTAAAACAAAACTAAATGTAGATCCGATACCCGTTTCGCTTGTCACACGTATTGATCCGTTGTTTTTTTCCAAAAACTCTTTGCAGATAACTAAACCCAAACCGGTACCTGATTCACCTCTTGTTCCAGCAGTAGACGACGAATTTCCGATTTTGAATAATTCATCTATTTTATTTTTTGGAATGCCGATACCTGTATCTTTGATGTTTACAGTTATGTAATCTTTTATTTCTATGGCACTAATATCTATGTTTCCAGATTCAGTAAATTTTACTGCATTTGTGAGGAGATTGCGAACAACAGTATTAATCATATTTATATCTGCATAAATGATTATTTTTTCAGGGATGTCAACTGTCAGGGTTAGTTCTTTTTCTCTGAGCATATCTGCAATTAAATTTGTATTATCGTCGATCAATACTTTTAGGTTGTAATTTTGAGGCTGACATTGAATGTTACCTGTTTGAGTTCTGGCCCATTGAAGTAAATTTTGTAACAGATCAAAAACATTTTGTGCCGATTTATGGATGAGGTTTAGAAACTTATGTTTCTGCTCAGGGGTGTACACATCAAATTTTTTCACCAACATTTCAGAGAAACCCAATATAGTGCTGAATGGATTTTTTAAATCATGTGCTATTATTGAGAAAAGCTTATCCTTTGTTGCATTGAGCATTTTTAACGATTGATTTGTTTGGGATAGTTTCTCAGTCTGGACTATTAATTCTTCTGATTGTTCTTCAATTTTTTGCTGGCGTTCTAATAATAGCGAGTTTGTTTCTCTAACAATTTCGGTTTGAATTTTTAGCTCTTTATTGCTTCTTTCTAACTCTTCATATACGTTTGCATTGTCAAGAGCAATAGCAATATATGATGCAAGCATTTGAAGCATTGTGAAATCATTTTCTGAGTAAGCATTTTGTTTTACTGACTGCACAGTAAGAATGCCAATTTTCTTATTTTCGACAAATAATGGAATATATATTAATGATTCAGGAGTTTGGGATGTTCGAATATTTATTTTAGAAATGTATTTGGAGTATTCCTTCGTGAAATTTTCACAGAATATAACTCTATTATTATTAAATGACCATGCAGCACAACTGGTAGTGTCAGATAGGGAGCTGCTGAAACCATCAATGGGAGATCCGTTTTCCATTAATGCCGGGAAGTCGATACTAGAATTTTCAAGATTGTAAATGCCAATGCCAAAGTTAGTTACAGACATTAAAGATTTAACATAGTCAAAGATCATACTATTGATACTTTCCAGATTTAGTGTTGAAGTTAGTTTTTGGCCAAATTCCCTGATCAATTCAATGTTGCTATATGATTTTTCAATTTCTTGTTTTTGCTGAATAATTTCATCTTTTTGTTTTTCAAGCACAGTATTTGCATTTTTCAATTCCAGGGTGCGTTGCTTTACTTTTTCTTCCAGTACTTGTTTTTGATTTTTCAGCGAAGAAATCCTTATAATATAAGCAGATATCGCAGAAATTATTATAATCAGTGCTAAAGATATCCTAAACAGCAAGGTTCTCCACCAGGGTGGCAATACAACTATTTTTAAAACGGCAGGTTTCGGATTCCATTCTCCATCACTGTTTGAGCCTTTAACTTTAAAATAATACGTATTGGGAGGTAAATTTGAATATGATGCAATACGATGATCAGAGTCTGTTGTGATCCATTCGGGATCAAAACCTTCCAGGATGTATTCGTAGCTATTGGCTTTCGGGTTTGAGTAATGAAGAGCAGCAAATTCAATTTGTATACTACGGTCCTGATATTTAAGTTTTATTTCTTTAGTAACAATTATTGATTTTTTTAGAACTATCCTGTTGTTAAATTCTTTATTTACAGGCACTGTCTTGTTTTGCAGTTTTATTCCTGTAATTACCATTGATGGAAGGTAGGGATTGTTTTTTATGCTGTCCGGATAGAAGGAGTTAAAACCGTTTGTGCCACCAAAAAACATTTCACCTTTTTTACTTTTATAATAAGCATCTTCATTAAAATCAATTCCCTGAAGTCCATCCTGTATGGAATAGTTTTTTATGGAATAATTATAAATGTTAAACTTTGAGATTCCTCTGCTGTGACTCAACCAAAGATGTTCTTTCCCATCGTAAAGCATTCCGACGATCATATTGTCAGGCAGCCCATTTTCTTCAGTAAAATGTATAAATGTTTCCGTTTTTCTGTCCATTTTATTCAAACCACCAGCTGTACCTATCCATATATCTCCGTTTTCATCTTCACATAAGGTATAAACCCGGTTGTTACTAATAGTTTTTTCATCATTTCCATCTAAGAAGTATGTTGGAATAAAGGCGTCTTCAGGTCCCGAACCATTTGGATTTGGAACGAACTTAATTAAACCTCCACCATCACATGCAAGCCAAAAAATATTCTGTTTATCTTTGATTAAGGCTCTTACCCGGCCCTTTAGCTGGGTTTTTGTACCTACATCATACGTAATAAAGGTATTTGTATTCCTGTCCAGGCGACATATTCCAAAAGCTGTTCCTGCCCATAAGTTACCTTCATTATCTTCCATTAAACAGTTTGTCCTGTCTTCATTATCAGGTTGGTATGTGTTGGTTACATACTTATGAAAATTTCCGGTTGCTGCATCATATCTGAACAATCCACTAATTGATCCTATCCAGATGTTTCCAAATTTATCCTCATATATCTTCCTGATCCTGTTATCTGGCAATGAATTTGGATTTCCTTTCTGATGCTGAATATGAGTGTAGATATTGTTTTTCCTGTCATATTTCGTGATCCCGTCATCACGTGTACCTATCCATACTATCCCGTTTTTATCTTCCAATATGGCTCTAATATTATTGTTTATGAGGCTGTTCTTAGTATTCAACTGTTGCTTATAATGATAAAACGGGTGTCGTTCAAGATCCACTTTTTGAGCTCCGCCATTGTTGGTGCCAAGCCATAGTATGTGCTGGTCATCAACATATGCGAAATTTACATAATCGTCTCCAATCGAAAAATGATCAAGCGGATCATGGGAAAATACAACCTGTTCACCAGTTTCTGTATTGGTATATCGAAATTTTTTCCCGGTTAGTTCAAACCGCCAGTTTTTATATGAACTACCCAGGTTCTGGTTGGCTTTCTGCAGGGAATCCAATTTTCCCGGAGACATCTTTTTAACCGGTATACGGGTAAAATTGTCCAGATCATAATTATATCGGTTAAATACATCATCGAATGCCTGAACCCATAGTACTCCTTCCTGATCAATAGTAAGCATTTCAATCCGATTGTTGCTTATGCTTGCAGAGTCTTTATTATTGGTTTTATAAATCTTTATTGAGCATCCATCGTACCGGTTTAAACCGTTAAAAGTAGCAATCCAGATAAATCCATATTTATCTTTAGTTATGGAAGTAACGGTATTGTGGGAGAGACCCTGTTCAACGGTGATGTGGTCAAATAACAGGGAAAGTTCCTGTGAATGTGTGTTTTTATTTAAGATAAGAATAAAGGCCAGAATTATACATTTCTCCAGGATTTTTTGTATTTGAACCATATCAATCGATAAAATTCTCCTTTTCAATTAAATACTTAATTTACGAAAAAAAGTTTAGATTTGAAATTTAATCAAATTCTTTTCGATATGAAAAATATTTGTATTTTATTCATAACCATCATATTTGTATCATGCAATAGTGAAGAAACGCATAAAAAAAAGGACAATGATCTTATTCAACAAAGTTTTAAGGCATTCAAAACAGCTATGATAGCCAAAGATGGTGAAAATGCAGTAAAATATATTTCTTCAAAAACGATTGAATATTATGATAAAATATTAGATAAAACCATTTATGCCGACTGGCAGGAAACATACGATTTAAGTTATATGGAAAGAATAATGGTTTTTCGGTTAAGACATCAGGTTGACACATCTTTGCTTTTTCATTTTACAGGAGAAGACTTGTTGAAATATTCCATTAAATCGAAGATGTTTGCAATGGAGAGTATTGAAGGTATGGAATATCATGATGTAGAAGAAATCTCTGAGGGGAAGGCAAAGGTTAACATTGCACTGAATAGCTTTTTTACTCAAGCTTTTGATTTTTATTACGAAGAGGGATTATGGAAAATGGATATTATGGCAGTGATTGATTTGGCTGAGAAATACTTCGATAAAACAATGGAAGATATAACAGGTGACAGAAATGTTGTATTGTTAGAGATGCTTTCTGCTCAACTTCAGGATACTATTGATATCTTTAAGATATCAAAGCCCTTAAAATATAAAGACTCAAAATAACCAGTAACAAATAAGAACTAAATTATTTCAGTAGATTGTTTAAAAGCTCAACTGCCTTTTCAGCACACCTCATACCATCAATAGCTGAAGAAACAATTCCTCCTGAATAGCCGGAACCTTCACCTGCAGGGAAAAGACCCTTAATCTGCGGATGTTGTAGTGTCTCTTCCTCCCTTGGGATGCGAATTGGAGACGAGGTGCGTGACTCAACCCCGGCAACAAGGGCTTCATTGGTAATAAATCCGTGCATTTTTTTTCCAAATTGTTGAAATCCTTTCCTTAAACGTTGACTTATGCTTTCTGGTAACCAAAAATGCATGGGTGAAGATGAAAGTCCCGGTATATATGAATTTGGGGGAAGGTTAGGCGAGAGCTTCCCGGTAATAAAATCGTGTAAGCGCTGTGCGGGTGCAGTTTGTCCGCTACCTCCGTTTAACCAGGCCAGTTTTTCCAAATGTTGTTGATATTTTAGGAGTGCCAGGGGACCTGAGCTTTCAAATTCCCTGCAATCTTCGGGTTTTATTTCTACTACTATACCTGAATTGGCAAATGGGGTATTTCTTTGGGATGATGACATACCATTCACAACCACTTCATTTTGAGATGTAGCTGAAGGTACGATATAACCTCCCGGGCACATACAAAATGAGTATACCCCTCGTTCGTCTACTTGAGTTATCAGGTTGTAGTTTGCCGGAGGTAAGTACTGCATTTGCTTGCTACGGTGATATTGAATATTATCTATCAAATCCTGGGGATGTTCCACTCGCACACCAGCCGCAAAAGGTTTGGCTTCCAAAACCAGGCCTTTAGAATGAATCAATTCATATATATCTCTGGCAGAATGCCCTGTTGCCAGGATTACTGCTTTTGTTTCTATTCTGGTTCCTTTATGTGTATTGATCGCTGCTATTGTTCCATTTTTTATATAAAAATCTATTACCCGCTCCCCAAAAATAAATTCTCCGCCCGCATCAAGAATCGTTGAACGTATATTTTTTATTATACGGGGTAATATATCTGATCCTATATGAGGGTGCGACTCGTATAGTATCTCGTTCTGTGCTCCATGAGCATGAAAAATTTCAAGTATCCTTGCATTCTCACCTTTCTTCTTCGAGCGGGTATATAGCTTGCCATCTGAGAAAGTTCCAGCACCACCTTCACCGAAGCAATAATTTGAGTCCGGATCTATCTGGTGGTTCCGGTGAATGGCTGCTATATCCTTTTTTCGCTCCGAAATTGTTTTGCCTCTTTCAATGATAATTGGTTTACATCCCAATTCAATTATGCGCAGGGCTGCGAAAAGACCCGCAGGGCCAGCACCTACAATTATTACGGGAGGTTTGTTATTTACTTTTTGCAGATGTAAAACCTCTGTTTGGGGAGCGAAATATTTTTCATTTATATAAACCGTGAGGGAAAGGTTTATTTTAATATTTTGATTCCTCGCGTCAACTGATTTTTTTCTGATGATGATATGCGTAATTTCATTCTCATTGTGCCCCGTTTTTCTTGCAACAAATTGCTTTATATCGTTATGGGAAATGGCAACAGCAGGAGGTACAACCAGGTTTAATTCTTCATGCATAATTCCATCAACAATTTATGTGGCAAAGGTATATAAATAAAATGATAAGGTGATTTTAAAATTTTCAATATAAAAATGACTCCTGTATCTTTGGCTTAAAACCTTTTACTTCGATCTGCACTTGATAAAAATTAATGTTACTAGTATTTGAAAATTTTTAATTTAAAACTTGAGTAGCGAAAAGATTGTTCATATTCGAACACTTTTTGTTGCAGGATCGGTCAAATATAAGACAAATGGAGTGATGAATAATATTTATAACACACAGATAATGAGCTTTGTATAAACTTTGGCACGCATTATGTAATTTACTTGAAAACAGAATAAAAAATAAAAACTATGAAAACAATATTAACAATTTTAGCATTAGTAATCGTAAGTATTACAGTTTCTGCAAATACAAACATAAATAATAACGATCCAATGATTCCGGATCAATCTGAAGTTTTAACTGAAGTGGTTAACGAACCAGCAATAAAACTTGAAAAGTGGATGCTTGACATGGATAGTTTTATTAATGTAACTGAAACATCAGAATCCAAAGTTGAGCTGGAGAGCTGGATGCTTGATAAAAGTGAATGGAAGCTTGCAAAATAGAGTCAATAGTTGACTTTTTAATATCATATCGATATGAATCGTGCATATACAGCTTAAAACAGCACGTTTCATAATCATAGGGTGAATTAGGTTAGCAACCACAACCCTTTAAGAGGCTGTCAGTAAGGCCGTGACAGCCTCTCTTTATTTTATGCTTTGATCAATTCTCCAAATGGTATTAATAATTTATGTTTTTATACCCATGTTAATGAAAATGCATCTTAAGGTCAAGCATTTGTATTCAAGACTGACACATTTGCAGTTTGAGTTGACGCATTTACATCTCAGGGTTGCGCATTTGAATCTTATCGAAAAGAATATGGAACTTGAGTAGCGCATTTGAGTCTCATGATTAAGAATGTACATTTCAGGGTCATGAACATTGATCTGATGATAAAGAATATGTTTCTTAAAGTCACGCATATGGATCTTATTAATAAAGAATATGCATCTTGAAGAAGCGCATAGATAAGTATAATTCAAAATTACATTATCCGAAAGCATAGATATAAAATCCCCGATTGTCGATTCAAAATTTGAAAGTGTATAAAATGTTTTTAAAAAACAATGAAATGGATGACTTTTGAAGTATGGTTTCATTAAATTTAATAGTGATGAAAAAGCTAAAAGTTATATTAGTTCATTTGTTCCTGTGGTTATTAGTCTTTCTCACTTTCTTTAATATTATGGATGCTTTCGGAGGTTTTCCCCAAAAAGCAGGTTATAATCCTTATACAGATACTGGTCTCTATATACGGTCAGGATGGGTTACATTTATGCTTTCAATTCCATTCTATTTTGGATATTTTATAACGCCTTATTTATTTAAACGTCAAAAAAGAAAAGTATTTATCATTATTTCGGTTTTCTTTGGCGTATTATTTCCATTAGCAATGAGTATAATGGATGACGGATTCAGGTCAAGCGCTATAATGCAGGCGTTATTTCTGTTTGCATTCTTAAATTTGTTCCTGATTTTAGGTGCCAGCTTTCGGAGTATTTTTGGCTGGATCGAACAGAAAAAACTGCATGACCAGTTAGAAAAGCAAAATCTAACAAGTGAGCTTAACTTAATGAAAGTACAATTAAATCCCCACTTCCTGTTTAATACGCTTCATAATATTGATACACTGATTTATGATAACCAGGAAAAGGCTTCAAAATCATTGGTTAAACTATCGGATATTATGCGGTATATGTTACAAGATGCTAAATCAGATGTAGTAGAATTACAAAAAGAAATAAAACACCTGGAAAACTATTTATCTCTTGAACAACTAAGGTTAAAAAACGAAAAGTTTTTGAAATATAATATTGTTGGGAATTACAAAGGAATTAAAATTGCCCCGATGGTTATAATCCCTTTTGTTGAAAATGCCTTTAAACACTCGGTTGATTCAAGTATTGAAAACGGAATACAAATTGAAATCAGGATAGAGAATGGGATATTAACTTTTGTATGTGAAAACCAGTTTGATAAATCAGATACGGATAAAGACAAGGTTCATGGTATTGGTTTAGAAACTGTAAAAAAACGATTAAATTTGATTTATAAAAACAAGCATGAGTTGTCAATCAACTCAGAAAATTCAATTTTTAAAGTGAATTTAAAAATAGAACTTAATGAAGATTAATTGTATTGTCATTGAAGATGAGCCTCTTGCTTTAAAGAAAATAATGGAATTTATTGAGCAGGTCGATTATCTGAATTTATTAAAGGGATTTGACAATGCCGTTGATGCTATTGGGTATTTGAAAGAAAATATTGTTGACCTTATTTTTCTTGATATAAGGATGAAAAAACTTTCAGGAATACAATTCCTGAAGTCTTTGCAGAATAAACCAAATGTGATAATTACTTCTGCTTATGATGCGTATGCATTGAAAGGATATGAATTAAATGTAGCTGATTATCTTTTGAAGCCATTTACATTTGAACGTTTCTTAATATCTGTGGATAAGGTTTATAATCAGTTAAAAGAAGTGAAGAGCGATATAAGGAACGATTATATTTTCGTAAAAACGGAATACAGAATTGAGAAAGTCATGCTAAAGGATATACTATACATTCAGGGAATGAGAGATTATTTACAGATTCATACATCTGACAGGAAAATTATGACTTTGCAAACTTTCAGGAATTTATTGGAAGTATTGCCCTCTAATGATTTTCAACGAGTACATAATTCTTATATTGTAGCTATTTCAAAAATCGAGAATATTGAAAGAAACCGCATACGAATTGGGAAAGAATTAATTCCTATTTCGGATAGTTATAAAGATAAATTTTATGAAATATTAAAAATAAGAAGAATATTGATATAATATTGATGCTTAGTGATGCATGCAAGATACTATACTGTTTCCGGGCAAAATTAAAACTATGTTAATACTTAAAATGTCATGAAATCAAATATAAAAGAAATAAAGGACAAAGTTTACATTGACAATATCCCTCGCCTTGAATGGGGTAAGAATACGGACAATAGTTTTATACGATCAGCACAATTGACCCTAAACTCACTTGGGGAAGATTATACGTATGATTTTCTAATGGGTATTTCAGGTGCGGCTTTTCGCATACATTTTCACCCTGAATTTTGTCCCAGTTCTGCTGACTCTACAACAGGATTTGATGTTTCGAAGGTATTATTCAAATCTCTAGGATACACATGTAATTTGCATATAATTGATGATAAGAATTTTGAGGAAATAAAATCATTATACCAGAAAATTATAGCACAGATAAATAATGGTAAACCAATTGTTGCCATAAATCTGAAAGTTTGTCCGGAATGGGGAATCATTACCGGATACCTGAAAAATAAGCCGGGCATTTTATGCAGAACATATTTTGATAATTCGGATGATTATTCTCTTGCAGAGCATGCTCCATGGTTATCATTCTTCATTGGAGAAAAAGGCGAACCCCTGAATATTAAGGAGATGTTCATAAATTCACTCAAAATTGCTGTGCAACTTGCCAAAACAGAAGTTTTTGAGGAATACTATAGTGGATTTAAAGCATTTAATAAGTGGATAGAGGCTTTACAAAAATATACAGACCTCCCGGTTAACAAAAGCTTTGATAAAATAGAAGAAAATATAATACTTTTCAATTCATTGTATGATTCAAGACACTCGGCGGGTAAATACTTTAATATAATCAATGAGGCTTTAAACTTAAAAAGGGGAGGGAAAATAATTGACAATTACAAAAAAGAAGCAGAGATACTTTCTGATATAAAGAATAATATTCTTCCAGGTTTCAGTTCAAAGCCAAAAGATTGGTCAAATGAAATAATTAACAAGCAGATTGAATGTTTAAAGAAAGTACTGAATATTGAACGGAATGTTATAGAAATAATTCAGAACGAACTAAATAGTTAATCACGTACAAATGTGGTATAGTAGGAATTTCAGAATAATTAGAATGAAGACGATGAAATTGATTTATTGAGGGTTAAAAAAAAAGTGTAATAAGTAATACCTTTTACCTTTTAATATCAATGTGACATTTTATAATGAGATTAATTAGAATTAAATCAATTCTTGTACTAAATTGGTGCTGTAAATAGATTAAACACTAATACATGAAAAAAATCCTTATTTCAACATCAGTCGTTATGATGAGTCTTTTTATAAGTTGTATTTCTGGTAAAAAAGTCATTTCCACTGATGATCTACCTGATGATAAAATACTAATAGTCGGACTGGTTGAATATGATTACACCTCTCTTGAAAGTTCTAATATTAATGGCGTAGAGGTGTGTCTGGACTCCGAAGAAGACCATAGGGATTTTTATATATCAAAGCAATTCCTTCCGAGAAACAGGTATAGAAAATTCAAATTTATCAGTATTATTGGGGATACGGGGATTTATGAATTGAATTGTAAATACGAAGAACCTTCATCTGCTTCTAACAGTTTATTACTGGAAAAAAAAGTAGAAGAGTTAAAGGATAATTTTGTAAAAAAGCACCAAAAATACATTTTTAATGAAGGTAAAATAATAAGTATTGGAAAGATACTTGTTAAATATACCGGAGGAAATATTGATAACAATAGTATAAACTATTCCTATTCGTTGTATACAATGGCCAATGATTCTTTAGCGTTAATTGCTTTAAGAGAATCTTATCCCGAAATTTATTCAAAATATAAAAATGAGATTTTTGTATGTCAGAGTGTTTTAGAAACATGTCTTGAATTTGTTTTAAATCATATTTCTAAAGAAAAAAGTTTGATAATCAGTGAGTTCATGAAAAAATATCCTGATAGAGTCGGTGATGTGTTCCGGGGTCTCAATATGGAAACACAAGTAAATTTTGTGAATACAATTGAGAATTTTACTGCTGAAGAACTTAATGATTTTCTTTATAAAAAATAGGAAGTAGCACCTGCATGATAATTTATATTTCAAGCAGAATCTGAAGCCTGATATTCAAGAATATCCCCGGGTTGACAATCCAGTGCTTTACAAATTGAATTTAGTGTTGATAGTTTTATTGCTTTTGCTTTACCTTGTTTTAATATAGACAGATTAGATATTGTAATATCGACTTTTTCGGATAATTCATTCAGCCTCATTTTCCTTTTGGCAAGCATTACATCGAGATTAATTATTATCGCCATTTTTATATTGTTAAAGTTGCTTGTTCTTTTAATTCATATCCATTTTTAAATACCCTTGATATAACAAAAATAACCGCTGCAAGAAAAAGTATTTTAAAGTTAACAGTATAAACAATACTTAAAAATGCTGTTACAAAGGGAATATTTCCTATCGTTTTGGAAATTCCCTCAAATAAATGAAGGTTGGGATTTGTTAGCGATAAAATAACATCACAAACAACGTACAGGAATAATAATAAGGATATGCTTTGAATTCTTTTTACATTAATGAGTTCAAAAAACGCTTCCCTTTTAAAGGAGCTAATAAGTTTTCTCAGTTGAAGTGTAATTAGGAATGATATAATACCAAAAACAGATTTCGATAAGAAGGCAAAAAATAAAAACTTGTCCTGATTGTTGTGCGAGGGAAGAAATACAAAGGTTTGCCAAAGCATGATTGCAATGGTTAATAATTCAACTGCCAGGGCAATATCAATAACTATTTTAAGGGCAGATGAAATTGAATTTTTTCCAAAATGTTT